>NZ_JAXCHT010000023.1:0-66853 GCF_035984655.1 Actimicrobium sp. GrIS 1.19 | reverse complement strand
GGAGCTGCTCTGAAGTAGAATTCATGTCGGCAAGGTGGCGTTTGTGTTGATGAGTGTGTTTCTCGATAACTCACATTTTATCAATCACTTACGGCATTCTTGCCCTTTTTTATGCAAAATTCAGGTTAGGTCACCTAAGCGATACGAACTCACGTCGCCCGATGACGGGTCAGTCTTGCCATTCGAAATACGAGAACGACTGGGGGAAGAAACAAGCTTCGATGTATCCGTGCGGACGCCCTGGTTTTCCGGTACCGCCCTGTCGTTTACCTTCATGGTTCCGTCGCCAGCAGAATTGTTCCGTGAAATTGCTGCCGAATGGGCGGGCTGGGTTGGAGAAAAATCGTGGAGTGACCTCGAAAGCAGCGTCGAGATTGTTGCTACATCGGACAGGACTGGCCATATCAGTTTGCGTGTCACGTTGAATGGCCAGGACGGTGACACGCAGCCGCGCACCTGTCTGAAATTCGAGGCAGGTCAGCTGGAGAACTTTGCAAAAGAAGTCACTGTTCTCGTTGAGTGAGCGTTCGCCAAACACAGTGATGCCAACGGCGGCTCGGGATCGAAATCCCGGTTGGAACATGAGTACAAGCGGCCAACTGCGGACGTTCGCGAACGAGAACTGAATCGGACAGATTGCTGGTAGCGCAGGGCACGGGTGGGGACATCGTGAAGCGGGCCTGAATCGCGTCCTCACAGTCAAATACTTCGACGACCTTGGGCCGCCTGGTGCGGACCCGCATGCCAGGTGGTGTGGCAGGGCGCGGCTAACTGCCGCCCGCCATGCCGATCGCTGCCGACGCGCTCACGCGCGAACAAAGGATCAGGTTGGGCGATCACCTGGGATCGCGCATGCACTGAGGTATGATCCGCGGTCCAACATGTCCTGATGATCGAAGACGACGAGCGCCTCTCCGGCATGGTCGCCGCTTACCTCAGGCCGCACGGCTTCGAGGTCCGGCATGCCGCCAGCGCACAGGCAGGCATGGCCATGCTGCGGCAGGGTGGTGCGGACTTTGCCCTGGTCCTGCTCGACCTGATGCTGCCGGACGCCGATGGCCTCGAGGTCTGCCGCCAGATCCGCACGCTCGCCGCGCCGCTGCGTTCGATCCCGGTCGTGATGCTGACCGCGAAAGGCGATCCGTTCGACCGCGTCATCGGCCTCGAAATCGGCGCTGACGATTACATCCCGAAGCCGTTCGAGCCGCGCGAATTGCTGGCGCGGTTGCGCGCCGTGCTGCGCCGCCCGCCGCTGGCGTCGGAGCAGCCGCAAACACTGCGCTTCGGCCACCTCGAAATCGACCCCGGCGCGCGCAGCGTGCGGCTTGCGGGCGAGGCGCGCGCGCTGACCTCCTATCAGTTCGACCTGTTGGTGGCACTGGCCGGGCGCGCCGGGCGCGTACTGTCGCGCGAGCAGCTGCTCGACGCAGTCAAGGGCCAGGCGTTCGATCCGTTCGACCGCTCGATCGACGTCCACATCGGCCGGCTGCGCGCCGCCATTGAAGACGATGCCAGGCAGTCCCGTCGCATCATCACCATCCGCGGCGCCGGCTACGTGTTCGCCGCAGCGCATGACTGAGCCGGCGCCCCGGCTCTTGACGACCTTGCGGCGCACGCCGGCGCGGCGGTTGTTCGTGCGCTTCTACCTCGCCTTGCTGGCCAGCCTGCTGGCGGCGGCAGTCCTGTTCGGCCTTGCGCACCTGCTCTTCGATCCGGCCCAGGCGGGCCTTGCCGTCAGGGGTCCGCGGATGCACGCGATGGGCTTCGTCGCGCTGCTCATCGCGATTGCGCTTGTCGTCGCGACGGGCGCTTATCCCGTCGTGCGCCGTCTGACGCTGCGCCTAGAGCGGCTGCAATGCAGCGTCGAAGCGTGGGGCGAGGGCGAGCTGTCGACCCGTGTCGCGGTCGAGGGCGACGACGAAGTGGCGCGCCTTGCCGCCAGTTTCAATCACTCCGCCGCGCGCATCGAGTCGCTGGTCGGCGCGCAGAAAACGCTGCTGGCCAACGCCTCCCATGAGCTGCGTTCGCCGCTGGCGCGCATCCGCATGGCAGCCGAATTGATGGCGCAACAGGCGACGCCGGCGATCAGCGCCGAACTGCGGCGCAACGTCTCCGAGCTGGACCAGTTGATCGACGAGGTGCTGCTGGCCAGCCGCCTCGATGCCGCAGGTGTCGCCCTGCCGCGCATCGAGGAGGTCGACCTTACTGGCCTGCTGGCCGAGGAGTGCGCGCGCGCCAACGCCACGCTCGACGCCGGCACCTACTGTGTGCAGGGCGACGCCCGCCTGCTGCGCCGGATGGTGCGCAATTTACTGGAGAACGCGATCCGTTACGGCGCCGGCTCGAAGATCGAGGTGCGGTTCGCCGCAGAGTCCGGAAGCGGGCTGCGGCTTGACGTCTGCGATGGCGGCGCCGGCATTCCGACGCAGCATCGCGAGCGCGTTTTCGAGCCGTTCTACCGGCTGCCCGGCTGCCCTGAAGCGGCCGGTGGTGTCGGCCTGGGCCTGTCCCTAGTGCGCCAGATCGCCCGCCACCACGGCGGCGATGCCCGGTGCCTGCCCAATCCAGGTGGCGGCTGCTGCTTTCGCGTGACGCTGCCGTACGCCCACTGAGCCTTTACAAATCTTTACCGCGCCGACATGCAGGCGCCATGCTCGCGCCACACAGTAGGTGCTGCACGCAAATCGCCGTGCGGCCACTTATTGAAAGAATGCCCATGACTGCCCATCAACAACACGAAACCGACACCACGGCGCGCAACGCCGGCCTCGTCATTGTCCTGTGCGCCATTGCGTCGATCGCCGCCGTGGCACTCGACTCGAGCGCGCAAGGCAGCGATGCGCTGTCGATCCTGCAAAGCATGGTCAAGCTTCGCGACGCGCACCAGCTCGTGCATATCGTGGCGATGACGTGCGTCGGCGGCCTGATGTTCGGTTTTACGGTGCTGTCGCAGCGCCTCGGCCTGCGGCGCGCACCCGTCCTGGCCGGTTTGATCGCCTACGCCGCCGGCAGCATGTTGATGCTGGTGGCAACCACCATCGACGGCTTTATCAGTACCGATACCGCGGCGCTGTTCGCCACCGAGTCGCCCGAGGCAGTGCGCGTCGGCTACTGGATGATCCAGACAATGGCCGGCGTCGCCCTCACCGACATCGCGCGCGTGGCCTGGGTATGCCAGTCGCTTGCGGCCGTTGCCTGGGCCTCGGCCATGCTGCGCGAGAGCGGATTGACACGCAGGCTTGGCGTGATTGGACTGGTGAGCGGAGCCCTTCCGGCGGTCGCGGTTGTCGCAGCCGGGCAAGCCATGACGGAGACGGTTGTGGTCGGCATCCTGCTGGTGCAGGGGATCTGGAACCTTACGGCCGCGACGTACCTGTTGCGCGGCGCGCAGCACGCACCGACAAGCGATCCGGCGCCGGGGCGGCTTTCGACGCACATGGGCCCGACATGAGCCCGGCCAGTTGAACGGTCCGACGCCGCCGGTCCGATTGCGCCAGAAGCTCGGCAGCGGCGATCGCGCCGGAGCCGACCGTCAAGGCTCGGCCTGCCGTGTTCCATGGAAGCGTGCCCACCTGTTGAAGATCGCTTATATTTTTGGCTGGGACGCCGCGGCAATAACGGACGATAAATTTCAAGGAATCGGGTCAATCTTGTGCGATCGCCCACAAGCTGTTGTTTGAGTGAAGGTGAATGCCGCAAAATAACATGCCGTTCTTCTCGATACAGTGGGGTTCGCACCACGACGTTATCGCTTGGCTCCGGCCAAGGGAGGACGGCTAAATGATTATCAATATTTGATCAGCGCGAACATCCTGCTTTGCCGAGGCGTTTATGCTGAGGGCGGCGCTGCTCCAGCGCCGCTGCAGGGCGCATGTGCTCCTGTCAGGCAAGACGTATCGATTTGGCTTCCAATCGTTCGTCGAAGCGATAGGATGGTGCCCTCAGTCCGGCACGCGTACCGGTCAACTCAACAGGAGTGACGACATGTCATATATCGATGGTTTCGTGATCGCTGTCCCCACCGCCAACAAGCAGAAGTTCATCGAACACGCGCAACATTTCGACGCGTTGTTCATCGAGTTGGGCGCCCTCCGCGTAATCGAAGGTTGGGGTGACGATGTCCCCGACGGCAAAGTCACCGATTTCCGCCGCGCAGTGCAGGCCACGGCTGAGGAGACGGTTGCTTTTTCGTGGGTCGAATGGCCGGACAAGGCCACGCGCGACGGAGGCGTGAAGAAAATGATGGAAGACCCGCGCATGGATCCGTCCACACCCGGCAACCCGCCCATACCCTTCGACGGCAAACGCATGATCTTCGGCGGCTTCGAACCGGTGGTCGAAGTGAAGGCTTGAGCGGGAGGGCGGCGCCGCCCGCTCCGGGGGCCGCAAACGCAGCGCGCCTCCCCGTTGCAGTCCCCTTATGTCGGCTGTCTCGACCCGGTCTGGCGTCACGCTCCCGACCAAAAGCCGCCGTTGGCACAGGCGAATTACAGTTGAACCAGGAAACCCTGGCGTTTATGGTGATGCGCGCGTCTCGCCAATTTCGTTGCCATTATTCGCCAAGGCGAGACGCAGAAAGCACAAGATATCTTTAAACCCGCCACGCCAATGTCTCTACCTCGGTTCATGCACGTGCTTGTCTGGTGCCTGCTGTTCACCATCGGCGAGGCAAGCGCCGTCACGCTCGATGAAGTCGTCGCGGGTGCGGACAAAATGTACCGGGGCAGGGTCGCTGAACTGGCCCGCGCCGGCATGCTCGACCGTGACGCTGCGTTCCGGTCGCGGGTCGAACGCATCGCCATGCGCTTGCGCGAACAGGCCACGCGCGACGATCCCGCCGCGGCCCTGCTGTCATGGGAAATTCACACCAGCAGCGACCCGGATGACAACGCCTCGTGCATGGCGGGAGGGAAAATCCTGGTCAGCCAGGCGTATGTCGAGCGGCTTGGGCTCAGTGACGCCGAGCTCGCATTTTTGCTCAGCCATGAAATGCAGCACGCGCTCTTGCTGCACAACCTCAAGGAATACGAGGAGGCCGTGCGTCTGGATCCAGGCTGGCTGGCCAAGCCGTTTTCAGCGCTGGAAGATGCGGTCGACAACGACGCCAGCTTGATGATGAAACTGGCACCCCTGAACAAGGAGCAGGAAATTGAGGCGGACCGGGCCGGCCTGGCGATGGCGACACGCGCAGGGTGGCCGGCAGGGCATCTGGCTGGATACTTCAGGAAGCTGGTGCAGGCCTACGGCGATAGCAATTCTGGCAGCGCAAGCCACCCTTCCCCGATGCAGCGCTGGCGGGCCGCACGTAGCCAGGCTGCGGGCCTGGAGGCGGATAACGGGAGTGCCCCTCCAGGCAGTTCGCTGCAAATGGAACAGTAGAACAAGCTTTTTTGTCGGGGTGCGCGCAACGCACAAGCAGATTGCGCCGCGATGGCCCTGCGCAATGTGCCTGGCAACTCAGACCTGCGCTGCCATCGCAATGGCTGCCATCCCGTGCCTCACTGGCCGAGTTCACTGACCACCGCCGCAATGAAGCTCTTGAGCTTCGGCGTTTGCCGGCGGTCAGGATGGTAGACCAGGTGCAACGGACGTGACGGCGTGTCGTAGTCAGGCAGCACCGGAACCAGCCGTCCGGAGCGCAACCCGTCGCGGGCCAGATCCTCGGCGATGAAGGCGATGCCAAAGCCGTTCAATGCAGCGACCAGCAATGCCTTGGAATCGTTGACCCGCAACCGGTGCCGGACGGCGGCGGTGTGCTGCTCACCCGCGCGCATGAAATGCCATTCGGTGGCAGTCGGGCCCGATGCCGAGGCGTAGGCCAGGCACTCGTGCTGTTCCAGATCGGCCGGCGTCAACGGCGTACCCCGTTCTTGCAAGTACTCGGGCGCGGCGCAGGCGACAATGCGAAACGGCGCCAGCTCACGCGCCATGAAACTCGAGTCCGCCAAGGCGCCGATCCGGAACACGGCCTCGAATTCTTCCTCCACCAGATCGACATAGCGATCATTGAGCACAAGATCAATCTCCACCAGCGGATGCTGCCGCAGGTAGCGCGCAATCACCGGGATCAGCGTCTGGGTGCCAAACGACACCGGCGCATTGATACGCAGTCGTCCCCGCGGCGCGCCTTTGGCTTCGTTGGCGAGCGCGTCCGCCCAGTCGGCATCGGCCAGCACCACCTTGCAGCGCTCGTAATACGACTTGCCGATTTCGGTCAGGCTCTGGCGGCGGGTGGTGCGGTGAATCAGGCGCGCGCCGAGACGGGTTTCCAGCCATGTCACGTGCTTGGCGATCATTTGCGGCGACATGGTCAGCGCGCTGGCGGCGGCAGCAAAGGAACCGACCTCCGCGGTCTTGACAAAGGCGGCCATGCTGGCGAGACGATCCATTCCACACTCCTGGTTGCGATACAGTGATTCAAGCCGGTGTTTATTGCTGAAGACGATGGCAATACTATCCTGTCTTCGGCCTTCGGGTCAGCACACAAGGAATGGCATCATGGCAAACATCGGCATCATTGGATCCGGCAATATCGGCGCGGCACTGACGCGATTGTTCACCAAGGCCGGGCACGACGTCGCCGTGGCCAACTCGCGTGGCCCGGCATCGCTCGCGGATCTGGCCCTGGAGACTGGCGCGCGTGCGACGCGGCTTGCGCAGGTAGTGGAGGGCCGCGAGATTCTGGTCGTCGCCGTGCCAATGGTACGCGTGCCCGAGCTGCCGAAAGACCTGTTCCGCGATGCACCGGCGCACCAGATCGTCATCGACACCAGCAATTACTATCCGCAGCAGCGTGACGGCCTGATCCCCGAGCTCGAGGCGGGAATGAGCGAAAGCGCCTGGGTCGCGCAACGCCTTGGGCGTCCGGTCATCAAGGTGTTCAACAGCATCTATGCCGAGCAACTGCCGATCAAGGCCAAACCGGGTACGTCCAAGGGCAGGGTGGCACTGGCTGTCGCCGGCGACGATGCGCAGGCGAAGGCGATCGTCATGCGGCTGGTCGAAGAGATCGGATTTGATGCGGTCGACGCCGGCACCATCGCGCAGTCGTGGCGCCAGCAGCCCGGCTCGCCCGGCTATCTGCAGGACCTCGACGCCGCCGGTGTGCGGCAGGGGCTGGCTGATGCGACGCAAGTGCGTGCCCCCGAGTGGCGCGCCACGCCGAACAGCCCCGGCACATTTGACACCCCGGCGTAAGCGTCGCCGCGCGGACCCTGTCTGCCGATGACAGCCGGCAGCCAGCGCCGCAGCAGCGCGCCGCTGGCGCTGGATGCGGCGTGCTCATGGCATGAGGTGTTGGCGCGTTTGTGAAGGGCAGGGACTTGGGCACGCCATGAATTGACCCGACCCGGGACTTTTTGTCAGGCACTCCAGATCGCAGCGCAACCCCGGCGCGACGAGGTCGATGGCTGGGGCGATCTGTGCCCTGTCACACATACATACCCACTCCTTGCGTCGATACTCGTCGTCGACCACCAAGGAGACGCCATGACCGCACCACGCACCGGACAAGCCCCGCCGCCCCTTGATCGCGACGAATTCAAGCTGGAATTTCGCAAGTCCTTCCTCGATCCCACATTCGACCAGGTCGCCGCGCAGATCGCAAGGATCGAAGAGATCGCGTGGCACAACTACAAGGACGGACACAAAGCGCCGTTGCAAGCACCGGCTGGGCCGGAGTTTGCCGACCCCGACTACGCCATGTCGGTGGAATGGAAAGCCACCCGCAACGCCTTGCTCGCCGCCGAAAAAGTGCAGAAGGACCCCGGCACCCGCTCACGCGTGCTGTTGATCTGCGCATCGGCACGCAACGATGGCAGCTGTCCCGGCGAGATCTCCAAGACATGGCGCTTGACCGTGATGGCGCAAGAGGTGCTGGAAGCCGCTGGCATCGACGTCGATTTGCTCGACCTGAGCTTGTTGATCTCCAGCTACGACAAGCATATCCATCCCTGCAAGGGCTGCGCCTCGACAGCGATGCCGCTGTGCCACTGGCCGTGCAGCTGCTATCCGAATCACGGGCAGCGACAAACCAACGACTGGATGGCCGAGATTTATGAAAAATGGGTCTCGGCGCACGGCGTCATCATCCTTTCTCCGGTGTATTGGTACCAGTCGCCGGCGGTTCTGAAACTGATGATCGACCGCCTGGTCTGCGCCGATGGCGGCAATCCCGATCCCACCACGACCAGCGGCAAGAACGCCGAACAAGCCAAGGAGGTGGAACTGGCAGGCTGGTCGTATCCAAAGCATCTGGCCGGCCGCGCCTACGGCCTGGTGGTACACGGCGATGTCGCCGGGATTGAAGGCGTGCGGCGCGGCTTGTCCGATTGGCTCGACTGGATGGGCCTGATCGACGCTGGCGTCATGTCCCGACTGGACCGCTACATCGGCTATTACGCATCGTATGCCGAAAGCCATGCCGTGCTCGATCGTGACACGGCGATGCAGGAAGAGGTGCGCAATGTAGCGCGGGCCGTGGCGGTTGCCGTCGGCAAGTTGCGGCAGGGCGCGTTGACGCCGCCGGATGCGGGACTGAAACGGCCGCGCCCGAAGTGACCACCGCGGTCGCACAGCGTGGGCCAACCGGCAACGCAACCGCGCTTGGCATGGCTGAGGGTATGTTCGATTTCGTACGAACCTTTCGAGGTCGATTTTTTTATGCTTTTGTTCGACACTCGCTTGTCACGCCATCGCGAATTCCGCCGGTTTTTTTTGGTTTTTTTTCGGTTCGTTGCCGATTTCCCGCTGACCCCGGTACGCCGACGTTCCTGCTAATCCTGACCCTTTGGAGGGCTGCATGCTCAAGTATGTCCTGGCTTACGCGGCGACCGCCATCGCCTTCTGCGCACTCGACTTTGCCTGGCTGACGTTGGTGGCGCCGAAATTTTATCAGGCGCAAATTGGCGCGCTGCTGCTGGAAAAACCCAATCTGCTGCCGGCATTGCTGTTTTACGCGCTGTACGTGGCCGGGCTCGTTGTATTTTGCGTCAGCCCGGGGATGCAGGCGGGTCAATGGACTCGCGCGCTGCTGCTGGGTGGCTTGCTGGGCCTGGTTGCCTACGCGACCTATGACCTGAGCAATCTGGCGACACTGAAAGGCTGGACCGGCACGCTGAGTCTGGTCGACATCAGCTGGGGCGTCATCGTCTCTGCGGCAGCCAGTGCCATTGGGTATGGCGGCGCACTGATGGCAGACCGGTTCAGCGGTTAACGTGTCTGCCGGGTCGGCTGAATTGTTCGCGGGTCAGTGCCACGCCGGTTGGCGCACGAAGCGGCAAGGATTAGAACGACGCCTCCAGGTGCCCCATTTCGCCCGCCACAAATCGTCGCTTGGCAGCCTGGAGCTGCTCGGTGGTATTCATGACGAACGGGCCGCCAAACGCCAGCGGCTCATTCAATGGCTTGCCGGAAAAAATAACCAGTCGGGCGTGTTCAGTGGATGTTGCAAGGACCAACTGACGGGCATCCGCAGCAAACCGCACTGCTGCGAGACCCGTGGCCGAAAAGCCCGCCAGGCTGCCCTTGGTCAGGATGCCAAATGCATGCCAATGGTCGGGTAACGGCAGCGTCACGGTGGAATTGGCTTGCAACGTGACATCCCAGAGTGCGCAGTCGGTTCGTGGCATCACGCCAGCGTGGGAGTCATCGAATTTGCCTGCCAACACGCGTACCTGCGCGCCGGCGAAATCACGCGCCGGAACTGCGTCCGGTTCCAGGTGATAGGTGCGGGGTTCGGCCAGCTTCAAGCCGGATGGCAAGTTGACGAAAATCTGCAATCCCTGACACGTCACGCCAGACGCAATGGGGGTTTCTTCATGCATCATGCCAGCGGCGGCTTCGGTCCAGTGCAACGCGCCGGGCTGGATCAGGTTGCGGTTGCCAAGGCTGTCGCGATTGACGAAGCCGCCCTCGGATTCCGGCAACATGTAAGTCACGGCGGAGATGCCGGCATGCGGATGCGGTGGGAAAAAAGGTTGCGCCATCCAGAAGCAGTCGCACATCAGAAATGGATCCAGCGACGCGCCCAGCGTTGCCTCGTGTAGCTGGGCAATGCGCAAGCCCGGGCCGCGCTGGACGGCCTCGATGGCCGTGACTGCTTCAACATTCGATGTCACTGGTTTCTCCTTTACGTTTTCAACACGGCGGCGATGACTCGCAACGTCCTGCCGTTTCCAGCAAGCGGCGTGGCGTGCCGGTTGAACGCACACCTGGCTTCCCGGCCCATGAATGGTGCGGCGGATGCATTGTGGTAGCGCAGGGGCGCGACGCAAAACCGGAACGCGGGCGCCACCTTGGCGCCCGGGCCTGGCATCGCATCAGGCCTCGACCAAGCGCTTCAGAACTTCCTGATACATGATCGTCTGGATTGTCGACCCGGTTGGGCTTGCCCAATCCATGGCCAGTTCCGCCATGACCTGGTTGGTTGAGGTTAGCGTGACGCCGGCGCTTTCCATGCGACGCAGCGCGGTTTCGTCGGCTGCAGTGGTCGGTGAGCCAGCGGCATCGACCACCACCTGCACCTCATATCCATCCTCGAGTGCGCTGATGGCGGGATACACAATGCAGACGTCATTGGTCAGTCCGGACATGATGAGCTTCTTGCGGCCGGTGGCCACCACCGCCTCCTTGAAGGGCCCATATAGCCAACAATCGACCACGCCCGGGCGTTTGACCCGCTCGGCATAGGCGCGCGGCGCAATGGTTTGCAGGTCAGCCAGCAGCAAGCCTTGAAAATGCTCTTCCTGGCTGGAGGTAAGCACCAGTGGCATGCCGGTTTCAACGGCAGTGCGGGCGAGGGCACGTGTATTGCGCACGATTTCGTCATAGGGCGTGCTGATCGCCAGCTTGATGGTTCCCACCTGATGGTCGATCAGCAGCATGACGGCATTGGAGACAGAGAAAACATTTTTCATGAGAACTCCTGGAGTGATGGATGACAACTGACGAGCAAATGGACCGGAATCGGCTGCTCCCCACCAATATACGGGCATCGAATGGCAACAAACACAACGCAAACAGTGCGTTCGTCGCAACGAACACGGATGGACGCCGTCTTTACCTTTGGCTGCGCGAAAGCTCAGCCCCTGCGCGCCGCCTCGATCGTCGCAATGTCAATTTTTTTCATGGTCATCATCGCGTCGAAGGCGCGCCTGGCCGCCGCCCGATCCGGGTCGGAGATGGCCGCGATCAGTGCGCGCGGCGTGATTTGCCAGGACAAGCCCCAGCGGTCCTTGCACCAGCCGCATTCGCTTTCCTGACCGCCATTGCCGACGATGGCGTTCCACAACCGGTCGGTTTCCGTCTGGTCATCGGTGGCGATTTGAAAGGAGAAAGACTCGTTGTGCTTGAAGTGCGGGTCGCCGTTGAGTCCAATGCAGGCGACGCCCGCGACCGTGAACTCAACCGTGAGGATGTCGCCTTGCTTGCCGTCGGGATAGTCGCCCGGGGCCCGGTAGACAGGGCTGACAGCGCTGTCGGGAAAGGTGTTGGCGTAAAAGTTTGCGGCGTCAACGGCGCCACCGTCGTACCACAAGCAGATCGTGTTCTTGCTGGTCATGTCGTGTCTCCCGGAGAGTGAAACAGCGGCATCTGCCACCGCCAGAATCACCCCGATCCGACAGTGTTCGCGTGATCGGACCGAGGTGTGTTGAATCAGACTAGGCCCTGCGGCGGCGCGCGTCAACGCGACACCGGACCGCTCCTGGCCACCCATGGAACACCGGCCCGAGCGCGACTGCGCAGCAATGTGCGCGGCATTCGCTGGGGACAAGGCCTGCGTGAACGGCATGGTTGGCAGGCGGGTAAAATATGACACGGATATGTGCGCCAGAACACTTAGTGGCTGTGTCCCTGCTATCCGGCTGCATTACTATGGCGTCCTTGCGAACAAACACGGAGGCGGCATGGCAGTCGCTGAAAATCACATGACATGGGTCGGTGTGCACCTGTTCCTGCTTCCGTGCATCGAACGCATTGCCATGGCTCGGGCGTGGCTCATGGAAAACCCGCCGGACGTCGGCGCGTTCAAGAAACAATTTCCTGATGCAAGGTCAAACTGCGGCCTGCTTCTCGACGCAAACAGGCTGCATGGTACGCAGTGCGTGGAAAATTGTCCGCTACATGAAACCTGCGAACTGGCGGAAGCGCGAGCGCATCCGGTCATCCATCCGCTGGAAAATTCGAAACCTGCGTTGTCGTAAGCCCGAGGGTAATGGCGCCTGCGCACTAATCACCCGCTGTTGAGCGGCATCAAGCTCCGCTCAAGCCGTGACGCGACCGTCGATCACTTCGATGATCCGGTCGCAGCGCTCCGACATCGCCACATTATGCGTGACGAACAATACCGTCGTGCCATGCTCCTCATTAAAGCGTCGCAACAGCGCAAACACTTCGTCAGCGCTTTTCGTATCAAGGTTACCGGTCGGCTCGTCGGCCAGCAGCAGCGCAGGGCCCATGACCAACGCCCGGGCGATAGCCACGCGCTGTTGCTGACCGCCACTGAGCTTGCCGGCGCCATTGTCCTTCCAGTGCGTGAGACCGACGCTGTCGATCAAGCCCTCGGCACGCGAACGCATGGCCGCGCTGGCGAATTCCTCCGCGCCCAGCATCGGCATCATGACGTTTTCCAGCGCGGTGAAGGCGGTGATCAAATGGTGGTACTGGAACACGAAGCCAATGTTGTGACCACGCAGTTGCGTGAGCGCGCGGTCATGGAGCGTCGTGGTTTGCGCGCCGCAGACCTCGACCGTGCCCGAGGTGGGCCGATCCAGCAGACCGATAATGTTGAGCAGGGTGCTTTTGCCCGATCCGGACGGGCCGACCACGGCGCAGAATTCGCCATGCCGCACCGTCAGGTCAATGCCGTGCAGCACCTCGGTCTCGAACGCTTCGCCGACGTTATAGGCCTTGCGCACGCCGCGCAATTGCACCACAGCCGGATGGGCGAGGGCGTCAGCCACGAATCGCCACCACCGGATCGAGCCGCGCGGCGCGTCGTGCCGGGGCCAACGCGGCGAGCAGCCCGGTCAGCGTGGCCACGGCCAGCACCGACAGGAACAGCGACGGCTCCAGTACCAGCGTGAACAGGGGCGTGCCGTCGGCGGTGCGCACCGAGCGATGCCACATGGTCAGCACGCCGGCGCCCAGCGCGCTGCCGACCACCGAGCCGGCCAGCGCCAGCAAGCCGCCTTGCAACAGGAATACACGCATCACCTGGCCCTGCGAGATACCCATCGCGCGCAGGATGCCGATCTCGCGCGACTTCTGCACCACCACCACGGCCAGCACGCTGGCGATACCGAACGCCACCGACAGGCCGACGAAGAAACGGATTGCATTGTTGGAGGTGCTCTGTGCTGCGATGGCGGTGAACAGTTCGGCATTGGTCTTGATCCAGCTGTCGGCTTCGACGCCGGTAGCGGCGGTGATGCGCTGTGCCACCAGTTCGGCGGCGTACACATCGCGCACCGTCACATCAAGGCTGGTGACGCCGCCGGGCAAGCCCAGCAGGCTTTGCGCGGTGCGCAACGCGACGAAGGTGCTGCGCTGGTTGGCGCCCTTGTTGCCGAGGTCGAAAATACCGGCGATGGTCAAGGTGGTATCGCCCCCCGCAGCCGCCGAGTTCGCCGTGGTCAGTCGCAGTTTGTCGCCCACAGTCACGCCCAGATCGCTGGCCAGTTCGGTGCCGATCAGGATGTCACTGCCGCTGAGTGCGGCTTTGCCGCTCGTGATCTTGGTGGGCAAGGTGACAACGCGATAGTACAGCGCCGGCTCGATGCCGGCCACGGTAATGGCGCGACTGGCGATGCCGCGTACGACCAGCGCCGAGCCGCCTGCCATGGGCGACACCACCAGTACCTCGGGCATGGCGCGGATCTGCTCGGCCACGGCTTGCCACTGGTCGATGGATTTCAGCCGCTGCAATGGCGCCTGCACGATGGCCGCTTCCATTTCGCCGGGGCGGGCATGCACACCCAGCCGCAGCGGTCGCGTCACTTCCTTTGGCGGCAACAGCTGGATGTGCCCCTGCGCCGAAAGAACACGGGCGATGAAATTCATCTGCAGGCCGGTCATCAACGCCGACATGAATACAATCACCGCCACGCCCAGGGCCACGCCGACGACGATGAAGATGGTTTGCAGGCGTCCCTCGCGCAGGAAGCGCAGCGCCACGATCCATTCGAACGGTAGCCAGGTTTTGAACATGGATTGGCCTTTGCCGGCTTACTTCGGCGCCGACGCCGCAGGCGCGGCAACCGTTGCGTTCATCGGTGTGGCGCGCACCCGTGCCCCGGCTTTGACCGGGGCCGACGTCGACAGCACCGCATCGCCCTCGGACAGCCCGCCCAGTACTTCGGCCAGTCCACCGCTGCGCAGCCCGAGCCGGACTGGCCGGCGCATCGCATGCCGGCCTTCCAGGCGCAACACCCAGGGTGTGGTCTCGGCGTCGTGTACCGCCGACAGCGGCACGATCAAGGCCCGTGCCCGCCGCGCCACCTCAATGTCGACCGATACAGTCATGTCCTGCTTGAGTACTGCCGGCGGCGCCGCGACGTCGAGCTTGACTTCGACTGCGCCCGTGGTCGCATTCACGCCAGGATTGATGTAAGCCAGCGTGGCGGTAAAACGCTGGCTCGGGTAGGCGTCGGCAGAGACCAGCGCAGGTTGCCCCAGCGCCAGCAACGCGAGATTTTTTTCGTCGATTGCAACCACCAGCTGCGTCGCGCCTTCGGGCGAGAGCGTCATCAGCACCTTGCCCGGCTGAACCACGTCACCGACCTCGACGTTACGGGCGATCAGCGTGCCGGCCACTGGCGCCTTGATCGTCGTGTAGCCGGCGCGCGCGCGCGCCGCTTGTGCACTGGCCTGGGCGCCAGCCACGTTGGCCAGCGCCAGCGCCCGGTCACTTCCGCTGGATGCGGTCGTGTCGAGTTGCATCTGGGCTGCACGGACATCGGCGTCGGCCAGTTGCACGGTCTTGCGCGCATCCTCCAGCGCCGCCAGGCCGATGAAGCCGCGGCTGAATAATTCCTGGTCGCGCGCCAATGCCGCGCGGGCACTCGCCAGCGTGGCCTGTGCGCGGCCCAAAGTCTGCGCGGCAACCGGACCTTGCACCTCCTGCAGCTGGCGCAATTTCGCCTGCGCCTGCACCACCGCGCCCTCGGCCTGACGGCTGCTTGCGCTCAGTTCAGCTGCCTCCAGTTCCACCAGCAAATCACCCGCCTTGACGGCCTGGCCTTCGGTAACCGGAACGCGCACCACCGCGCCGGTGATCTGCACGCCAACGTCCAGCCGGTGCGGCGCCTCGACATGGCCGCTGGCCACGACGGTTTGCACGAAGTCGCGCCGTAGCACCGATTCGGTGCTCACCTGCGGGCCCATCCACCAGCGCAGCAGCAGGCCGCCGGCGACCACGACCACGAGCAGCGCGGCCAGGCCCTGCCACAGGTGGGTGCGCAAAAATGATTGCCCGGGCTTGCCCGCTGGCGATGGATCAGGGATTGGTGCTGGAATTGGTGCAGCGATGGCTGCCGGATCGGTCTCGGCAATCGGTCGTGCGGCAGTAGAGTCGGGAACCTGCTCTGGTTTCATGGATGCGCAGCGCCATCCGGCCACGAATGCACGACCGGGCTGGTGCCGGGCTGACACATCAGGCGCACAGGCGATCCTTCGGTGCGCTGAACTTGTGGCGATCCTGCGTACGCGCGGCGGGCCACGAGTGCGGTCCTGGCGGGGCCTGGATTATTCCTGATCATGGCTGGCTCCAGCGTGGAACGGTGGCCGATCATGCTGCATCGGCCACCTCGAGAGAAGCAGCGTAGTTACTCGCCCGGCTCCCGACTGTGCGCCAGCGCACAGGCATGCGCAACGCGTGCGCTACGCTGCCCACTTCGAGCAGGCACCTGCATCGCGGCGCACATCAAATCCCTGCGTACCACTGATACCCCGCAACGTCCTCCCAGTAACCGCCCTTGCCACCGGCGATCTGGTCATACCGCTCCACCAATTCGATCCGCATCAAGTACTTGGCCTGCTTGTACCCCAGTTGGCGTTCAACCCGCAGGCGCAACGGCGCACCATTGGCGACCGGCAGCGTGTTGCCGTTCAGCGCGTGCGCCAGAATGGTCTGCGGATGGTAAGCGTCGTCGAGATCGATGCTTTCGTAGTACGGCACGGTGCCGTCGGCTTCCATCGGATCGGCGCAATGGAACACCACGAACTTCGCGCTCGGCTTGGGCTGCACCATCTTCAGGATCTCATGCAGCGGCACGCCGCTCCACTTGCCGATTGCGCTCCAGCCTTCGACGCAATCGTGGCGCGTGATCTGGGTGCGCTGCGGCATCGCTTGCAGTTGCGCCATGGTCAGCTGGACGGGTTTCTCGACCAGCCCGTCGACCTTGAGCGTCCAGTCGGCAAAGCCGTTCTTGACCATCGCCTGATACTGCGCGCTGTTCGGATTGGCGGTGCCATTGCTGCGGAAATCCGGCGACAGATCGGCTTCGGAAAACTCCTGCGCCATCGCCTTGCGCGACAGCAGCGCCCGATGGGCGGTGTTGCTCAGGGTTTCGCCGGTGGCCAGTAGCTTCGGGAACCAGGTGGTTTGCCCCAGCCGGTCGCAGCCGGCCAGTACCAGTGCACCGGCGCCTGCCAGGGAACGGCGCAAAAATTGTCGTTTGGTGGGTTGCCAGCTCATCGCTTTTCTCCAGGGGTCGGATCGGGGGTAACGCGGAAGTAGCCGGTAATCATCGAGCGCATGTGATTGAACAGACCGCTGATGATGACCTCGAAAACGTGGATCAGCACGAATGCTACCAGCAGCCACGCCACCACAAAATGGATGGTGCGCGCCGATTGCCGGCCGCCGAACAGGTCGACCCAGCCGGTCAGCAGCGCATCGAGCCCGGGCGACATCGCCATGCCCATCAGGATGATCAGCGGCAGCAGGATGAAAATGACGATCAGGTAGGTCAGCTTTTGCAGCACGTTGTATCGCGTCGCGGCCACCCCGGTCGGATGCTTGAACTGGACGTGTTCCTTGATCGATGCGCCGATGTTGCGCAGTTCCGGCACAGTCGGCGCGAGATCGCGTTTGACGTGGCCGCTGATGAATGAGTACAGCAAATACACCAGGCCGTTGATGACGAACAGCCACGCAAAGAAGAAATGCCAGCTGCGCGCATCGGCCAGCGAATACGGACCCGGGATCGTGATCCACGATGGAAAGGCATGGGTGTCGAGCCGGCCGGCGGAATTGATGCGTGCCCCGAGCACACCGGTGGTGTCGAACTCATGGCCGAATACGGTCAGCACACCGCGATAGGTCGGCTTGCCGGCAACACCTCCCTCAACTTCTTCGGCGCTGATTTCCAGCACCGGATCATTGCCGGTATAGGACGACGCGCCCCAGTTCAAGGCCGGGTGGGCATTGAAAATGTGCAGTCCGCTCATGAACAGAATCGTCAGGCAGAGCACATTAATCCAGTGCATCAGGCGCACCGGCAGCCGGTGCCGGTAAGTCAGGGTAGTTGCATGTGCCATAGAGCCTCATTGGATGGTGTGCGCCGGAACCTCTCTGCCAGTGTAGCCGACGAACAGGAAGGGAAACCGAATTTGCGACGCCTGCGCCGGTACAATGGCGCGGTGTCGGCGGTTTGTCGCATCAACCGCTGCTTCCTTACACCCATTCATTCTTTTTTTACACACTCCCCATGACAGAAACGATCCGGCTGGCCAAACGTGTGGCTGAACAACTGGGCTGCTCGCGCTCGGAAGCCGAACAATATATCGAAGGTGGCTGGATTCTGGTCGATGGTGTGCTGACCGAGGAATCCGGTGCGCGCGTCACGCAGGCGCAGGTGGTCGAGCTGGTGCCGAATGCCGTGCTCACGCCGATCGAGCCGGTTACGCTGCTGCTGCACAAGCCGGCCGGCATGGTCACCGCCGAAGCGCTCGATCCCGAAATGCACTGGATTGCCGAAGCAACGAAAGCGCCGGGTGACCGTTCCGGCCATCGCTTCCTGCGCCGCCATGCGCGCAATCTGACCCTGACCAATCCGCTCGAGGACAGCGCCAGCGGCTTGCTGGTGCTGACCCAGGATTGGCGCGTGGTGCGCAAACTGGTGGATGACGGCAGCCGGATTGAACAGGAATTCGTGGTCGAAGTCCGTGGCACGCTGGCGCCGGATGGATTGGCGCTGTTGCAGGAAGGCTTGAAGTGGAACGGCAAACCGATGCCAGCGATCAAGGTCAGCTGGCAGAGCGAACACCGCCTGCGCTTTGCGTTGAAAGCGCCGCAGCGCGGCATGATCGCGCACCTGTGCGAGCAGGTCGGCTTGCAGGTGGTGAGCATGAAGCGCATTCGGATTGGCCGGATCTCGATGGCGTCACTGCCGGTCGGGCAGTGGCGTTATCTGCTGGGCTACGAAGCCTTCTGACTATTTGCGGCCGCTGCGGACCGCCACCGGTGTCGTTTTGCGCGCCGGACTGGCTGGACGCGGTGGCGTACGAATCACAGCAGCCCCCGCGCGCGGCTTGTTCTGGCCGAATTTCTTCGCCAGCTTTTCCGGGCTCGGTGTTTCGCGCCGGCGCTCCAGTGCAATCAGGCCCGGCGTGGGCGCCGCATGACGCGGCACCAGATGGCGTTCGCCACTGCCGATCAAGTCGGAACGGCCCATGCGCTGCAGCGCTTCGCGAATGATTTCCCAGTTGTCCGGATCGTGATAGCGCAAGAAAGCCTTGTGCAGTTTGCGCACCTTGCCGCTGCGCGGCGTCTCGACTGCTTCCGAATCGGCCCCGACCTTGCGCAACGGATTCTTGCGCGAGTGGTACATCGTCGTGGCCATTGCCATCGGCGTCGGCATGAAGGTTTGCACCTGATCCAGCCGGAAATTATTCTTCTTCAGCCACAGCGCCAGATTGAGCATGTCTTCATCGGTGGTGCCGGGGTGCGCCGCGATGAAATACGGAATCAGGTATTGCTCCTTGCCGGCTTCTTTCGAGTACTTGTCGAACAGTTCCTTGAAGCGGTCGTAGGCGCCCATGCCCGGCTTCATCATCTTCGACAGCGGACCTTCCTCGGAATGCTCCGGCGCGATTTTCAGCAGGCCGCCGACGTGATGCGTGACCAGTTCCTTGACGTATTCCGGTGACCGCACCGCGAGGTCGTAACGCAGGCCCGAGCTGATCAGGATTTTCTTCACGCCGGGAATCGCGCGCGCCTTGCGGTACAGGCTGATCAGCTTGCTGTGGTCGGTGCCGAGGTTCGAGCAGATGGTCGGATACACGCACGACAAGCGACGGCACGACTCCTCGATGGTTTTTTCCTTGCAGGCCAGCCGGTACATGTTGGCGGTCGGGCCGCCCAGATCGGAGATGGTGCCGGTGAAGCCCTTGGTCTTGTCGCGGATCAGTTCGATCTCGCGCAGGATCGACGGCTCCGAGCGGCTCTGGATGATGCGGCCCTCGTGCTCGGTGATCGAGCAGAAGGTGCAGCCGCCAAAGCAGCCACGCATGATGTTGACCGAAAACCGGATCATGTCCCAGGCCGGGATCTTGGCCTTGCCGTAGCTCGGGTGCGGGGCGCGCGCATAGTTCATGTCGTAGACGCCGTCCATCTCGTCCATGGCCAGCGGCAACGGCGGCGGATTGAGCCAGACATCGCGTTCGCCATGCGCCTGCACCAGGGCACGGGCATTGCCGGGATTGGATTCGAGATGCAGCACGCGCGAGGCATGGGCATACAGCACCGGATCGTCCTTGACCTGTTCGTAGCCGGGAATGCGGATCACCGTCTTGTTGCGTTGCTCGCGTTGCGCGGCCTGGCGCTCTTCGCGGCTGAGGATCAGGATCGGCTTTTCCACCACGACCGGCGCGGCGGTGGCGTCGCCGGTGCCGCAGCTGCTTGGCTCCTTGGTTTTCATTTCATACGGATCGGCGTGCACCTCGACCCGGCCGGGCGTATCGACCCGGGTCGAATTGGCTTCGGCCCAATCTTCGCCGGGCAGCCAGCCGCGCGGGACCATGAAGGCGGTGCCGCGCAGATCGCGAATCTCCTTGATCGACTCACCGGCGGCGACGCGGTGCGTCAGCTCGACCAGCGCCCGTTCGGCATTGCCGAACAACAGGATGTCGGCCTTCGAATCCGGCAGCACCGAACGGCGCACCTTATCCGACCAGTAGTCGTAATGGGCGATGCGGCGCAGGCTGGCTTCGATGCTGCCAATCACGACATTGGCGTCGGGATAGGCTTCACGGGCGCGCTGGGCGTACACCACCAGTGCCCGGTCGGGGCGCTTGTTGGGCTCGGCGTTGGGGGTATAAGCGTCATCGGAACGAATCTTGCGGTCGGCCGTGTAGCGGTTGACCATCGAATCCATGTTGCCGGCGGTGACGCCGAAATACAGATTCGGTTTGCCCAGCGTGCGAAAGGCGTCGACCGACAACCAGTCTGGCTGGGCAATGATGCCGACCCGGAATCCCTGCGCTTCCAGCAAGCGGCCAATGAGTGCCATGCCAAAGCTCGGATGGTCGATGTAAGCGTCGCCGGTCACCAGGATTACGTCGCACGAATCCCAGCCGAGTGCCTCCATTTCGGCGCGCGACATGGGCAGAAACGGCGCAGGCTTGCCATTGAAGGGGCGATGTGCGGGATACGAAAACAGGTTTTTTGGCGAATTCATGGGGCAGGCGACCGCAGGGGCAGGCGGCGTCGGGCGGATCGGGAAGGGGCACAGTATGACAGCTTTACGGCAGGGCGCGTGCCCGCAGCGTGATTGGCGCGATGGTTTGCCGGCCTCGGCGCCGGGTGACCGAAAGAATCATGCATTTCGTACCGCTAGTAACTTGACGAAAAAAAGGTGGCGAGTTCTACTTTGCAACTATCCTAAAAGCATGCCATGAGCACGATCCAGGCCCGATCGTGCTGACGAACACCGCCCCGCCAGGACCCCGCCCGATGCCTTTTGTACTTTCTTTGAAATGTTTTGACCATGCTGCGGTGTGCCGCCGGGCGGTTGGTTTCCTGTTGCTGTTCGCCATGCTCAATACCTGCCGCGCCGACGGTGCCGTATTGCGCATACTGGCGTGGCCCGGTTACGCCGACCCGGACGTGGTTGCCGCCTTTGAAAAGAAGAGCGGTGCACGCGCCGAGGTCAATTATGTCGACACGGACGACGAGCTGTGGCTGCGTATGAACAGAAACGGCGGCGGCGACTATGACGTGTATGCGGTCAATACTGCGGAATTGCAGCGATACATTGACAAGGGACTGAGCGCGCCGCTGGGGGTGTCCGACATCCCCGGCCAAAGCAACCAGATGCCGCGTTTTCGCAATCCGGCGGCGATTCCCGGACTGATGCGCGGCAAGCGCCTGTACGGCATTCCCTATGCCTATGCCGAAATGGGCTTGATCTACAACCGCAAGCTGGTCAAAACGGCGCCCACTTCGTTCGATGCGATGTGGGACCCGGCCTGGCGTGGACGGGTGCTTGCGTATAACGGCAGTACCCACAATTTTTCATTGGCCGCGCTGGTCGGCGGCAGCACGCATCCGTTCAACCAGTCCGATGCCGAGTTGCGCGCGTCCAGCCAGCGGCTGGTTAATCTGCGCCGCAACGTGCTGGGTTTCTACAGTTCGCCCGACGAAGCCGTCCAGCTGTTCATGCGCCATGAGGTGGCGCTGGTGTTCGCCAACTATGGCAGCCAGCAGCTTGAGGCGCTGCGTGCCGCCGGCGCCGATGTCGGCTATGTGGTGCCGGCTGCAGGTGCGTTGGCCTGGCTTGACTGCTGGGTCATCAGCAGCCGCTCGCGCTCACCGGCACTGGCGGCGCAATGGATCGATTTCAGCCTGCAACCCGAAGTCAGCGCCATCCTCTCGACGCGCCACGGCCTGTCCAATACCGTGACGCCCGCCACCGCCGGCAGCGCCAGCGATACCCTGGTCTGGCTGCAGCCGCCGGAAGATTATGCGCAGCGCCAGCGACTCTGGTCACGGATTCTGTCCGGCGACGCGATGCGGAAATACTGATCGTGCCCACCATGCGCATTGGCCTCAAGCTGGCCATCTGGCTCGTTCTGTTCGGCGTGTTTTCCTCCGCGCTGACGGGTTTCTATGCCTACTCGAAAAGCCGCGCGATCCTGATCTCGGCGTCGGAAGACAAATTGTTGACGGCAACGCAGGTGCTGGGACAGCGCTTCACCGATTCGCTGGCCCCGATCACCAATGATCTGGCAGTACTGGCGGCGCTGCCTCAGGCGCGGCACCTGGTTGCCGCCCAAGGAAATGAGGCCGAGCGCGCAGCGAACCGGACCATGCTGGAACAGACCTTCGCCAGCATGCTCAGCGGCCATTCCGATTACCTGAAGGTGCGACTGATCGGGGCGCAGGAATACGGCCGCGAGCTGGTGCGCATCGACCGGTCGGGCAATGACATCGGCGTCGCCGACGCCGAAAACCTGCTGGAAAAAGGACATTTCCCGTACGTCTTCGAGGCGCTCAGGCTGCCGCCCGGCGCCTTTTATTTTTCGAAGATCAACCTCAACGGCGACGGCATCAACGGACGCGATGTCAGTGTGCCGACCTTGCGCATCGCCACGCCGGTTTACGGCAGCCAGGGCCCGGCGGCCGGGATCGTGATTATCGACGTCAATCTGAACCTGATGTTCAACCGGATTCGCAGCAACATCCCGCGCGATATCGGCGTGATCATGACCAACGCGAATGGCGATTACCTGATTCATCCGGATGGCTCAAAAACCTTCGGGTTCGATCGCGGCCGGCGCTACCTGATCCAGAATGACGCGCCGGAGATCATGCAGATTCTGGAACAAAAGAAAGCCGCGCTGGTACTGACCAACCTGCGCCTCAAAGCCTCTGACATGCCGTATGCCGGCGCTTTCGTCAAGGTGCCGTTCGGGGCGCAGGACCAGAATCGCTTCGTCACGCTCGGCCTGATCACGCCGCTGGAGGCCGTGCTGCACGATAGCGCCGCGCTCGGGCTGACCATCGTTCAGATCACCGTGCTCTGCAGCCTGGCGGCGATCTGTTTTTCGTTCACCTTGTCGTTCGTACTGACGCGCCGGCTCAATGCGATGGCGACGGCGATCAGCCAGTTCGAACCCGGCCAGCCGCTGCCGGCGTTGCCGACCGGGCGCAGCGACGAAATCGGCGACCTGGCGCGCAGCTTCGTTGACATGAGCGACAAACTCAGCGCCCAGGTCGGCGAACTGAAAGACCGGCAGCAGCATCTGAATTTTCTGGCGCACAACGATCCGCTCACCCAGTTGCCGAACCGGCCGATGTTCCTGCAGTTGCTGGAGGAAGCAATTGAGCGCGCACGCCACACCGGGCGCAGCATGTTCCTGATGTTCATCGACCTTGATCAGTTCAAGGACGTCAATGACCGGTTTGGCCATGCGGTCGGCGATGAGACGCTGCGACTGGCGGCGCGCAGGATGCGGGCGACGGTGCGGCAGGGCGATACGGTGGCACGTCTGAGTGGCGATGAATTTACGGTGATGATCGAGGGCGACAGTACGCCGCAGGATATCGAACGCATTGGGCTGCAACTCATCGATGCCTTCTCCAGCCCGTTCTCGATCGAAGGCCATGAATTCCATTTAAGCTGCAGCATCGGCATCGGCCGCTATCCGGACGACGGTGGCACCGGCAGCCAGTTGCTCAACAATGCCGATGCGGCGATGTACATGGTCAAGAAAAACGGTCGCGGCAATTTCCGCTGGTATCAGCAGATTGCTTCCAGCGCAGCGCCGCTCGACCAGGCTGCCGGCGGCTGAACCTGCAGTCCTCCACGGCGTTTTGCGCCACGTCACACGCAAGATTCCCCGCCTCATGGCGTCACGCCGCAGCAAATCGGCACGTACTCTCGGCCTGATCCAGAACCCACTTGGCCGTCGTCAAACAATCCCTGAATTTTGGCGCGGGCAGGCCTTTGCATTGGAATTCGTTCTGCTATAACCAACAATGAGTTAAGTAAATGACAACACCGCTGGCGCCGAAAAGCACGGCTTTGTCTGCGCGCGGTAATGCAGCAAGCGGGGGCGGGTTCCGGGCACGATCGCTGCCGTCCGGCGCTGCAACGAGCGTGAACAATCACGTGGCAGAACTGCGCCACGTAGCGGAGACAAAATTGAATGCACAATTTCCTGTCCAGAATGAATTTCGCATCGAAGCAACGTCCGGCGAGACCTTTAGCCCGTCCAGAATTTGCCGCCTGACACACAACTTCCAGCACCACCCGCTGATGGAATTGCGCTCCCTGCGGCGTCTGGCAAAATCCTTCGAGGACACGAAGCACTGCCGGTTTGTCAAGCAACGCCTGACCGCGACATCCGCGTTCGACCATCACTCGGCCGATCCGAATGGTCGCCGCATCGACCAGGTGTTTGACGAAATCCAGACGCCCGGGTCCTGGATTGCGCTGTACGACATCCAGGACGACCCCGAATACCGGCGATTGTTATGGATGGCGATCGGGACGGCCCTGCCGATGATCAATCCCAGCGAAAAAATCATCTCGGTGCAAGGGCATGTTTTCATTTCTGCACCACCGTCGTTGACGCCGTTTCACATTGATCGCGAGAGTAATTTCTGGCTGCAGATCCGGGGCCAGAAATCGATGCATCTGTGGGACAGAATGGACCGCGAGGTCGTCGCTGCGCCGGAGCTCGAGTCGTTCATCGCCTACCGGTCACTGGAAAAAATCCGGTTGAAGGAGTCATTCAGAAACCGGAGTTTGCACTATTCCTGCCGCGCAGGCGATGGCGCCTATATGCCCAGTACGACGCCGCACATGACGTTTTCCGAAGACGACGAAGCGCCAGGGAATGCATTGTCGATTTCGCTCAGTGTCACCTTCTATTCGAATGTGACGCGGCGTTCCAATTACGTGCATGTCGCCAACAGTGTGCTGCGCCGCTTGAACATTAACCCGACGCCGGCTGGCGTCGATATCTTGCGTGATCGAATGAAATATCCACTGGGACGGGCCATCGTTGCAGCAAAAATATTACGCGGATATTCGCCCCCGGCGGGGTTTTAGCAAGCCTTCCAGCGAGCGGAAAACGGCTTGCTGAACGGGCTATCCTTCCAAAAAAATCCACAGGCAACTTCACCGACCCGTCTGGTTGGCGTCTCGGCGCGCCAGGAGCGCCGCTGTCGCGGCGAGAGATCAGACACCTGGCAACCACGCTCGCCGCCCGGGAAATCCTGCCGCTGAAAAAAATTGCAGCGGACCTGCTTGAGAAGGGTAAAGTGCTCTTACACAACAGATAAAAATACCGTTTCGCCTTGACACGCTGTTGTCCCGGTCATGTCGGGGAGAATGGTGGTCTAATTGCACATCTTGCTCAGCGGGGCTCACTGTAAAATGATGCAAATTCGACTGATCCGATGGCTGCTGCAAAGCATGGTCTGGCTGCACATGGCGCTCCCTGTAGCGCATGCTTCCCAGCCGGTGGTGCTGTACGGTGACGAAAACTATCCGCCCTACAGCTACATCGAGAACCAGCGATTTGTCGGGATTGATGTTGATATCCTGCGATTGGCGGCGACCAGGCTGAGTCCCGAGTATCGGCTGGAATTGGCCCCGGTACCCTGGAAGCGCGGACTTGCGTTGCTGGAAAACGGGACCGCATTCGGCCTGTTTCCCCCTGGCCTGAAACGCGAACGCAGCTATATCGACCAGTACTCGACTGCCATTCTTCGCGAATCGGTCGTCGTCTTCTGCAATCGCCAGGTGATGCATACGCCCAGAAAGAACTTCCCCGAAGACTTCGCAGGGCTGACGATCGGGATTAACGCCGGGTTTCTGCTTTCAAACCGGCTGGCGCAAGCCGCCAGTCATGGCATCGTCAAGCTGGAGCCGGCCAAGGACAACAATGCCAATTTGAAGAAAATGGCCCTGCACCGCATCGACTGTTACGCGAGCGACCGTGTCGCAGCGTTGTTTTCAGCCCGACAATTAGGCGACGAACTCGGCGCCGACGAGCGCACGCTGCAAATGGCAACCGAGCTTTCTTACGAAAACACCTACATCGGCTACAGCGCCATGAACGCGCCGCCATTCAAGGCGGATTTTATTGCGAAGCTTAATGCGGTACTCAACACCATGAAGGCCAATGGCGAGATCGACAAAATCATCGACCGCTATCTGACCGGCCAGTGAGGCGCCTGCGCTCAGGCGGTTCCGGTCGCCCGCCACGGGAATGCTGCAGGCATTGATCAAGACGAGTCTGGTTTTCAATCGCGGCCGACAATTTAGTTGTCGGCCGCGCTCGTTGAACGGCTGTCGATGAGATGGCCAATGCGTTGTCGCACCGCCTCCAGCACCGCCAGCGCATCGGCGATGATGGCGTCGGCGCAACCGTCGGCGCAGGCCGCGACGATCAGGCGCGCGCTCATGCACAGGCGCAGGGCATTGACGGGCTCGCCATCGCGCTCGCCGCAGTAGACCGGCTGGCCAAGATGCATGCGCTGGCCATCCTGCGCCGGCTTGAGCAGATCCTGATACAGGTCGAAGGTTTGACTGCGCTGCAGCGGCGCGGGCGTGCGCAGCAGGAACGGGAAGATGGTTTGCTCGCAGTCCCAGCCGGCCGCGCCGATGATGCCGCGCGTGAGCGCCGCCACCTCGACCGCTTCGAAGCAGGGCTGCGCGGCAATAAAATCACGGACGGCGGCGCCAAAGCGCTGCAGGAAGCGGGTGACCTGCGGCTCAGGCAGCGCGTAAAAGCGGCGCATGCCCACCAGCGCCGCCTGCCAGCGCAACGCCAGCCCGAAGTTGCTGTCGGTCGGCAGCGCCTGTCCGCAGGACCAGTCGGGCGGCCAGTCCGCCGCACAGGAATAGATGCCGACTTCCGGCGCGAATTGCACGGCACGATAGCGCTGTCCGAGTTCAGGCGGGATCAGCAAGGCGCCGCAGAAGGTCGGACCGGACATGAACTTGGAGCCGGTCAGTGCCACCAGAAAGCCGTGCGCCAGATAGTCGCGCACGGTACTGGCCGCGAGCCGGCACTGGCAGGCATCGACCAGCACCGTGAGCCGATCCGGCCAGCGCGCCTGGAGCGCCAGCACGGTGTCCACGCCCGGCAGCAACAAGCCGGTCTTGCTGACATCGGTGAGTACCAGCAGGACCGACTGTCCCGCCGCGATGGCCTGGGTAACGTGGCTGACGCAGGCCTGGTCGAACGCAGCCGCGGCGATGCAGACGCCGCTGCGGGTGCGCGCCGGTAGCGCCAGGATGCGTGCGTGCAAACGGCCCAGGCCGACACCCGGCGTGACCTGATCCTGATACGCGGCGCGATGACAAAAGTGCTTGCCGCCCAGCGCCGCCGGGACGCCACTGCCGGTTTCGGTGGGGGCGATCATCACCACGCAGTCGGGGCTGAGCCACTGGCCGGCCAGCAGATGCAGGTCGGTGCCGGAGGCTGCCAGCACAATGTCAATCTGATCAGCCAGCCCGAAGATGTCGCGCAAGGCGCTGCGCACCTGCGCGGTCTGGCGCGCATACACCGCTGGAGCGGCTTGCTCGCGCAGCAGGCCCTGGCATTGCGTGCGCAAGGTATCAGCAGCGGCAAAGCCGGCCTCGGAAATCGTCGATGCAGTCGACGAGCCGAACGCCAGCACGGCCGGATCAGGCCGGTTGCCGCAGCCATAGCGGGTCAGGCCCGAGACCGGGTCGGGGATGATGCGCTCGTCGCCACCGGCGATCAGCAACTGCTCGGTGGCGGGCAATTGCATGGCGCGCACGACTCAGGTCGCCGCGTCGGTCTGGCGCACGCGTTCCAGCAATGCGCGGAACGCCGTGAACACCTTGCGCATGGCCGGGCTCTTGTACGGATACAGGTCGGGCGGGTCCATGTCATGCACGATCATGGCATTGTCGACTTCGAAGATGAGCAATTTGCCATCGCTGGTTTCGGCGCAGTCGATGCCGTAATACGCCAGCCCGAGACGGTCGGTGATGGCGGCAATGGCGGCAGCATGGCGCAGCGCAAAGCCGGTCTCGAACTGCGCCATGCAGTCGGCCTCTTCGGCGCGCTTGGCAGCGCTCTCGGCCATCCCGGCATTCAGGTAATGGATCATCCAGTGCGACGAAATCGCGGCATGGCAGAGCAACGGCTGGCCATCGATGACGGTGATGCGGTACTTGCGGAACTGGCCGTCGGCGCTGCGGTAATCAACGAAGCGGGCAATGTAGAAGCGCTCGGCATCGACCCGGTCGAGATAGGCCAGCAGGTCGGTGGCGCAGGTCATGCGGTCCAGATTCTGTCCGGCGTGCGAGCCGGTCGGGCGCACGATCATGGGGAAATCGCCGTCTGGCAGGATGGCGCTGAGGGCGTTTTCGCCATCCGCAATGGCACGCAACCCGGCCCGATCGATGCGCACCGAGGCGGGCATGTCGAGTCCGTCGACGCCCTGCAGCGCGGCACAGGCGCCATCGCGCGACAGCACCGCGATCTGCGCCGGATGGTTGATGAACGGGCGCGGCCAATGCGCCACCGCGCCACGCAGTTGCTGCAGCAGTGGCTGGTTGGCATCCGACTCGGCCACCGCCACCAGCATCACGTCGTGGTCCGGCACGCTGGCCGGCCAGTCGCCGTCGGCGTTCAGGTACAGCAGCTCCAGCGCCACGTCGGAATTCTCGACCAGAAATTCGACCGGCGTGTTCGACATCAGATCGCCCGGCCCCATGATCACCAGCAGCCGCACGCCGGGTCCGGGGCCACGGGCCGGCAGGCGGTAGAGCGACTGGATCGCGATCGCCTCGGCTTGCACCGCCAGTGCATTGGCGCGATTGCCGGTCAGCTGCAGCACGGTGGAGAAATCCAGCCAGGCATGGGCGTCGTGCGGGTTCTGCTGTGCGCGCGCCATCAACTCTTCGCCCTGCGGCAGCAGGTCTTCACCGGCAAAGGCGCGCCGCATCAGCGCGGCCACACCAATCAATGGCGGCAAGCCGGCCCGCACGGTTTCGGATTCGATGGTCATGGTTGTTCCTGTGCGGTGGCAATGCGCTGTGCGCCGAACGACAACGTGGCGGCAAGCAGCACCTCGAGATCGTCGGCGCGGGTACGGTGGTTGACAATCGCGGCACGCAGCACCAGCACGCCGTTGATCCGGGTGGTGGAGGGTGCGGCGATGCCGGATTGCTGGATGTCGGCGGCAATCTCGGCGTTGATGGCGTCGCTGGCGCGATAGCGGAAGCAGACAATGTTCAGCGCCACCGGCGCCATCAGTTCGAGTTCCGGCTGCGCTGCGACTTGCGCGGCAAACTGGCGCGCCAGGCGACAGGTCTCGGCGATCATCGCGCCGAGCTGGTCGGCGCCGTAGACGGTGATCGTGAACCAGGTCTTGAGCGCGCGAAAGCCGCGCGACAGGTCGGGTCCGAAGTCGCACGGCCACGGCGAACCGGCGCCCATGCCGCGACTGTCGCGCTGCAGATAGGCCGCTGGCGCCGCGAAGGTCTGGTGGTGCAGGTCGCCGTCGCGCACCAGAATGAAGCCGGCGTCGTAGGGCACCTGGCCCCATTTGTGGAAGTCGAAGGCGATCGAATCGGCCAGCTCGATACCGGCCAGTTGTGGCGCGACCTGGGCCGACAACATGCCCAGCGCGCCGTACGCGCCGTCGACATGAAACCAGAGCTGGTGGCGGGCCGCGATCGCAGCGATTTGCGGCAGCGGATCGACCGCGCCGACGTCCACCGTGCCGGCCGTGCCGACGATCAGGAATGGTTGCATGCCGGCCGCGAGATCGGCGGCAATGGCCCGTTCCAGCGCGGCAGTGTCCATGCGATGGTCGGCGTCCACGGCGATCATGCGCAGCGCGCTCACGCCCAGTCCGGCCAGATCCATGGCCTGGGCAATGCAGCCATGCGCGGCAGCCGAGGTGTACGCCACCAGCAGCTCGCCCCTGGCGCCCAACCCGTGCTGGCGCACCGCCACGCCGAGCGCCCGGGTGCGCGCCACCAGCACGGCGATCAGATTGGCGCCCGAGGTGCCGGTGACGAACAGGCCGCTGGCGCTATCCGGAAACTGAAACAGCTCGCGTACCCATTGCACGACCTGGTGTTCGACTTCGATCGGCATCTGGTCGCGCCCGCCCAGATTGGCATTCAGACCGGCCGCCAGCATCTCGGCCACCATGCCGACCGGCGTGCCGCCGCCATGCACCCAGCCGAAGAAGCCCGGATGCGCGTTGCCGACCGCATATGGCAACACCGATTGCATGAATTGGGCATGGGCCGCGGGCAGGGTGCCTGGCGCGCGCGGCAACGCCTGCGTGAATTCATCGCGCACAGACTGCGGAATCGGTTGCCAGACCGGGCGCGCACGTAGCGTTTCCAGATAGTCGAGCATGTCATCGAGCATGCGATGACTGTGTTGCCTGAAGTCGTGCCAATCGTCCGGATCAAGGCTCAAGGGAAAAGTCGCTCTCAGAAAAAGGAGGGGTGGAACGATGTTGCCAGCGGTCAGATGCAGCCGAAGCGGCGATCAATTGCGGTTTCATGGCGTTACTCGGGAGATTGCGCCGCGTCGGCACGGTATCAGGCAAAGTAATCGAACGCAGTCTTGCCGTTGCCCGAACCGAACAAGCCGCCGCCACTGTTGGCGCTGGCTTGCTGGTCGGTGTACAGCTTGATCAGTGCGGTGGCTTCCTTCGACAGCACTGCCGTGATGTCGGCTTTCTTCTTGCCCAGCGCCGCCAGTTCCTTGTTGACGGTGGCTTCCTGCTTCTGCAGCCGGCCGCCGTCGCCGGTCAGGCTGGCCAGCTTGCTGGCAAACTGGTCGGCGATGCCATTGCCGTTGTCGGTGAACAGCTTGCCGATGGCTTGCGGATCGGCGGCGATGGCACTGGTCAGTTGCACGTTGTCGACCTGGAGATTGCCGCCCGCGCCGACCGACACTCCGGCTTTGCCGAGCGCGCCGAAACTGCCGAAGCTGCCGCTGGCGACCAGGCGGGTCAGCTGGCTGCTGATCTGCTGCAGGGCCGGGTCGGATTTCAGGTCGCCTTTTTGCAGTTCGGTGATCTTGCTGTTGAGACTGTTATAGGCAGTCACCAGATCGGTAACGTTGCGCGCAATCTGGCTGGGGTCCTGGGCCACCACGACGCTGGTCTTGCCGGCTGCGGTCAATGTCAGCGTGACACCGTCGATCGCCGTGCTCACCGTGTTGCTGGCGCTGCGTACGTCCTTGCCATCGACGTTGAGGATGGCATCGCCAGCCGCCGTGGTCTGGGTCAGCTTGCCGGTGCCGACCGGGTTGTAGGCCAGCAGGTCCTTGACTGCCGCGTCGCCACTGACGCTGACGCGCAAGCTGTTGCTGGCGCCGGCCGGGCCCTTGACCGACAGCGTGAAACCATCGCCATTCTTGACCACCGCAGTATCGATGCCGGCTTGCTTGAGGGCGTCGGCGATGCCCTGCAGCGTATTGTTGCCGCTGCTGATTGTGATGGTTTTGCTGGTGCCGCCGTCGGCGCTGAATTTCCCGTCCACGGCGCTGCCTGCATCGATCGTGATCGTGGTCACGGAGCCGGTGCCAATCGGGGTGCTGGCGCTGGCCTGGACGGCGCTTGCCAGGGTCTGGCTGGTGGCCAGTTGCTTGACCTCGACCGCATGGGTGCCGGCCACGACACTGGCGCTGGCAGTCGCGCCCACCACACCCTTGCTGCTGGACGTCGCGGTGCTGGTCAGGCCGGCGCCGGACAACGCTTGCGCCACCGACTGAAAGCTGGCCAGCGCGCTGCGCAACTGGCCCAGTGCCGACAGCCTGGTCTGGTCGTTGGCAATGGTGCCGGCAATCCTGATCAATCCGGACTTTTGCGGTGCGATGATTTTGTCGACTTTGGCGTAGATGTCTGCCGAGACGGTGGCTTGCGCGGTGGCGGCGTTGCCTTGTACTGAAGTGACCATGATGGCGGCGTACTTTCATAGGTGGTGATGCGCTGCGCCCGATAGCGGCGCGGTTCGGCGCCCCCCAGACGGTACGCCGATCAGATCCGCTTGGCGAATTGCCCACATTATGGCGCCTTCATGCGTGACCCATGCCGCAAACAGCGGGACGATTCCGGCGCAATTGTGCAGCGCGCCGCTTACGACTCCATCAATCCCTCGCGCCGGATGAAGGCAATGACCTCATCGACGCCTTCGCCGGTGCGCAGATTGGTGAACACGAACGGTCGCTCGCCGCGCATGCGTTTGGCGTCGGTCGCCATCACGTCCAGATTGGCGCCGACATACGGTGCCAGATCGATCTTGTTGATGATCAGCAGATCGGAACGGGTGATGCCGGGGCCGCCCTTGCGCGGGATCTTCTCGCCGCCGGCGACATCGATCACGTACAGCGTGAGGTCGGACAGCTCCGGGCTGAAGGTGGCGGCCAGGTTGTCGCCGCCGGATTCGATCAGGATCAGGTCGAGATCGGGAAACTCGGCGCTCATGCGCGCGATCGCTTCGAGATTGATCGAGGCGTCCTCGCGGATCGCGGTGTGCGGGCAACCGCCGGTCTCGACGCCCATCAGCCGTTCGGCCGGCAGCGCATCGGCGCGCAGCAGGATTTCCATGTCCTCGCGGGTGTAGATGTCGTTGGTAATGACGGCCATGTCGTAGTCGTCGCGCATGCGCTTGCAGAGCATCTCGCACAGCGCAGTCTTGCCGGACCCGACCGGGCCGCCGATGCCGACGCGCAGGGGATTTTTGGGGATGGTCATGGTTTCTCCGTGAAATTGGGTTGGCGTGTTCAGGACCGGTACAACCGGCTGTATTGCACTTCATGCTGCATGGATAACAGCGATAGTCCGGGTGCCCAGCTCGACAGGTCGGTATCGGCGATGGACTGCGCCTGCTGCGCAGCCAGGGCCAGTTCGGGCCGCAGCGACAGAAGCAGGCGCTGGCCGGCGACCTGCCCGAGCGGGACCGATTTCACGCACACCAGCACCTGGTTCTCGGCCCACGAAAACAGCATGCCGAGCAGCGCCGCATCCGGTGGCACCTGCAACGCCACCGCTGCATATGCCAACGCGCTGGGAAAGGGGATCTCCGGCAGCGCCTGCAGCAGCGCCAGCAAACCGTCGTCGTCGAGCTGCAGGGCGGCCACCAGTTGCGCCAGCGAGTAGCCCATCTGGATGGTTTCGGCGCGCAGCTCGGCGCTGTCGCGCGCGGCGAGGAAGTAGCTGGTCCAGTGCGCCAGCGCGGCGGCGTCGCGTTCGGCAAAGGCCCGCATCAGGCGCCACAGGATCGGCGCTTCGCAGCGCGCCACCACCTGCTGCAGCGCATCGACAATCCAGCGGCGCGCCGAGGCGGCATCGGTCACCAGCCCGGCTTCCATGGCCGCCTCCAGCCCTTGCGAATAGCTGTAGCCGCCCACCGGCAGCGACGGACTGGCCAGCTGCAGCAAGTGCAGCAGGGCGCTGGACTGCATGCTAGTCCTTGACCGAATCAGGCCGATGGATGCGCTGGCGCAGCGGAATCGGCGCCAGCGGATGGCTGTCGTCGCGATGCCCGTGGCCGCCGCCATACGCGCCGGCTTCCGGTTCGAACGGCGCCTGCTCCTCGCTCATGCTGGCGCCGAGGCCCTGCAGCATGTCGCCCAGCACGGCGTCGGCGCGGATGCGCAGATAGCCATCGCCGACTTCGGCCTGGGTATGGCGGTTCCCAAGATGAAAGGCACAACGCAGCAAGGCATGCGCGTCGGGACAGGTGATCCGATAGGTCGCTTCGGCGGCGGCGCTGATCCGGACGATGCGGCCGTCGTCGCCGCGCAGCAGGTCACCGCCGCGCAAGACGGTGCCGCGCACGGTGAACACGGCCACCACTTCGCCGCTGTGCAGGGTGGCGCGCAGCCGGCTTTTTTCGCGCAATTCGTAGGGCAGGCTCAGTTCGCCGTCGATGTGCTCGGCATCGGTGACTTTGGTGTTCAGGGTCAGCATCGGTGTGATCTCAAAATAAAAAATAACGTTGCGTCATCGGCAGCACGCTGGCCGGCTGACAGACCAGCAGCGCGCCGTCAGCCCGCACTTCATAGGTTTCCGAATCGACTTCCATCACCGGCGTGGCGCTGTTGTGGATCATGTCGGACTTGCGCAGATGGCGCATGTTCTTCACCGCCACCATGCTCTTGTTGAGCTTGAGCCGCTCGGCCAGGCCGTCGTCGAGCGCCGCCTGCGAGACGAAGGTGAACGATGACGTCTTGATGCCGCCGCCATACGCGCCGAACATCTTGCGGTAATGCACCGGCTGCGGCGTCGGGATCGAGGCGCTCGGGTCGCCCATCTGGGCCGCGGCAATCATGCCGCCCTTGATGATCATCGATGGCTTGACGCCAAAAAAGGCCGGCTTCCACAACACCAGATCGGCCAGCTTGCCGACCTCGATCGAACCGACCATGTGGCTGATGCCATGGGTGATGGCCGGGTTGATGGTGTACTTGGCAATGTAGCGCTTGACGCGGAAATTGTCGTTGCGGGCGCTGTCTTCGGGCAGTGCGCCGCGCTGGGTTTTCATCTTGTGCGCGCTTTGCCAGGTGCGCAGGATGACTTCGCCGACCCGGCCCATGGCCTGCGAATCGGACGACATCATGCTGATCGCGCCAAGGTCATGCAGGATGTCTTCGGCGGCGATGGTCTCGCGCCGGATGCGCGATTCGGCGAAGGCAATGTCTTCGGCAATCGCGGCATCCAGATGGTGGCAGACCATCAGCATGTCGAGATGTTCGTCGAGCGTGTTGACCGTGTACGGACGGGTCGGATTGGTCGACGACGGCAGCACATTGCCCTGTCCGACCGCGGCGATGATGTCCGGTGCGTGGCCGCCGCCGGCGCCCTCGGTATGAAAGGTGTGGATGGTGCGGTCCTTGAAGGCGGCCAGCGTGTTTTCCAGAAAGCCGGCTTCGTTCAGGGTGTCGGTGTGGATCGCCACCTGCACGTCCATGCGGTCGGCCACGGCCAGGCAGTTATCGATTGCCGCCGGCGTGCTGCCCCAGTCTTCGTGCAGTTTCAGGCCGATCGCGCCGGCCCGCACCTGTTCTTCCAGCGGAGTCGGCAGGCTGACATTGCCTTTGCCCATCAGGCCGATGTTCATGGCGAAGGCATCGGTCGCGCCCAGCATTGCATGCAGGTGCCACGGGCCCGGCGTGCAGGTGGTGGCGGCGGTGCCGGCTGCCGGTCCGGTGCCGCCGCCGAGCATGGTGGTCACGCCCGACATCAGGGCCGCCTCGATCTGCTGCGGGCAGATGAAATGGATGTGCGAATCGACCCCGCCGGCAGTGACGATCATGCCTTCGCCGGCGATGATTTCGGTGGCGCCGCCAATGGCCATCGTCACGTCGGGCTGGATGTCCGGATTGCCGGCCTTGCCGATGGCCGCGATCAGCCCGTTCTTCAGGCCGATGTCGGCCTTGACGATGCCCCAGTGGTCAACGATGACGGCGTTGGTGATCACGGTGTCCATCACGTCGGCATGGTTGCGCTGCGACTGGCCCATGCCATCGCGGATCACCTTGCCGCCGCCGAACTTGACCTCTTCGCCGTAGGTCGCGAAATCCATCTCGATCTCGATGAACAGGTCGGTGTCGGCCAGCCGCACGCGGTCGCCGGTGGTGGGGCCGAACATTTCGGCATAGGCCTGGCGCGAGATGGTGCTCATTTGAGTTGGCCCATCACGGCGCCGTTGAAGCCATACACCGCGCGCGCACCGGCCAGCGCGACCAGTTCGATGGTGCGTTGCTGGCCCGGCTCGAAGCGCACTGCGGTGCCGGCGGCAATGTTCAGGCGCATGCCGTAGGCGGCATCGCGATCGAACTGCAGCGCCGCATTGGTTTCATGGAAATGAAAGTGCGAGCCGACCTGGATCGGCCGGTCGCCGCTGTTGGCCACCGTCAGGCTGGCGGTGCGACGCCCGACGTTGAGGGCAATGTCGCCCGGTTCGATCAGCATTTCTCCTGGAATCATGGTGGGCCTCTCAGGGTATCGGGTGGTGGACGGTGACCAGCTTGGTGCCGTCGGGGAAAGTGGCTTCGACCTGAATGTCGGGAATCATCTCGGCGATGCCTTCCATCACGTCGGCGCGGGCCAGGATGCGGGTGCCGTCCGACATCAGCTCGGCGACGGTCTTGCCGTCACGCGCGCCTTCCATGATCGCCGCCGTGATCAGTGCGATCGCTTCCGGATAGTTGAGCTTGACGCCGCGCGCCATGCGCCGTTCCGCCAGCAGGGCGGCGGTGAAGATGAGCAGCTTGTCTTTTTCTCGCGGGGTCAGATCCATGGGATGCCTTGTAATGAATGTTTTTACGTGTTCCAGATGCGCGGCACCACTGCCGCGCGCGCCGTCATCAATGGCCGCAGGAGTTGCCATGCCTGCAGCATGGCGCCGCGCGCCAGTTCGCTGCGCTGGCTGAGCATGCGCACCACCAGCACAGCACCGACCTGGCTGACGCCAACCTGCGGCCCGAGCTGTTCGCGCATGCTGCGCAGCGCCTGCGGCGTCAGTGGCGGGCCGACCGCCAGCAAGGTCGCACATACCGTGTTGCCGGCCAGTCCGAGCGGGCTGTGCATGGCCGCATCGCCGCCGCCAATCCGACCCTGTTCGTTCCAGATCAGCTTGCCGTCACGGCGGATCGTGCTGCGCTGGCGGATGCTGCCATGGTCGAATTGCTCGCCCGACGCAGTGCGGCCAAAACACAGGATCTCGATGCCGATATACCGCGCGTCGCCGTCCAGTTCCAGCGCCGTGTCGAGCTCGACCTGTGCGCCGTTGAAAAATATCGTCTCCTGCGGCATCCATTCCAGCGTCGCGCCGGGCGCCACCGTCAGCCGCACGGTTTGCTGCGAGACGTGGCCGTTGGCGCGATACCACTTGGCCGCGCCAGGGCTGCTGAGCAATACTGATGCGCCCGCGCCAACCCGCACGTTGATCGCCAGCTGGTCGCCGCCGACCACGCCGCCGGGCGGATGGACGATGATCGCGTGGCACACCGAGCGGTGCTCCGGATACAGCGCTTTCTGGACCCGCAACGGACCCAGATGACGTCGCTCGGTCAGCCGGGTGGTGCCGGCATCGTCATCGAAGCCGAGCGTGAGCAGGGCTTGCCAATGGCTGCGGGCGGGGAGGGCGGTGTCGGTACTCAGGCGCATGCCCGACTATACCGCCAGGTGACGTCGCACGTCCCCGCTATCCATTGCTGCGTGGCCGCCGCTGGCGACGACTTCGCCGCGTGACAGCACCACGAAGTGATCGGCCAGTGCATGGGCAAAATCGAAATACTGCTCGCACAGCAGGATGCCGATGTCACCGCGCTGGCGCAGCAGCCGGATGACGCGCTCGATGTCCTTGATGATCGACGGCTGGATGCCTTCGGTCGGTTCGTCGAAGATGATCAGGCGCGGTTCCTGCAACAGGGCGCGGGCAATCGCCAGCTGCTGTTGCTGGCCGCCGGACAGGTCGCCGCCGCGACGTTGCAGCATCTCCTTGAGCACCGGGAACAGCGTGAAGATTTCTTGCTTGATGATCGCAGCGCGCGCGCCGGACAGGCTGGCCATGCCCATCAGCAGATTTTCTTCGACGCTCAGGCGGGCAAAGATCTCGCGCCCCTGCGGCACGTAGGCAATCCCGGCCGCGGCGCGCTGATGCGGTTTCAGGCGCGTGATGTCGCGCCCTTCGAAAGTGATGGTGCCGGACGAGACCGGCAGCACGCCCATCAGGCATTTCAGCAGGGTGGTCTTGCCGACCCCGTTGCGGCCCAGCAGCGCCAGGCATTCGCCGCGCGCCAGCTTGAGCGAGATCCCGCGCAGCGTGTGCGACGAGCCGTAGTGCTGATTGACCTGTGCGACTTCAAGCATGTTTATCGTCCCAGGTAGACTTCAATGACGCGTTCGTCGGCTTGCACCTGCTGCATGGTGCCCTCGGCCAGCACCGCGCCTTCGTGCAGTACGGTGACCTTGCCACCCTGCGCGATTTCGGTGACAAAGCCCATGTCGTGCTCGACCACCATGATCGAATGCTTGCCGCGCAATTCGTTGAGCAGTTCGGCGGTGCGCGCGGTCTCGGCGTCGGACATGCCGGCCACCGGTTCGTCCAGCAGGATCAGTTGCGGCTCCTGCATCAGCAGCATGCCGATTTCCAGCCATTGCTTCTGGCCGTGCGACAGCAGCCCGGCCAGCCGCGTTTCGTTGCCATGCAGGCGGATCAGCTTGAGCACCTCGTCGATGCGGCCTTTTTGCTCGGAGCTCAGGCGAAACCACAGCGTCGGCCGCACGCGCTTGTCCATCTTCATGGCCAGTTCGAGGTTCTCGAACACGGTGTGCTGCTCGAACACGGTCGGACGCTGGAACTTGCGGCCGATGCCGGCGTGCGCGATGTCGTACTCGGTCATGCGCGACAGATCGATGGTCTGGCCGAAAAAGGCAGTGCCGGAACTGGGCCGGGTCTTGCCGGTGATGACGTCCATCATGGTGGTCTTGCCGGCGCCGTTGGGCCCGATGATGCAGCGCAGTTCGCCGACCGAAATGTCGAGGCTGAGCTTGTTGAGCGCCTTGAAGCCATCGAACGAGACGGTGATGTCGTCGAGGTACAGGATGGCGCCGTGGACGGTGTCGAGGCCAGCGCTCTTGACGCGCTGGTAGGAGCCGCCGGCGTCGCCGGGTTCGGTTGTCATGGCGTTTCCTTTCGGCGCAGTTTTGCCATCAGCCCGAGGATTCCCTGCGGCATGAACAGCGTCACCAGAATGAACAGCAGGCCGAGTGCAAACAGCCACAGATCGGGAAACGCCGCGGTAAACCAGCTCTTCAGGCCGTTGACCGTGAAGGCGCCGAGGATCGGCCCGACCAGCGAGCCGCGCCCGCCGACCGCCGCCCAGATCACCATTTCGATCGAATTCCCGGGCGACATTTCGGATGGATTGATGATGCCCACCTGCGGCACATACAGCGCGCCGGCAATGCCGCACAGGACGGCCGACAGGGTCCAGACGAACAGCTTGAAGTGCAATGGGTTGTAGCCGACGAACATCAGGCGCGACTCGGCGTCGCGCACGGCCTGCAGCACCCGCCCGAGCTTGGAGGTGACGATCCAGCGGCAACCAATCAGCGCGGCCACCAGCACGCCCAGCGTGATCAGGTACAGCGCCGCCTTGGTCGGCGCCGCCGTGATCGAAAAGCCGAGGATGCGCTTGAAATCGGTGAAGCCGTTGTTGCCGCCGAAGCCGGTGTCGTTGCGGAAGAACAGCAGCATGAAGGCGAAGGTCATGGCCTGCGTGATGATCGAGAAGTACACGCCCTTGATGCGCGAGCGAAACGCGAAATAGCCGAACACGAACGCCAGCACGCCCGGCGCCAGCACCACCAGCGCCATGCAGTACCAGAAATTATCGGTCAGCGACCAGTACCACGGGTAGGCTTTCCAGTCGAGGAAGACCATGAAATCCGGCAGGTTGCTTTGGTACACGCCATCGCGGCCGATTGCCCGCATCAGGTACATGCCGTGCGCATAACCGCCCAGCGCGAAGAACACCCCATGTCCGAGCGACAGGATGCCGGTATAGCCCCACACCAGATCGAGCGCCAGCGCCGCCAGCGCATAGCACATGAATTTGCCGATCAGCGAGATGGCGTAGCTCGACACATGCAGCGCGTGGCCATCGGCAAACAGCAGATTGAGCAGCGGCAGCAGGGCCAGCAGCATCGTTACGGCGACCAGCGCGGTCCAGGCCGATTTGGAAAACAGTGCGGGCCTCATTCTGCGCTCCTGCCTTTCAGTGCAAACAGGCCTTGCGGGCGCTTCTGGATGAACACGATGATGCAGATCAGGATGACGATCTTCGCCATCACCGCGCCGGCCACCGGTTCGAGGAATTTGTTGACCTCACCCAGTCCGATGGCGGCGATGACGGTGCCGGCCAATTGTCCGACCCCGCCCAGCACGACCACCATGAACGAGTCGACGATATAACTCTGCCCCAGGTCCGGGCCGACATTGCCGAGCTGCGACAGCGCCACTCCGCCCAGGCCGGCGATGCCGGACCCCAGACCGAACGTCAGCATGTCGATCTTGCCGGTGGCGACGCCGACGCAATCGGCCATGCGCCGGTTCTGCGTCACCGCCCGCACGAACAATCCAAGCCGGGTCTTGTTGAGCACCAGCCAGACCGCCAGCACCACGAACAGGGCGAAGAAGATGATCACAATCCGGTTGTACGACAGCACCAGTGAGCCGAGTACCGTGACGCCGCCCGACATCCACGACGGATTGGCGACCTCGACGTTCTGGGCGCCGAACAGCGTTCGCACCGACTGCATCAGCATCAGGCTGATGCCCCAGGTGGCCAGCAGCGTTTCGAGCGGGCGGCCATACAGCCAGCGAATCACGGTGCGTTCGAGCGCAATGCCGATGGCGGCCGTGACCAGGAAGGCGGCCGGCAGCGCGACCAGTAGATAGGCGTCCAGCGCCGCTGGAAAATAGTGCCGGAACAGCAGCTGGCAGCCGTAGGTGGTGTAGGCGCCCAGCATCAGCAATTCGCCGTGCGCCATGTTGATGATGCCCATCAGGCCGAACGTGATCGCCAGTCCGAGCGCGGTCAGCAGCAGCACGCTGCCCAGCGAGATGCCGTAGAACAGATTGCCGATGAATTCGGTGCGGGCGATGCGCGCATTCAGCGCCGACAGCGTGGCGACCACTTCGATGCGCACCGCCGGATCAGGCTCGTTGTTGCTGCCGTCGGGCGCCTTCTCGAGCATGTTCAGCAGGATCGGCCGCAGGTTGGCATTAGTGCTGGCAGCCAGTTCCCGCACCGCGCTCTTGCGCACACCGGCATCGGGCGATTGCAGGTTGGCGGTGGCCGAGACCAGTTGCAGCAGGGCGCGGATTTGCGGGTCGGATTCGGTGCCGAGCGCCTTGGCGATCAACGGCGTTTGCTCCAGCGACGGATTGCTCTGCATGTCGCGCACGGCGGCCAGGCGCACCACGCGGCTGGGCGAGAACAGGCGCAAGCCCGCCAGCGCTTGGGCGACTGCGCCGCGCAGGCGGTTGTTGACGCTGATGGCGTCGAGTTCTGCTGGTAACGGGATGGTCTTGTCGGTGGCCGGATCGTAGGCGGTGTCGCCACTGACGATGACGACCCGGCCATCCGGCGTGGCCGACAGGGAATCGGTATTGAGTGCATTCAGAATGCGTGCGGCATCGTCGTTGGCCAGCACGGCAATCTGGCCGACTGCGGCAATGCGGGCGTCGGGATCATCGCCCGCCAGCGGCTTGAGCAATGACGCATCGATGGCGGCGTGCGCCACCAACGCGTGCAGAAACAGGGGGGCCAGCAACAGCGATAGTTTTGGGAGTCTCATGCGCTGCTTTTTCCAGGACGGCGTGAATCAGATGCCAACCGGACCAGCCGGTTGGCAAAGCGTGGCATTACAGCTTTTGCTTGCCTTCGTTGCCCACGATGTATGGGCTCCATGGCTGCGCCCGTACCGGACCCTTGGTTTTCCAGACTACATTGAACTGGCCGTCACCCTTGATTTCGCCAATCATGACCGGCTTGTGCAAATGGTGATTGGTGGCGTCCATGGTCAGCTCGAAACCTGAAGGTGCCTTGAAGGTTTGGCCGGCCATTGCGGCGATGACCTTGTCGGTATCGGTGCTCTTGGCTTTTTCAACCGCCTGTTTCCACATGTGGATACCGACATAGGTTGCTTCCATCGGGTCGTTGGTGACCACGGTGGCGGCGTTCGGCAGTTTCTTGGCAAGCGCGTAGGCTTTCCATTGCTTGATGAAGGCGTCGTTGACCGGATTCTTGACCGACTCGAAATAATTCCACGCCGCCAGATGTCCGAGCAATGGCTTGGTATCGACGCCGCGCAATTCTTCTTCACCGACCGAGAACGCCACCACCGGCACATCGGTTGCCTTCAGGCCGGCGTTGCCGAGTTCCTTGTAGAACGGCACGTTGGAGTCGCCATTGATGGTCGAGATCACTGCTGTCTTGCCGCCGGCGGCAAACTTCTTGATGTTGGCGACGATGGTTTGATAATCGGAATGACCGAACGGGGTATAGACCTCGTCGATGTCGCTGTCCTTGACGCCTTTTGATTTCAGGAACGCGCGCAGGATTTTATTGGTGGTGCGCGGATACACGTAGTCGGTGCCCAGCAGCACGAAACGCTTGGCGCCGCCGCCTTCCTTGGACATCAGGTATTCGGTGGCCGGGATGGCTTGCTGGTTCGGTGCGGCGCCGGTGTAGAACACATTCTTTTCAAGCTCCTCGCCTTCGTACTGCACCGGATAGAACAGCAGGCTGTTGAGTTCCTTGAACACCGGCAGCACCGATTTGCGCGACACCGAGGTCCAGCAACCGAACACCACGGCAACCTTGTCCTGGGCGATCAGCTGGCGTGCCTTTTCGGCAAACAACGGCCAGTTCGAAGCGGGATCGACGATTACCGGTTCCAGCATCTTGCCCATCACGCCGCCCTTGGCGTTGATGTCTTCGATGGTCATCAGGGCGACATCCTTGAGCGACGTTTCCGAAATCGCCATCGTGCCCGACAGCGAGTGCAGGATGCCGACCTTGATGGTGTCGGCGCCGAACGCTGGCGCCAGCCAGGCAGAAGCGAGTACGGAGAGAGCGCCGAGGGCGCTGGCCTTGAGTAGGGTGCGACGGGACATGATTACTCCTGTTGTTGGGTTGACCGACCTGGTCGCGAGAAATCGCCATCTTCAGTTAGCAGAATATGTGCCAACTGAAAATCCCTCGAATGATGCGAAAAAGGCATGAATCCGATGCGGCCGGGCACGCAAGGGTGGTAATCAGGCAGAGCCTGCCCCGTGCTGGTGCGACGTGTGTTGCGCCGGATATGCAGGGCGCTGGTCCGTCCGGCCAGCGCCTGCACTGACGCTGCGACCGCGTGGCAGGTGCGTATCGACTGCATGCAGGCGAGGCTGGCAAGCACACCGGCGCCGGCGTCAGCTGCCGCGGCGGTGCATCGCTTGAACCGCCGCCTCCCGGTGGCGCAGGCTATGCGGTCGGGTCGGCGGCGCCAGCCAAGCCGGCAGACCCTGCCGGCGCGCCGAGCGGGTAATGCGCGATCACGTAGTCGAGCAATTTCTGCAGGCTTGCCGGCAGGCTGTCCGAGGTCGTGTCGATGGTCAGGTCAGGATGTTCCGGCGCTTCGTAAGGCGCGCTGATGCCGGTGAAGTCCTGCAGTTCGCCGCTGCGGGCCTTGCGGTACAGGCCCTTGGGATCACGCGCCTCGCAAGTCGCCAGCGATGCGGCGACGTGAATTTCGTGGAATTGGCTGCGGCAGGATTGGCGTGCCCGTGCCCGATCGGCACGATACGGTGAAATGAAGGCGGTAATGCAGATCAGTCCGGCATCGGCAAACAGGGCGGCGACTTCGCCAACGCGCCGGATGTTTTCGCTGCGTCCGGCCGGACTGAAACCGAGATTGGCGTTGAGGCCATGGCGCAAATTGTCGCCATCGAGCACGTAACAGGAATAGCCGCGTGCCATCAGGGCCTGCTCCAGTGCCATCGACAGCGACGATTTGCCGGATGCCGACAGACCCGTGAGCCACAGCACCGCGCCGGGATGGCCGTAGTGGGTCGCCCGGGTAGTGGCGTCGAGGGTATGCACAACGGGAGTCAGGTCTGGTTTCATGGCAGGGTCGGGTGAGGGGCAAGGCAACGGGGAGTGATCAGCAACAGGCCGGGCCACAGCGACGCCCAGTCGCCATCATGGCGGAGCTGCGGCAGCGTGCGGAGTTGCGTGCAGGCGCCTCCGGCGGCAGTGGCAAAGCGCTGGGCAATCGCGGCGGGAACGATACCGTCGTCTGCGCCGCTCAAGTGTGCGGCGCGAGCGCCAGCGCCTGCTGGGCGCACGCCAGCGCCTGATGGGCGCACGCCAGCGCCTCCTCGAGGCGATCCATCTTGCGCAGCACCTGGGCCCGTGCCGCCAGCCCGGCGGCATGTTGCGGCGCGAACGACAGCAGGGCATCGAGCCAACGCATCGCCTCGTGGTTGCGCAGGCGCGCGCTCTCGATCTCGGCCAGATTCAGATAAGCATCGGCGAGGCGGGGATTGAGCTCGATGGCATGGCGGGCCGCCGCCGCAGCAGCATCGAACTGTCCCTGCGAACTGAGCAGGAAGGCCAGATTGCTGTACGCCTCGGCGTAACCCGGATTGAGCGCGATGGCCTTGCGGTAGTGCGCATCGGCAGGTTCGAGTCGGCCCAGCCGGCGGTAGGTATTGGCCAGGTTGTTATGCGCCACGGCGCCGTCGGGCTGCAGCGCCACCACCCGCGCCAGACATTGCAGGCTGGCGTCGAGCTTGCCGCTTTCCTGCAGGATGATGCCGAGATTGTTCCATGCTGCGACCAGGTTCGGGTCGAGCGCCACGGCGCGTTGACCGGCTTGTTCCGCTTCGGCCAACAGTCCTTTTTGCCGGCACATCTCGGCCAGATTGCTGAAGTGGGTCGCCGGTGTGCGCGGCGCCAGGCAGGCCTGGCGCAGATGGGTAATCGCCAGATCCAGGTTGCCATACGCGTGCGCCATGATGCCCATCAGCTGCAAGGCGTCGGCCTGCCCGGGCCACACTGCCAGCACACGCTGACACAACTGTTCGGCCTGATCGGCCTGGCCCGCGTTCCAGTGCTGGTACGCCAGCGCGAGGGCGTCGGGAATGCTCAGTTGCGCGGACGGAGGGGATGAGGCTGGCGGTGAGGTCAATGGAGACTTTCAATAGGGAATCTTTGTCAGAGGCCGGAATTTTACTTCACTCGCGGCCAACTAAAAGAACCCTGGCGGGCGCCTCCGAATGACATTGTTCGGCAGGACGCGCGAAACCACGGCATGCGGTTACATCGGGGCAGGTCGAGCCGCCAGCCGATCGAACTAACTTTGCTCATCCTTTGACTTCGATCAAGCGCCGCTACTGCGGTGCCGCATGTTTACGTTTAAATTTGAATGCGCACTGCGAAGTGGCGGCTTACCCCGCTTTTGGCGCCTGAACCGCTGCACCGTTCACCTTAACCTGATGCTGACCGCGTGACTGGAACCACAAATGGAAGCGCACTTTTCTCCACCGGCCGCGGCCACTGCCGTTGCCGATCCGGATCATCCGCACCACGACCTGATCGAACAACTGACTTGCCTTGAAACCCTGCCGGACCACACCTTCGGGCCACATCTGTTTGCGTTGATCTTCAGCATGGAATGCAACTTCCGCGACGAAGAGGCACGCATGGAGGAGCTCGGCCTGCCCGGCTTGCACAACCATCGCGAACAACACGCACGTGTGCTCGCGGCGCTGCATAACGTGGTTCCGGATGTGATGCTGGGTCGGTTTGACGCGGCGCGCCACGCCATTGAATTGCTGCAACGATGGGTCCCGCTCGATCATGCAACGATTGACGCTGAGATCGCCGTGAAGCTGGACCTGACCCAGGCCAGCTGGCCGCGCATCCAGCGTCATCAGCAGGAAGAATCCAGCAACAGCCGCTGAAAATTAGCAGGAAAGGTTTTTTCCCTCAACGCCACTTTCATGGAGAACAGTATGGCCAGCAACCTGACCCGTTTCGATCCGTTCAACGAGATAGCCCGCATCAAACCGCTGCGCGGCATCGAAGATTTTTTCCGCGATTTCAGCCTGATGCCGGGACTGCGCGATTTTGAAACGGAGCCGCGCATCCGTATCGAGGTGACCGAAAATGAACAGAACTATCTGGTCAAGGCTGAAATTCCCGGAGTAAAGAAAGACGACATCAAGGTCGATGTCGATCACAACCAGGTCTCGATCAGCGCCGAAACCAAGCGTGAAACCGAGGAAAAAGAGGGCCGCACGGTGGTGCGCAGCGAGCGCTACTACGGCCAGCAATATCGCAGCTTCACGCTCGCCACCGACATCGACGATGAAAAGGTCGAGGCGAAATACAACGATGGGATTCTGGAGCTGTCGTTGCCCAAAAAAGTGGCCAGCCGCGCCCGGAAAGTGATCGTGAACTAAGCAGCTGGCAGACCGCATGCAGTGGCGCTACGGAAAACCGCAGCGTCGGCGCACGGTCTGCGTTGTTCCGGCCTCTTGCGCCGCCGTCTTCCCGTCCTGCCGTCCTGTCCCATCAAATGGTTGTCATCATGCCGTCGACACCGATTGCCGTCGGCTGGGCTACACTGGAGCGCGCCGCGACACCCGGCCCGACCAGCACGACAGCGCGCTGGTGCCGGGCTCCATACAACCCACAGTAACGGGCGCCATCATGACCACACCCCTCTCACCGAGCGCACACGCCGGCATCGACAGTACCCGTCGACAACAGATTTTTCCTTCCCTGACCGCCGAACAGTTCGCCGTGATGGAACGCTACGGAGAACGTCGCATGTTCCCTGCCGGCAGCATTTTGTTCGAACAGGGGCAGCGCCATATTCCGATGTTTGTCATTTTCGACGGGCAGATCGAGATCACCCGCCAGTCAGCGCTGGAGGCCCGCGTGATCGGCGTGCACAGCGCCGGCATGTTCACCGGCGAAGCGGCAACGCTGGCGGGACGCGCAGCAGTGGCAACCGGGTGCGCGCTGACCGACTGCGATTTGCTGGTGATCGAAGAAGATGCCTTGCGCACGCTCGTCATCACCGAGGCCGAGCTGAGCGAAACCATCATGCGCGCCTACATTCTGCGCCGCGTGGCGTATATCCAGGACCAGTCCGGCGGCGTGATCCTGATCGGTTCGCAGCGCGCGCCTGAAACCTTGCAGCTGCGCGAATTCATGGCGCGCAATGGGCAACCGGCAGCGTACTTCGATATCCACGAGCACGACACCACGGCCGACATGATGGCGCGCTTCGACATCACCGTCGACGACGTGCCGGCGGTGGTCACGCCGCAGGGCGCGATCCTGCGCCGGCCTAGTATTCGCGATCTGGCCGACGCCACCGGCATCAGTCCCGACTCGTTGCATGGCCGGCAGTTCGACGTGGTGGTGGTCGGCGCTGGCCCGGGCGGGCTGGCTGCGGCTGTGTATGCCGCCTCGGAAGGATTGCCGGTGGCGGTGCTCGACGCCAAGGCACCCGGCGGGCAGGCCGGCACCAGCTCGAAAATCGAGAATTACTTTGGCTTTCCCACCGGGATTTCCGGCCAGGCGCTGGCCGGTCGCGGCCTGTCACAGGCGCGCAAGTTCGGCGCCGAAGTCGCGGTCCCGGTGGAAGTGGTCGATGTGGTGTGCCAGGGCGACGAGCTGGGCTACGACATCGGACTCGACAATGGCGAGCGGCTGCATGCGCGCGCCATCGTCATCGCCACCGGCGCGCGCTACCGCAAGCCGGAACTGCCGGAGCTGGCGCGCTACGAAGGACGCGGCGTGTATTACAACGCGTCGTACATGGAAGCGACTTTCTGCACCAGCGAAGAGATCGTGGTGGTGGGCGGCGGCAATTCGGCCGGGCAAGCGGCAGTGTTCCTGTCGCGCTATGCGAAGCAGGTGCATATCGTGGTGCGCGCCGACGGGCTGGCTGCCAGCATGTCGCATTACCTGATCCAGCGCATCGAGGCCGCCGCCAACATCACGCTGCACCGGCAAACCCGGGTGGCGGCGTTGCACGGTGAATCGCATCTGGAGAGTTTATGCCTGGAGCGGCGCGACGCGCCGATGCAGACGCTGCCGGTGCGACACCTGTTCCTGTTTCTCGGCGCCGAGCCCAATACCAGCTGGCTGGGCGATTGCCTGGCACTCGATCCAAAGCAGTTCGTGCTGACCGGCGATGCCTTGCCGCCCGGTGCGTGGCCACTTGACCGCAGCCCGCATTATCTGGAAACCAGCCGCCCCGGCATCTTTGCCGTCGGCGACGTACGCAGCGGCTCGGTCAAGCGGGTTGCGGCGGCGGTGGGCGAGGGTGCCGCTGCGGTGCAGTCGTTGCATCAGGTGTTGATTAATTGACGGTCAAGGCTGGTGCTCCAACGTCATTCATATCGGAACAAGACGTTCCCGTCATGCGTGAGCATGATGGTCAGGTTCGACGGACAGCCTCATCCCGACTGTTTTGAGGACGGCCAGCAGCGTCCTGAGCGTCGGATTGCCCTTTGGCGATAAGGTCCGGTACAGGGATTCCCGACTGATGCCGGCCTCCGCCGCGACCGCAGCCAACCCGCCATAGGCTTCTGCAACGGTTCGAAGCGCCAGCAAGCCTGCAGCGCGGTCGTCGGGATTGTCGAGCGATTCCATGGCCGCCTTCAGGTATTGGACCGCCAGTTCCCGGTCGGCGCGCAATTCGGCGACTTCCCGTTCGTGGTGCGAGACAACGCCTTTCAATTTGCTCATTCTTGCCTCCGTTTCCATTCGATCCAAAGTACCTTGGCCTGTTTGATGTCTGCTGACTGCGAACGTTTGTCGCCACCCAGAAGGAGGATCACAACCGATTTCCCGTGCCGGGCACAGTACACCCGATAGCCGCCTCCAATATGCACGCGGAGCTCGATCACGCCGTCTCCCACTGGTTCGCAATCACCGAAGTTTCCAGCTTCCACCTGTCGCAAACGAATTCGAATTCGTGCCTGGGCAACTTTATCGCGCATGGCATCGAGCCATTCGGTGAAAGGTTCGCGCCCGTCCTCACGTTGATATCGAAATAATTCAATCATACGGCGTCAATGTAGCCTAGAAGCTACTTCAAATCTACCCGCCGCACAATGGCTTCTTGATCTCCATTAATTAAAGAGAGTGTTGTCGGGTCGTTCAGGTGCCTCATTGCACCGCATGGTGCTCACAGTCCATCGCCTGACCCGTCGCCATGCTGTGTTCAAGGGCGCTGCGCAAGGCAAGCAATTCGGTGCGCTGTGCATTGAGCGAGAGTTCGATCTCGGCGACCTCACGCAGGCGCACATCGACTTCTTCCAGCGTCTTTTCCTTCGAACACTCGCCGTCCCAGGAAAACAGGCCACGGATGGTTACCAGTGAAAATCCCATCCGTTGGGCCGAGCGGACCAGAATCAGGCGCTGCACCGTATTGTCGGCATAGTGGCGGTAGCCGTTGCTGCCGCGCGTGGCCGCGGGCAGCAGGCCGCGCTCTTCATAAAAGCGGATGGCCGAGGCCGCCATGCCGGTTTTCTGGGAAAGTTCACCAATTTTCATTTTCTGCTTGACCTTCAAGTGTGCTTGAGGCCCTAGTATGCGCCCAAGGTGTATCCATTGTGGAAACATCAACCCGGAGCACGCACATGACCACCGTAATTGACAAGCTGAACTGGCGCTACGCCACCAAAAAATTTGACGCCTCGAAAACTGTCCCTGCCGACAAGCTGGAACGCATTCTGGAAGCGGTGCGGCTGGCGCCGACGTCGAGCGGACTGCAGCCGTTCGAGCTGATTGTCGTGACGAATCCAGCGGTGCGCGCGCAGATCCGTGCGATCGGCTACAACCAGTCGCAAATTACCGACTGTTCGCATCTGGTGGTATTCGCAGCATGGGACGACATCACCGCAGACCGCATCAACATGATGTTCGATCTCACCAACGCCGAGCGCGGCCCCAATCCGGACTGGGAAAACTATCGCACCATGTTGCTCGGCATGATGGCGGCAAGCAGCACGGAAGTCAGGTTCCAGAGTGCGACAAAGCAGGCCTACATCGGTCTGGGTGCAGCACTGATCGCGGCAGCCTTCGAGGCTGTCGACACCACGCCAATGGAAGGTTTCGATGCGGCTGCACTGGACCAGATTCTTGGCTTGCCGGAACGGCACCTGCGCAGCGTGGTGATCCTGGCGGTTGGCTATCGGGAAGCCGCCGGTGACTGGCTGGTCAATCTGAAGAAAGTGCGCCGCGCGCGTGCAGATTTCGTTACCGAAGTCGCTTGACGGCCGACGTGACAATGGCCGGCGAATCTGCCGGCCATGTTAATGCGTCACCGACTGGCGCAGTCAGGCTGCCTGTTGTTGCTGCAGCACCGGCAGCATGCTGTCGGGCTCCGGACGCTGCGTATAGTCAGGATTGACTTCCGCATACAGGATGGTCCCATCCTGCCCGATCACGTAGCGCGCCGGCATTGGCAAGGTCCAGCTGTCGTCGCCGTTGAAGGCCGGCAGGTCGTTCTTGAGCATCTTGTACAGATCCACAAGGTAATCGGGTAGCGCAAAGCGCAATCCGAACGCGGCCGCAACGGCGTTGTTGGCATCGGTCAGGATCGGGAAGGTCAACGCGTTGTTGCGTTGTGCCTTGCGACTGTTGGCGGCCAGTTGCGGCGAGATCGCGATCAGGTTGGCGCCGAGGGCATTGAATTCCGGCAGTGCCGCCTGCAGCGCCTGCAATTCCATATTGCAGTAAAGGCACCAGACACCGCGATAAAAACTCAGCACCAATGGTCCCTTGGCGAGCAAGGCTGCCGAGGACACCGTCTGCCCATCCGGATCGGTGAGCGTGAATGCCGGGGCCTTGTCCCCGACTTTGAGTGCGCGCCCGGCCTGGCCGGAAGCGATCAATTCGGCGGTGGCGCGTGCCATCACGGGGTGGATTTCGGCGGGTGCGAAAAAGGGCGCTTTGCCCGCCTTGAAGTCGGTCTTGAAGGCGTCGAGTTTTGCTTGCAGTGACATGTCTGGCTCCTGTGGTTGCGATGGTGAATCTGTGCGACAACTGCATGGTGCGCTCCCACCGCCCGATCAAGTAGAGGTCTGGATCGCATAAGCCTTATGCTTTTGAGGAATGCATGTGCGCGGCGCGGCTGTATCGGCAAACCTCGGGCGCGGCGCTGTAAGTATCGTCCGGCGCGCACGACAGACAGAGGCAATCCGCTGCGTCATGGGCATGGAATTCAGCCGTCGACATGCACGCGCATCCCCCGATCCACCACCTTATTGAAAGTCCATCATGAACATCCATCGCATCCTGATCGTCGCAGCTTTCGCCGCCGTAAGTGGCGCTGCCGTTGCCGGCGAAGTCAATCCGTTTGCCGCCGAACAGCAGGAAGCCGCGCGCAAGTTGCGTACCGAAGTAAAGAGCGATGTGCTCAGCGCACGTGCGCGCGGTGAATTGCCGGACCGGATCGAAACCACCTGGCCGTCACTGCGCGACGATGCCCCTGTCCGCACGCGCGCAGAGGTCAAGGCAGAAACGATTCAGGCGGCAATGCACCATCGTTTTGATGCCGCGCACGATCTCAACTGATCGCTCCGCCTCGTCTGCATGGGTGCGGCAAGGGTGGACGAAGTCATATAGACGTCACGATGAGGTCATATTCAATCGATAAGCTTCGGCCTGCCGGTGTCGCCACGACATCTGTCCACCCACAGGAGAAACCGATGCAGATCCAGACCTTGTTGAAAACCTTGCCCGCCATGCTGTGTCTGGCCAGTTCGCTGGCATCGGCCGAGAGCACACTGACCGTCTATACAGCGCTGGAAGCCGATCAGCTCAAAGCCTATCAACAGAAGTTTGAAAGCGAATACCCCGACGTCAAGATCCGTTGGGTGCGTGATTCGACCGGCATCATCACGGCCAAATTGCTGGCCGAAAAAGCCGCACCGCAAGCCGATGTCGTGATGGGCGTTGCCGCCACCTCGCTGCTGGTGCTGGAGAAGGAAGGCATGCTGCAGTCGTATGCACCCAAAGGCGTCGAGAAACTCAACAAGCGTTATGTCGACGACACCAACCCGCCAAGCTGGGTCGGCATGGATGTCTGGGCCGCGACGATTTGCTTCAATACGGTCGAAGCCGCCAAGCTCGGCCTGAAGAAACCGGAAAGCTGGAAAGATCTGTTGAAGCCGGAGTACAAGGGCAAGATCGTCATGCCCAACCCTGCCTCCAGCGGCACCGGTTACTTTGACGTCAGCGGCTGGCTGACCCAGTTCGGCGAAAAGGATGGCTGGACCTACATGGACCAGCTGCACAACAACATCGCCCAATACACCCACTCCGGTTCGAAGCCATGCAAGCAGGCTGCCGCCGGTGAATTCCCGATCGGCATCGCCTTCGAATACCGTGGCGCCAAGCTCAAGGAGGGTGGTGCACCGATCGATCTGATCTTCCCGAAAGAGGGCCTGGGCTGGGATGTCGAAGCCACCGCCATCATGAAGGGCACCAAAAATCTCGAGGCGGCGCGCAAGCTGGCCGACTGGTCGGCGTCGAAGTCCGCCAACGAACAGTTCGCCAATAATTTTGCGGTGGTTGCCTATCCCGGCGTCGCCAAGGCGAATGCGCTGATTCCCGCCAACTACGAGCAGTTGCTGATCAAGCAGGATCTGAAATGGTCGGCCGGCAACCGCGATCGCATTCTGGCCGAGTGGACCAGGCGCTACGACGGCAAATCCGAGCCGAAGTAATTCGCAGCATCACCACGCACCCGGCCCGCGTGCCGGGTGCCCCGCTTTTCCTCTCAACTTTCTGCGACCATGCCGCTAACCATCCCTGCCATCTGCCAGTTGTTTGAGCACGCCGGCGCGCACCTGTACGGCGGCGAAGCCATCACGCAGTCCGAGCATGCGCTGCAATCCGCCTTTCTGGCCGAACAGGCCGGGCATGACGATGCGCTGGTGATCGCTTGCCTGCTGCATGATCTGGGACACATGCTGTTCGAACAGCAGGATGACGACCTGGCCGCCGGCCAGGACGACCTGCACCAATTCAAGATCGTGCCGTTCCTGCGCGGGCTGATGCCGGCTGCGGTGATCGAACCGATCCGCCTGCACGTCGACGCCAAGCGCTACCTGTGCCAGCGTGAACCCGGCTATCGGCTGGCGCTGTCGGAGGCGTCGCAACTGAGCCTGGCCTTGCAGGGCGGCGTGATGGACGACGCCGCCGCCGAACAATTCATGCGCGCGCCGCATGCGGCAGCCGCGATCGCCTTGCGCCGCTGCGACGACGCCGCCAAGGTGGTCGGCCTGCGTGTGCCGTCGCTGGACCATTACCTTGCGCGCCTGCAGGCACTCGCAACATGAGCGACGACCCGATCGACAGCCAGTGGCTGACCATTCACGGCGTGAGCAAGAGCTTCGGCGCGTTCCGTGCGCTCGATGCGATCAACCTGACCGTGCGCAAGGGCGAATTTGTCTGCCTGCTCGGACCTTCCGGCTGCGGCAAGACGACGTTGTTGCGCATCATCGCCGGGCTCGAAGTGCAGGACAGCGGTGGCGTCACCATGGGCGCGCGCGAGATCGGCCGGTTGCCACCGGCGCTGCGCAATTACGGCATCGTGTTCCAGTCGTACGCGCTGTTTCCGAACCTGACCGTCGCTGCCAACATCGGCTACGCGCTGCGGCTGGAGCGTGCCGACAAGCAGCGCCGCGTCGATGAGCTGCTCGATCTGGTCGGACTGGCCGGCACCGAGCAGCGCTACCCGTCGCAGTTGTCCGGCGGCCAGCAGCAACGGGTTGCGCTGGCGCGTGCACTGGCAACGTCGCCCAGCCTGCTGCTGCTGGATGAGCCCTTGTCGGCGCTCGATGCCAAGGTCCGCGAGCGGCTGCAGCAGGAGCTGCGCAACCTGCAACGCAAGCTCGGCATCACCACCATCATGGTCACGCACGACCAGGACGAAGCGCTGACCATCGCCGATACCGTCGTTGTCATGAGCGATGGCCGCATCGAGCAGATTGGCAGCGCCGAGCAGATTTACCGCGATCCGGCCTCGCGCTTCGTGGCGGACTTTGTCGGCCGCGCCAACTGGCTGGCGGTGGCGCGTGGCGCCGACAGCTGCGCGATGCTGGCCGGGTTGTCGCTGCGCCTGCCGATGCCGCATGGCGCCGAGAGCGCCACGCTGTTCTGCCGTCCGGAGGACGTGCGCGTGGAAACACGCTGGGATGGCGCTTCGGCGGCCTTGATGGCAGTGGTGGATCGGGTCGATTTTCATGGCGGACTGCGGCGCGCCACGCTGTCGCTGTGTGCTGATCGTGCGGTCTCGATATTCGCCGATGTCGGCCCCAACGAGGCCGCCTATGCGACCCTGGAACCGGGCCGGCGCGTGCCGCTGACGCTGTCGCCGCACAACACGCGGCTGTTTGCGACGCCCGCCGCATGACGATGTTTTCATCGTTGCTGCCCGGCCAGCGTCGCGTCGCTTTTCGCAGCGGCGATGAACTGCTCGCGGTCTGGCTGGCCGTCGCCATCGGGCTGCTGATGCTGCTGTTTCTGGCGTGGCCGCTGCTGAGCATGTTTGCCACCACCACGCAGGGACGCGACGGCAGCTGGATCGGCCTGACGAACTGGCTGGCAATCCTGTCCGAGCCGCGCCTGCGTAGTGCCGCCGGCAACAGCATCGCGCTGGCGCTGGCTACCGTGGCGCTGGTGCTGCCGCTGGCGCTGGCGTTTGCCTTCGCACTGACACGCACACGCCTGTATGGACGCCGCCTGTTCCAGTTGATCGCGCTCTCGCCGATGCTGGCGCCATCGCTGATGCCAGCCATTTCGCTGGTGTATTTGTTCGGCAACCAGGGCTTGCTGAAAAGCTGGCTGGGCGGCGGCTCGATCTACGGTTCGCTCGGGATTGTATTGGGCGAAGTGTTCTATACCTTTCCGCATGCGCTGCTGATCCTGATCGCTGCCCTCGGCGTGGCCGACGCGCGCCTGTACGAAGCCGCCGAAACACTCGGCGCCAGCAAGCTGCGCCGTTTCCTGACCGTGACGCTGCCGCATGCCCGCTACGGCGTGGTGTCGGCGGCGATGGTGGTGTTCACGCTGGTGGTGACCGACTTCGGCGTGCCGAAAGTGATCGGCGGCCAGCTCAACGTGTTGGCGCTGGAAGCCTACAAGCAGGTCATCGGCCAACAGAATTTCAGCAAGGGCGCGATCATCGGCGTGCTGTTGCTGTTGCCGGCTGTGCTGAGCTTTCTGGTGGAGCGACGTCTGTCGCGCCGTCCGGCCGGACAGATGAGCGGGCGCTCGGTGGTCTACCAGCCGGGCCGCAACCGCCTGCGCGACCTGCTGCTGTGGTTGCTGTGCGCCGGCGTCACGCTGTTTCTGCTGGCCTTGCTCGGGGTTGGCTGTGTCGCCGCCTTCATCAAGATGTGGCCATACAACCTGAGTTTCACGTTGGCCCATTTCGATTTGGACCAGCTTGACGGCGGCGGCTGGCAAGCGTTTCGCAACAGCGCGCGCATGGCGATGCTGGTGACAGTGTTTGGTACCGGCTTCATTTTCATGGCGGCCTATCTGGTTGAAAAGATCGCGATCCCGCGCAGCATCGCCGCGATCATTCGCAGTCTTGCCTTGCTGCCGATGGCGGTGCCGGGACTGGTGCTGGGACTTGGGTATGTGCTGTGCTTTAACGCCCCAAGCAATCCGCTGCATCTGCTCTACGGCAGCATGAGCCTGATGGTGCTCGCCACCGTCGCGCATTTCACCACCACGGCGTGGCTCACGCTGACCACCGCCTTGCGCCAGATCGACAGCGAAATCGAAGCAGTGGCACGCAGCCTGCAGCGGCCGTGGTGGCAAACCTTCTGGCGCGTGACCGTGCCGATGAATCTGCCGGCGCTGCTGGATGTGGCGCGCTATCTGTTCGTCTCCAGCATGACCACCGTCAGTTGCGTGATTTTCTTGTACAACCCCGATACCGTGCTGGCCGCCGTCGCGGTGCTGAACATGGACGACGCCGGCGACACCGCCGCCGCCGCTGCAATGGCCACGCTGATCGTCGCCAGCGCCTTGCTGGCGACCTTGCTGATGCACGGCGTTGGCTGGTGGCTGAACCATCGGGCGCAAGCCTGGCGGCGCTGAGCGCGCTATTTTTTCAATCATATTTTCAAAGGATAACCAATGCGCGATCCGCTACTGCTTACCCCCGGGCCGCTGACCACCAGCCTGGCGACCAAGACCGCCATGCTGCACGACTGGGGTTCCTGGGACCACAGCTTCAATCTGCTGACGGCGCGGGTGCGCTCGCGCTTGCTGGCGATAGTCGACGGTCAGGACGAATACACCTGCGTGCCATTGCAGGGCTCCGGCACCTTCGCCGTCGAGGCCGCCATCGGCACGCTGCTGCCGCGCGACGGCAAGTTGCTGTGCCTGGTCAATGGCGCCTACGGCAAGCGCATCGCGCAGCTGACCGAAGTCATGGGGCGGCAGGTGTCGGTGCTCGACTTCGGCGAAACCGCACCGGTTGATCCGGTCATGGTCGCCAGTGCGCTGGAACGCGACGCGGCGATCACCCATGTCGCGGTGGTGTATTGCGAGACCAGCACCGGCATCCTCAATCCGATGCAGGCCATCTCGGACGTGGTCGCTGCCGCCGGCAAGTCGCTGATCATCGATGCGATGAGCGCGTTCGGCGCCTTGCCGCTGTCGGCCGCGCAGCTGCGTTTCGACGCCGTCATCGCCTCCGGCAACAAATGTCTGGAAGGCGTGCCGGGCATGGGCTTTGCCATTGTCCGCACGGCTGCAGTGGCACAGTGTGCGGGCCGGGCCCATTCGCTGTCGCTGGATTTGCATGCGCAATGGCGCTACATGGAGCAGACCGGTCAATGGCGCTATACACCGCCCACCCATGTGATGGCGGCCCTCGATGTCGCACTCGACCAGTTCGACGCGGAGGGCGGCCAAGCCGCGCGCCTGGCGCGCTATGCCGACAACTGCGCGACGCTGATCGATGGCCTGGCCGGGCTCGGCCTGCGGGTGTTCTTGCCGGCCGAGATCCAGGCGCCGATCATCGTCACGGTGCATGCGCCGAACCATCCGAACTGGGATTTCAAGCGCTTTTACGATCTGACGAAAGCGCGCGGCGTGGTGCTGTATCCCGGCAAGCTGACGGTTGCCGAGACCTTTCGCATCGGCTGCATCGGTGCGCTCGGACCCAATGAAATGACAATGGCGCTCGACGCCATCGCGCACGCGCTGCAGCAGATGCAGATCGACTGCTGACGCGGTAATCAAAAATTCAGGCAACAGGAGCAAGCAATGAGCGCAACCACACCCGCCGCCCGTCGGTACCACGGTCCGATCCAGGGCCTCATCTTTGACTGGGCCGGTACGCTGGTCGATTTCGGCTCGTTCGCGCCGACGCAGGTGTTGATCGACGCCTTCGCCGGATTCGGCATCAGGATATCGATGGCGGAAGCGCGCCTGCCAATGGGCCTGGCAAAATGGGACCACATTCAGGCGCTCGGCAAGCAACCGGAGGTGGCGCGACGCTGGCAGGAACGCTTTGGCAAGCCGATGCAGGACCTCGACGTGGATGCGTTGTATGCCGCGTTCCTGCCGTTGCAAGTGGAGCGGGTCGCGCAGTATTCCGACCTGATTCCCGGCGCACTGGCGGTGATGGTGCAGATGCGCGCACGCGGCATGCGCATCGGCTCCTGCTCGGGCTATCCGCGCGTGGTGATGGATCGTCTGTTGCCGCACGCGTTGCAGCAGGGCCTGCGGGTGGATCATGCGGTCGCCACCGACGACCTGAAGGCGGGTGGTCGTCCGGGCCCGTGGATGGCATTGGCCAACGTCATCGAACTGGGCATCGGCGATGTCCGCGCCTGCGTGAAAATCGACGACACCGTGCCGGGCATCAGCGAAGGATTGGCCGCAGGGATGTGGACGGTCGGGCTGTCGCTGTCGGGCAATGAGACCGGCTTGACGCTGGCCGAACTGGCGCAACTGACGCCGTCCGACATTGAGACGCACCGGGCCGCCGCCAGCGCCAGACTGACCGCCGCCGGCGCGCATTTCGTGATCGACTCGATCGCCGATTTGCCCGCCGCGATTGATGCAATTGAAGCACGCATTGCCGCCGGCGATCAGCCTTGAGCAGTAGCGTGAAAAATCACACACCGATTGTCCGCAGTGCCGGCGTGAGCGTCTGGCGGCAGATCGAAGACGTGCTCAGCGCCGACATCCTGGCCGGACATCTGACGCATCGGCTGCCCAACGAAACGGCGCTGGCCGAGCGCTTCAGCGTCAACCGCCACACGGTGCGGCAGGCGGTCAAGGCGCTGGTCGAACGCGGCATGGTCGATGTCCAGCATGGCCGTGGCACCTTCGTGCGTGACGATGTCATCGATTATCAGGTTGGCCGGCGCAGCCGGTTGGCGCACAGCGTTGCCAATGCGCGCCGGGTGGGTGTCAGCAAGGTCTTGCACTGGTCCGCGCTGACGGCCGCCGGCGAGATCCGGTTGCTGCTGGATTTGCCGGAGCCGTCCGAGGTGCTGCGGGTGGACAGCCTGGATGTGGTCGATGGCAAGGTCATCGGCGTCTGCACCCAGTATTTTCCGCTGCCGCGCTTCGCCGGATTGGGCGAACTGTATGCGCACACCGGCATCACGCATCAGGCCCTGGCGCAGTGCGGCGTCACGCAGTTCCAGCGGCGCATGAGCCGCGTCACGGCGCGCCTGCCGTCCAGACAGGTGGCCGAGCAACTCGGGCAACCGTTGTCGGCGCCGATCCTGTATGTCGAGACCGTGTATGTCGACGACGCCGGGATCGCCATCGAGTACGGCATTTCGCGCTTTTGCAGCGCGGCGGTGCAGGTGGTCGTTGAGCCTGAGTGAGAGGCGGCGGGCCGGAGCGCTGGCATGGAACCATTTGCATGCATTGCCAACTCATGGAAGTAGCGGCCGTCAGCGGTGTATGACGGCATGGATGGTCATGCGGCAGTATGGATGCGCGCAGCACCAGGCGCATTGCTGCTGTCGGCGTGATCGACTTCCCCTCAACCAACGAAGCCCATTTCCTGTTGCCATGCGATTCACGATTCCCTGCCTCGGCATCCGCGTGAGCGGCCATCGTCCCGGCGCAACGCTCGACAAGGAGTCACCCGCAGCGCAAGCGCCTGGCGACCTGCCAGCGGGACTTGCATCCGGAGAGAATTTGCGCGCACCGATGGGCAGGCGGCGGCCATTGCAGCGTTGGCTTCCAGTCAAGGTCAGGCCAATAGGTCCGGCAGACACCGAGCACGGACGCGCCGTGTTGACCGAGCTTGCGTCGTTCTGGCCCCAATCGATCGACGACACAGGCCGGACCGAGCGCAGGCAACAAATTTACGCAGGCGATTTGCAGCACTCCGAACTCGATGCGCGCGTCGCTGCACTGCAGGATGGCGACGATCCGCAAGCCGCAGAGATCCTGCGCGAGCTGCTGTTGCAGCCACCGCAACTGCTGCGCGAGCGCTGGCAAGCTGCGATCGGGGAAGGGCGGTCAGATGTCTTGCGGGCGCTGGTTTCGCTGATCGACGACCAATCCCTGCAACGTTTGCTGGGCACGCCGCTGCACGGATCACCGTTGCAACAGGCGCTTGACCAGCCGGGATTGGTGAATGCCGGGTTAGTCGACATGATCAAGCGATTTCCGTATCTTTCGAAGAAACCAGGGGTCGATGGACCTGATCCGCTAACTAACCTCAATGGACAGGCAGTCTTCAGGGATCAGCCATCCAACCATATCGTGTGCCGCCATCTGGCGAGATTCCAGGCCCAGCACGCGCAGGAGAAATTCGATTACGCTGCATTCCGCGATCTGGACGCCATCAGCGACAATGTCTCCTGGGAAAACGAGGCCGCCTACGACGCCGTTACCGCCACCGCAGCGGAAACCTGTTTGGTCGAGAACGCCCGCTTTGGCGCTTTTCTTGCCGATCAGTTCGAACGCATGCAGGCTGACGGCAGGCCATTCAAGAATCTGTTGTTAAGCTCTACCAATCATGCAATGACGGTCAATCTGCGGATCAAGGAGAAGCATGGAAAAACAGTCTACGTGGCCAAGGTGTTCGATCCCAATACCACCACGCGTCATGCGCGCGTAGCCAGCAGCGATTTGGCAACCATCGCTTCCCGGCCACTTGGGCATTATCTGGTCGGCACCGCCGAGCAGACATATTTCCCCGAAGAGCCGAGGGCCGCGATACTTTTTGGCTACGATGCCGAGGCTGCGACGAGCGCACACGCCAGGGTGACGGACAGGCGGCTTTCCGGGATGTACGCCGAGACTTCCCCGCAAACGATGTATTACCTTCTCACCTATGATTTCGCCAGCAACCTGGGCGATTTGGGACCAGTCATGCAGGCTGCCTCGCCAGGGCATCGGCTCGCCCTGCTGGCGGCAAAAGAGTCCGGTGGCATACCGGGTCTTTGGATGGCGTTCCAAAACGGGAATGCCGACGCGATTGCTGCATGGGCAAAATGGTTGCCCATGGTCCCGCAAGAGCAACACGCCGAGTTGCTATCGGCGAAAAATGCCACCGGGGTGCCCGGCCTCCTGATGGGGCTTCAGAAGGGTCATGCTAATGCGGTCGCTGCGTGGGGTCGCTTGCTGGACATGATCCCGAAAGAGCAACGCGCCGAGTTGCTATCGGCGAAAAATGCCACCGGGGTGCCCGGCCTCATGATGGCGCTTCAGAATGGTCGCGCCGCTGCGGTCGCTGCGTGGGGTCAATTGCTGGACATGATCCCGAACGAGCAACGCGCCGAGTTGCTATCGGCGAAAAGGGCCGACGGTGTGCCTGGCCTCATGCTGGCGCTTGAAAATGGTCACGCCGATGCGGTCGCTGCGTGGGGTCGATCGCTGCCCTTGATTCCGGTAGAGCAACGCGCCGAGTTGCTCTCGGCGAAACGGGCCGACGGGGTGCCCAGCCTCATGATGGGGCTTCAGAATGGTCATGCCAATGCGGTCGCTGCGTGGGGTCGATGGCTACCCTTGGTCCCGGAACAGCAACGCGCCGAGTTGCTGTTGGCACGACGGGCCGATGGCCTGGCGGGTCTGGTATGCGGACTCGAGGCCGGCACTGCGGCTTCGATTGCCGCCTGGGGTGACTTGTTGGAAATGCTCCCGCCGACGCGACGTGCCGAGGTGGTGACCACCCTGCGAGCGGAAACCAGCGCCATCATTCACCAATGGCTGCGTGCACCGGAACATGCGCACCACGAAAAAATCGCGGCCTGGGAGAACATTTTCGGGCCGGCTGTTTAGTCCTGGTGGTGTCGTTTTCTTGCCGGGCCAACTCATTGCCGCCACCAAGCCGCTTTCAAGATTCGGTCGTTGCCGCAAACCACGCTCACACCACGGCCCGAACCATGGCGATGTTTCGGTAGAATTTGCCGTACGTTTCAATCCTTTCGAACATCCGGAGCCACTACCACCACACCATGAAAATTGCTGCCATTTCCGATATCCACGGCAACCTGCTGGCTCTCGACGCCGTCCTCGCGGACATCCGCCTGCGCGCCGTCGATGTGGTCGTCAATCTCGGTGACATTCTGTCCGGCGCCTTGCAACCGCTGGAAACCGCCGATCGGCTCATCCCGCTCCAGCTTCCCACCATCCGCGGCAACCACGAACGACAAGTGCTGGCCGGCGATCCCGCTCGCATGGGGCTGTCCGACCTGCGTGCGTTCTCGAGCTTGCGTGCTGACCAGATGGCATGGATTGACAGTCTTCCCGCCACCCTCAGATTGAATGACGATGTCCTGCTGGTGCACGGCACGCCGGACAGCGATCTGACGTATTTCCTCGATGTCGTGAGCGAGCAGGGCGCGCGTGCGGCGACGCAGGTGGAAGCAGCGCGGTCGCTCGGCGACACCACGGCATCGTTGATTCTATGCGGGCACACCCATGTGCCGCGTGTGATGCCTCTGGATGACGGGCGCGTGATCGTCAATCCGGGCAGCGTTGGACTGCAGGCCTACAAGGATGACCGACCGTTCCCGCACCGGATGGAAACGGGTTCGCCGCATGCGCGCTATGCGACCGCCACGCTGGGCGCGGATGGATGGGAGGTTGAGCTGCATGCGGTGGCCTACGACTGGAATGCCGCCGCCGCAATGGCTGTACAGAACGGACGCCCTGATTGGGTGGCGCCGTTGCTGACCGGATATGTGGAGTCGCCGCCAGGCGCGTGACGCCGATTGCAAACCACACGGCACGGCGGCACGAGCGGACTGCCAACCGGCCTGTCCGAATGTGGTGGCGTGTGCGCCGAGGGCAGGTGCGTTGGTCGCGATCGGCTCAGGCCCGCGCCGCGTACTGCGCCAGTTCGTCGCGGGTAAGGAACTGTTCCGCGGTGCCATCGATACTGCACGCAAAGGCGCCCGAGATCGCACCGGCGCGCATGCACTCGGCCAGCTGCCGTTGCGCGAAATAGCCGTCGAGGAAGGCCGCGACGAAAGCGTCGCCGGCACCGTTGCTGTCGACCACCGCGCGGCCCAGATCGGCGCAACCGATGTGCCGTAGTTCGCCGTCGGCGCGCGCCATCAGGTAGGCGCCCTGATCGCCCGCCATGGCGATGACCGCCTCGGCGCGTCCCTTGGCGAGGATGTCACGCATCACCTCGGCATGGCGGCCACCCAGCGCCGCCGTGCTGAGAAACACCAGATCGGAGCGGTAGGCAAAGTCATGGTAGTAGCTGTTGTGGCCGTCCCAGTCATGCAGGTCGGTCGAGACCGTCGCGCCCAGCGCCTGGGCGTCATCGTACAGTTCGCGTGCCCACGGCATGATGGACAGATGCACGTGCCGCGCCTGCCTGAGATATGGCAGGTAGAACTCGGCCGGCATGCGCAGTGAATCGGGATGGCGGCCGTCGTACAGCGACAGTCGGCGCCCGGCCGGATCGACCAGATTGACGCTGCGCCGGGTGCCAGCTGGATGCACGAGGTAACTGAAATCGAGCTGCCTTTCCTGGTAGCGCGCCAGGATCAGCTCGGCCTGGCGATCCGCGCCGATGAAGTCGATCAGCTTGACCTTGCGCCCCAACGCGAGCGCGGCCAGTGCGACGCCGTTGCCGGTGTGCGCCACGTAGTCGAAGATGGGACCGACGGAGATCGAGTCAGCCATCGCCAATGGCAGTGCCGGAACGTGGACGATGGTGTCGACGCCGACGCCACCGACGACGAGAAGATCGTACTCATGCATGTCATGCTCCTTCAGGAAAGTGCGTCAGGTGGCGGGGCCAGCTGCGCAGGGTGATTCGGCAGGCAGTGCAGGCCCTGGTCGTCGTCCGGCGGACTTATCGTGCATGTTCGCGTGAATATGTCCGCTGCGCGCCCGAAAACATTGCGCGCAAATTATAATTCGGGCGGTCGCTGATGGTCTCGCGCCGAAAGCTGCCGCAGCCTGCTGGCCGCCAGCGTCCCGTTTTTTAACTGACACGTCCAGGGAGCCTGTTGATGCAAAAACCACTTTCCATTCTTTTCGCCATGCTGGCTTGCGCTGCAAGCTTTGCCTGGGCTGGCGCAACCGGCGCCGTCGTCGAGGACGACTATGCACGACCCCACACCCGGGTGGATGTTGGCGACGGCCGGCAGTTGAATCTGTTCTGCGCCGGCTCGGGCTCGCCAACGGTCGTCTTCGATGCCGGCATCGGATCGGCCGGATGGGATTGGTTGCGGGTGCACCCGGCCATTGCGCGGCAGACGCGGGCCTGTGTCTACGATCGTGCGGGCTTCGGTTTCAGCGACGCACCGCACCGCGCCGGCACCAGCGCCAACGCCGTGTCGGACCTGCATGCATTGCTTGGCGCGGCGGGCATTGCGCCACCGTACCTGCTGGTGGGCCATTCCTACGGGGGCCGCAACGTGCAGCTGTTTGCCTACACCTATCCGCGCGAAGTCGTCGGCATGGTCATTGTCGATAGCGCCCATGAGGATGACGTTGCGCGGATGGACCGGGTCACCGGCGGTCTGTTTTCGAAGATGCACGATGCCGAGATGGCGGGATTCGAGGGCTGTGTCGCTGCGGCCAAAGGCGGTTTTCTGGCGGGCTCTGCCGCGTTTGCCGAATGCACCGGCGGATCGACCGAAGGCTATGGGCGGGCGTTGTCCGGCGAAGTGATTCGCATGAGCCTCAGGCCGTCCTACTGGAGCGCAGCGGAGTCGGAGTCCGTCAACTTTTCGAGCGTCAGCGCGGACCAGCTTCGCGCCGCGCGCCAGCCATTCGGCAACTTGCCACTGATCTATCTGACCCACGGGATCAGCCCTTACCAGGTTCCCGGCAAGCCGCAAACTGCAATGAACAAGGCCTCCGAGCGCGAGACCGCGAACATGCACCGCGAGATCGCAGCGCTCTCGACGCAGGGCAAGGATCGCATCGTCGCTGGCGCCGGGCACGCCATCCACATGGATCGTCCGGCGGCGGTCATCGAGGCAATCGATGAGGTTCTCGCAGAGACGCGCGCGCCGCGCCGTTGAGGGCAGGGATGCGGTATTGAATCTGGTTGTGCTGCCAGTCGATTCGAATTATGGAAAGACGTCGGCTCTCGCGGAGCAAGCGGTTGTCTTCGTTTGCTCTGTTCAGCTATTTCAAGACGATCATTTGTTATCGGCGATTTTAAATGTCACGTCTCACAAAACTCGCAGCCTCACTCCTCATTCTGGTCTCCGCTCCGTGCCTGGCTGATCGATGCATGGCTTATCGTGGCGAGGTCGAACTGCGCGGGGCTCTGTCGAGGCATACGTTTGCGGAAGAGCCGAACTACGAAAGCATCGCACAAGGCGATGCGGCGGCTAGTTACTTTTTCGTCGTACCCAGTCGACCATCCTGCGTATTGGCCGGAAAACCAAATGAAAACGAGCCTGCGGAAAAACATGTCGAGAGAGTGCAACTTGTTTTTCCACTGCATGAGGCCGGTTACCGGGTTCTGCATCCGTATGTTGGTCGAACGGTTGTTTGTCGCGGCAGCCTGATGCATGCAATCTCGGGGCATCATCATTCGTCGGTTCTGCTTGCTGACGCCGTGTGCATTGGCGATTAGCCGCTGGTATCGTTCACCGCGCCTGGCGTCGCTGAACATTGGCGCCAGCAAAGCGATTGCCCCGGAGAGTTCTTTTCATCCGTGTCTGAAGCGGTGGCTGGATCTGTTTCGCCATGAGCCATCCTGCGGCCAGAACATCGAGGCTGCAGAGGGTGGCCGAATGCGCTTTTGAAGACAGAGCGCCACGCCTGGGTTCCACCGATCTCATTTGACATAACATACATTATGCGAAATAGAGATGTTGACCCCAAATAGTAATGTCCGGTTTGGGGGTGCGGCGTAAAACTTGGACTGGTTTACGCGGCAATGCCAAGGCTCTCGCGATATTCTCGGGGACTGAGTGAGCCAAGGGATATCTTGATACGCTTTTCGTTATACCAGTGGATGTAGGAATTGATTATCTGAATGAACTGCTCAACAGTGATGGCCTTCCGGTTTCGAGGATAAAACAACTCCGTTTTCAGCCGTCCAAAGAAGCCTTCACATGCCGAATTGTCAGGTGAGCATCCCTTGCGCGACATCGAACGAGTCAGCTTAGCGTTGTTCATCCGTGAGAGCCATCCAGGCCATCGGTAGTGGGCGCCACGATCGGAGTGAACGATGGGCCGGTCACCGCCCCTGGCCACCGTCTCGATAGCAGCATCCAACATCGTGTTCACAAGGTCGGCGTCTGGACGCGTGCCAATAGTCCAACTGACAACCAAGCCATCGAAGCAGTCGATGATGGGCGATAGATAAACTTTCCCAGCTGGAATCTGGAATTCTGTGATGTCGGTAAGCCACTTCGCATTCGGGATCGCAGCCTGAAAGTCGCGGTTGATCAGATTCTCTGGTGCAGGACTGATTTCTCCAAGATAAGATCCGTACCGACGCCGCCTGGTAGCTGTAACCACCAGGCATTCCTGCTTCATCAAGCGTTGCACGACTTTCTCAGAGATGTACACCTGCTGCTTGCCAAGTGCCGCCCGCATCCGCCGATATCCATAGCAACGATGATTGCAATCGTAGACATCTTTGATGGCAAGGCGCTCCGTTGCATACTTGTCAGGCCTCCGGAGACAGGCACGGTGATAAAAATAGGAGCTCCGGGCAAGGCCAAGTTCGATCAAGAGTTCCGACAGCACATAGGTTTGCTTCAGGGCGTCAACCAGTATCGTCTTCTCCCGGTTTGTCAGGAGCGGGAGGTCGACGCCCAGGCCCTTTTTTAGCAGTTCATTGGCCTTCTTCAAGAGATCGCGTTCAAGCTGCAACTGCCGAATGTCGCGCCGAAGCGATTCGAGTTGCCGCTGCAGCTCCGTCTGCTCTGAATCTATTGATGAATCGTTCTGGCGTTTCATGGATGAGGAAGTCTCACGACCAAGTAGCTGATTCTTCCAGTTGTACAGCGTCGGCCTGCTAACCGCCAGCTTTTGAGCAATTGCTTGGGCACTTACCTGCCTGGTGCAAAGCGCAATGACTGCCGCCTCCTTGAGCTCTGGAGAACGCGGCACGACTGCCGCGTGGCCAAGAACCTGGTGCCGCATTTCAGGGTGATGTTCTTCAATCCACACAATAAGCGTTTCAGTGCATGGATATCCAAGTGCCTTCACTGTTCCAGCAAGGCAACGACCATGCTCCAAATAATGATCCACTGCTGCCTGTTTCTGTTCGTCAGAATATCTCTGCCAGGTAGCGACACGACCCACCTTCAAATCGCGAGTTTGTTCGTATTCCCGATACCAGGTCTTGAGTGCCTTGACGTTTGGATAACCCAACTGCAGAACGGTCGCTGCAGCACGTTTTCCGAAGCTTATATAGAGCTCAACTGCTCGAATGCGGTCTTCGTATGAATACATGAACTACCTCCAAATAGTCCAAGTTTTACGCCGCACCCCCAAGCCGGACATTTGAATTTAGGTTTGACAAGAGATGTAATGGCTTTTTTCAAATGTCCAAAATAAGCCATGAGCAAACGACCAGCATCGACCGCGCAGCGTGCAGGAATCAGGCGGATGCCTACACCGCTCACACACCGCACCGCGACCGGCCGGGATTGCACATTGCGCGGGTGAACCAGAAGGCGTCCGCGCGGGCCATTCTGCGCCGCCGGCGTTGACGTGGGAACGAGGCGATCCAGTAATGAAAAATGCTCTTTATGCTAAGGAAACGCGGATTTATTCGTCGATACCGGCCAACCTATTTCGAAGCATAACCGTTATAGCAAGATAGCCATCAACACTTCCCCCAAGATGA
>NZ_JAXCHT010000022.1:0-80805 GCF_035984655.1 Actimicrobium sp. GrIS 1.19 | reverse complement strand
CGTCAACCCCTTTCGCTACCCAATTTCGCACCGTACCGCGTAACAAAACCAGACAACAAACCGACCAGCACCACAACCTCTTCTTGCCCGCCTTTTGACGGGAGCCGAACTATATCAAAGCCCCTTGAAGATTAGCAAGCGTTTCCGGCCAACCAATCAATATAAATCGTATTACGGTTTTTTTTCGGATTTGCGCTCCTGCCCGATCTCGGCGATTGCATCCTGAAATTCGGTGACATCTTCAAAACTCTTGTATACCGACGCAAAGCGAATATAGGCAATCTTGTCGAGGCGACGCAGTTCGCGCATGACGAGTTCGCCGATATGCCCCGACATGATTTCACGCTCGCCGCTGGACCGGATTTTTTCCTCGATGCGATGGATTGCCGCGTCAACTGCCTCGGCAGAAACCGGTCTCTTGCGCAGCGCCAGCATCAGACTGCCGCGCAGTTTGGAAGAATCGAAGTCCGTTCGGCTACCGTTCTTCTTCACGATCGCCGGCATGGTCAGCTCGATGCGTTCGTATGTCGTAAACCGTTTTTCACAACTGGCGCACCGCCGCCGTCGGCGGATCGAGTCACCTTCCTCGGACACTCGGGTGTCGAGGACTTGTGTTTCATCGTGCTGGCAGAATGGGCATTTCATCTTGCACGCGCGCCAGGCGAATGACCGTCGGCGCGCTCCACGTTATCAGCCGTAAACAGGAAAGGCCTTCGTCATTTCCTGAACCTGCGCCTTGACGCGCTCGATCGTCGCAGCGTCGTGCGGATTATCCAGCACATCCGCAATCAGATGCCCCACCCGCGTAGCTTCGATCTCGGTAAAGCCACGTGTTGTCATCGCCGGGCTACCCAAACGGATACCCGACGTCACAAACGGCTTTTCCGGATCGTTCGGGATGGCGTTCTTGTTGCATGTCATGTGCGCCGAACCCAGAATGGCCTCGGCTTCCTTGCCGGTGATGTTCTTGGCGCGCAGATCGACCAGCATCACATGCGACTCGGTGCGACCGGACACAATCCGCAAACCGCGCGAGATCAATGCTTTGGCCAGGGCATCGGCGTTCTTCAGGACTTGCTCCTGATACGTCTTGAATTCAGGTGCCAAAGCTTCCTTGAAAGCCACTGCCTTGCCTGCGATCACGTGCATCAGTGGGCCGCCCTGGATACCAGGGAAGATCGCCGAATTGATGATTTTCTCGAACTCGGCCTTCATCAGAATGATGCCGCCACGTGGACCGCGCAAGGATTTGTGGGTCGTCGACGTCACAAAATCCGCGTGCGGCACCGGATTGGGGTAGACCCCGGCTGCAATCAAGCCTGCGTAATGCGCCATGTCGACCATGAAATAGGCACCGACCTCTTTCGCAATTCTTGCGAAACGTTCGAAGTCGATGCGCAATGAATAGGCCGAAGCGCCGGCGATGATCAGCTTTGGCTTTTTCTCGCGCGCTAGCGCCTCCATCGCTTCGTAATCAATTTCTTCGGCAGCATTCAAACCATACGACACAACATTGAACCACTTGCCCGACATGTTCAATGGCATCCCGTGCGTCAAATGCCCACCTTCGGCCAGCGACATGCCCATGATCGTATCGCCCGGCTTGAGCACGGCAAAAAAGACGCCCTGATTGGCCTGCGAGCCCGAGTTCGGCTGCACATTGGCAGCTTCTGCACCAAACAGCTCTTTGATCCGATTGATTGCCAGGGTTTCGGCCATGTCGACGTATTCGCAACCGCCGTAATAGCGCTTGCCTGGATAGCCTTCGGCATATTTGTTGGTCAGTTGCGAGCCCTGCGCCTCCATGACCGCCGGTGACGTGTAGTTCTCGGAAGCGATCAACTCGATGTGATCCTGCTGGCGGGTGGTTTCAAGCTGGATTGCTGACCACAGTTCCGGGTCAACCTTGGCGAGGGTAAGATTTTTATTGAACATGACATACTCCAATCGATGAACGTGCAATACGATATTGCATGGATCGAGTGAGGGCCGATGGAAACGGACAGGCAGCCTCATTCGTGCGTTCCATTTTTGGGCTGCCCAGGCGAACGGCTAAATGAAATCTCACGTTCCCCGGTGGTATCCACCTTATTGGCAGCCCGATGCGGGCTGCGTTTTCGCCAGTCACGTGAGACGAAATGGTCCCAAATTGTAAGGGAACCCAGACTATTGAGCAAGGCGCGCCGTGATTCAAGGGATAACCGCAGCGGCACTGGCCGCGCTTTCGGCTACAATTTTGCACATTCTCAGCCAGCCTCCAGTAAAGGAAAACTCATGATCGTATTACTTACCGGCGCCACCTCGGGCTTTGGGGCTGAAATGGCGCGCAAGTTCGCCAGTAATGGTCACAAGGTCATTGCCACGGGTCGACGCAAGGAGCGCCTCGATGCACTGGGCGCTGAACTGGGCGGGCAATTGCTCGCTGTTGAAATGGATGTCACCAGCAAGGCGTCAATTACCGCCGCCCTTGCCTCCCTGCCCGATGCATGGCGCGACATCGACGTCCTGATCAACAATGCCGGACTTGCGCTGGGTGTCGAGCCGGCCCAGCAAGCCTCGCTGGAGGACTGGGAAACCATGATCGAAACCAATTGCAAGGGACTGGTCACGATGACGCGCCTGATGCTGCCGGCCATGGTTGCGCGCGGCAGCGGCACGGTGATCAACATCGGCTCGACCGCCGGCGCCTATCCCTACCCCGGTGGCAATGTGTATGGCGCAACGAAGGCGTTCGTCGATCAATTCACCGTCAATCTGCGCGCCGATCTGGTCGGGACCGGCGTACGGGCGACCAATATTGCGCCGGGCCTGTGTGGCGGCACCGAATTTTCCAATGTCCGCATGCGTGGTGACGACGCCGCAGCCGCCAAAGTGTACGAGGGCACGGTCCCGCTCAACGCCGGCGATATCGCAGACACTGCGTTCTGGATCGCGACGCTGCCGGCCCACGTCAACGTCAACTACATCGAGATGATGCCGACCTGCCAGGGATTCTCACCGTTCACGATCAAGCGCAATCCATGAACATTGCATTCCGATGAGCGCATTGCCGCAAGCCGCTCCTGAAGGTGCGTTTAGCTGGTCGGTGCGTGTCTACTATGAGGACACCGACGCCGGCGGCGTCGTCTTCTACGCGAACTACCTGAAATTTTTCGAACGGGCGCGCACTGAATGGCTGCGTGAACTGGGCGTCACCCAATCAACGCTGACGCAAACGGACGGTGTGATGTTCGTCGTCAAGAGCACCAGCGTCGACTATCATGCCCCGGCGCGACTTGACGATGAACTGAAACTGACAGTCATGGTCGAACGTCTCGGACGTGCCTCAGTGCAATTTTTGCAAGAAGCATGGCGATGCTCTGCGGCAGGCCGGGAATTGCTGGCAGTCGGGCGCATCAAAGTGGGTTGTGTCAGTTGCGCGACCTTCCGTCCAAATGGTATCCCGCGCCGCGTCCTCGATTGTCTGCAACCCTGATCCGATTTAACGCCCTGAACCGTATTCTCAATGCATAAGCAGTATCAACCAACAAAAAATCAATGACCGTCACTCAAGATCTTTCCTTCCTCGCGCTGATCACCAACGCGTCCATCCTGGTCCAGCTGGTTCTGGCGCTGCTGATGACCGTTTCGCTGATGAGCTGGACCTACATTTTCCGCAAGATGTTTGCGATCAGCAGCGCGCGCGCGCAGACCGAAGAATTCGAACGCGCTTTCTGGGCCGGTGGCGATCTCAATACGCTGTATCAGGATGCCGCGTCGAACCGCCGCCGCACCGGTGGCGAAACCGGTGCGCAGGAGCGCATTTTTGCTGCGGGCATGAGTGAATTCAACAAGGGCAAGGCATCGGCATCGCAACGCAATTCCGGCGACGGTGCACCGTTGATCGACGGCGCCCGTCGGGCGATGCGGGCGGCCTATCAACGCGAAATGGATGCCCTTGAATCGCACCTGTCATTTCTTGCCTCGGTGGGATCGGTGTCGCCGTACGTCGGCCTGTTTGGTACAGTGTGGGGCATCATGAATGCCTTTCGCGGCCTGGCCAACGTGCAACAGGCTACGCTTTCGGCGGTGGCGCCCGGCATCGCCGAAGCGCTTGTCGCAACTGCCATCGGCCTGTTCGCTGCGATTCCTGCGGTCGTTGCGTACAACCGCTTTTCCCATGACATCGACCGCCTGGCAATTCGTTTCGAAAGCTTCATCGAAGAGTTCTCGAATATCCTCCAGCGTCAGGTGCGCTAACCATGAGCTCCTCGTTACGCAGCAACCGCAGCCGCAAATTCAAGGCCGAGATCAATGTCGTGCCGTACATTGACGTGATGCTGGTATTGTTGGTGATCTTCATGGTCGCGGCGCCGCTGACGAATCCGGGTGTTATCAATTTGCCGACGGCCGAAAAATCATCCTTGCCTCCGTCCGAGTACATTCAGATTTCGCTCAAGCCTGACGCCGCCGCGACCATCGGCATCAACGGCCAGAAAAGCGGCGGCGCCAAGCCGGAATCGGCGAGCAGCCGCAGTGATTTACTGCAGAAATTGCGCGCCATTCACGAAGCCAATCCCGATCTGCCGGTCATGATTTCGGGTGACAAGGAAAGCCGCTACGACGACGTCATCCAGCTGATTTCCGAAGCGAAGAAATTTGGCATTGTGCGGGTCGGACTTGCGACCAAGTCCTGACATGCCGATGAAAGACGGCACACCTCCTTCGGTTCCGCGAGAACCCGGGCGAGCACGCGCGATCGCATTGGCCGCGGCCATGCATGCCGTGTTGCTGGCCTTCCTGTGGATCGGTGTGCGCTGGCAAAACGAAACCCCTATTGCCGTCGAAGCAGAAGTGTGGAGTCCCCAGATACGCGAGGCGGCGCCGCTTGCACGCCCGGAACCAAAACCGCAAGCGGAAGAGAAACCCGCGCCAACGCCCAAACCGATTCCAAAGGTCGAGCCGCCAACGCCGTTGGTGAAGCCGGTCGATCCCGACATCGCGCTGGAGCAGGAGAAAAAGCGCAAGGCCGAACAGTTGAAAGAACGCCTCGAGGAAGAGCGCGAGCAGAAGCTGAAAAAGCAGGCCGACGAGAAGCGGCTCGAGAAGGACAAACAGGACAAGGTCAAGCTGGAGCAGGCAAAACTCGACAAGGAGAAGACTGAGAAAGCCAAACTTGACGCCGAGCTCAAGAAAGCCGAGCTCGACAAGAAGCGCAAGACCGATGACCTGGACAACAAGAAGCTGGCGAAAATTCGCGATGAAGAAATGCGCCGCATTGCCGGCGGCGCCGCGGTCGGCACCGGTGGCTCCGGTGACGCGCCGAAAAGCCAGGGGCCGCGTGGTGACCCGAGTTATATCCAGAAAGTCGGCGCAAAGATCAAATCGAATACCGTTTTCAATGTGCCCGAAGACACAGAAGGCAATCCCGCGGTCGAGTACGCTGTCGATCTGTTACCGGATGGATCGGTACGCGGGATCAGAAAAGTGAAATCCTCCGGCTTGCCCGGTTTCGACGAAGCAGTGTCACGTGCGATTGAAAAATCGCAACCGTTCCCCCCTGACAAATCGGGTATCGCGCCGTCTGGCTTTACCGTGTCTCACAAACCGAAAAATTGATCTGCCCATGAAAAAACTATTCATCGCCACCTTCGCCCTGTTGCTCACCAACGCCGCCGATGCGCAACTGCGTATCGATATCTCCGGCGTCGGCGCCAATCAGATTCCGATCGCGATTGCCGGCTTTGCCGACGAATCCATCGCCCCTGCGCAAGTCAGTGCCATCATCAAGGAAGATCTGGCACGCAGCGGACTGTTCAAAATCATCGATGCCAACGCCACCTTGTCCGAGACCGCGGCGATCAACTACGGCGACTGGAAATCGCGCGGCGCCGATGCGCTGGTGGTTGGCAGCGTGCAAAAACTCGCCGATGGCCGTTACGACGTGCGCTATCGCCTGCTCGATACGGTCAAGAGCGCCTCGCTGTCGGCCTTGTCGCTGGCTGCGCCGGAAGCCCGAACACGTGTCACCGCACACAAGATCGCCGACGATATTTTTGAAAAGCTGACCGGTGCACGCGGTGCGTTCGCCACCCGGATCGCCTATGTGACCAAGTCCGGGAAGGAATATCGCCTGGAAGTTGCCGATGCCGATGGCGAAGACATCAACGTCGCGCTGCGCTCCAACGAGCCGATCATTTCACCAGCCTGGTCGCCGGACGGCACCAAGGTCGCGTATGTCTCGTTCGAGAACCGGAAGCCGGTCATTTACATTCAGAATCTGGTCACGCGGCAACGCACCGTGCTGGCCAACTACAAGGGCAGCAATTCCGCGCCATCGTGGTCTCCCGACGGCACCCGTCTGGCTGTCGCCTTGTCGCGTGATGGCCTGACCCAGTCGTACATCGTCAATGCAGATGGCAGTGGACTGCGACGCCTGACCAACACCAGCGGCATTGACACCGAACCGCAATTCTCCGCTGATGGGCAGACGATTTACTTCACCAGTGACCGCAGCGGCGGACCACAAATTTACAAGATGAGCGCCAGCGGCGGCGAGCCACAGCGCGTCACCTTCAAGGGCGCCTACAACATCAGCCCGCGCGTGTCGCCGGATGGCAAGACGCTGGCCTACATTTCGCGGCGCGACGGCAGCTTCCAGCTGTTCGCACTGGACCTGTCCAATGGCCAGGAGCTGCGCTTGTCAGATACGACCAAAGATGAGTCACCGAGCTTTTCGCCAAACGGCAAATACATCATGTACGCCACCGAATCGGGCCGCCGTGGGTCGCTTGCGGTAGTATCCGTCGATGGTCGGATCAAGCAACGTGTTACGACTCAGGCTGGCGACATTCGCGAGCCGACCTGGGGCCCATTCATCAAATAATTCACCGTCACACCCAACCATCATCAGGAGAAATACATGCGTACCTTGTCGACCCTTGCCGTGATCACCATGAGCGCCATGCTGTTTTCAGCATGCTCATCCACCAAACTTGACGAAAAACCACCGGTCGAAGATCGCGGCGGGAAATCGGGCGCCAACACTGCGCCGGTTGACACGCGTGCGGTCAACACGGTCAATGCCGGATCCGTCGATCCGCTGGATGATCCGAAAGGCGTGCTGGCCAAACGCAGCGTGTACTTTGATTACGACAGCTACACCGTCAAGGACGAGTTCAAATCCGTGATCGAAGCGCATGCCAAATATCTGAGCGCCAACAAATCACGCAAGGTCATCATCCAGGGCAATACCGATGAACGCGGTGGCCGTGAATACAATCTGGCACTGGGTCAAAAGCGTTCGGAAGCCGTGCGCAAGGCGCTGAGCCTGCTGGGTGTCCCTGAAGGCCAGCTTGAGGCAGTTTCGCTGGGCAAGGAAAAACCAAAGGCAACGGGTAGTGACGAAGCAGCATGGGCAGAAAACCGTCGCGCCGACATCGTTTATTGATGCACTGATTCATGACCATGACGCCCTTCAAAAAAACCATCTTTGCCGCGTTGCTCGTCAGCGCGGTTTCTTCCTTCACCCTGCCCGCGCGGGCCGGACTGTTTGACGATGAAGAGGCGCGCAAGGCCGTGCTCGACATACGCCTTCGCATCGATGCGCTGCGGCGCGAGACCGAAGGCAAACTCGACGCGAAAGCGGACAAGAACAGTTTGCTTGATGTCGCCGGCCAGAACGAGCAACTGCGTCAGGAAATCGCAAAACTGCGTGGGCAAGTGGAGCTGTTGACCAATGAACTGGCCAATACCCAGCAACGACAGAAGGATTTCTATGTCGATCTCGACACCCGCTTGCGCAAGCTTGAACCGCAAAAGCTGACTGTCGACGGCAAGGAAACCAATGTCGAGCCAGCCGAGCAGAAGGCCTACGATGCGGCGTTATCCGTGTTCAAGGCAGGTGATTACAAGACGGCCAGTGCGCAATTTGTCGACTTCATGCGGCGCTACCCGCAATCCGGGTTCGCCCCATCGGCGCAGTATTTTCTGGGTACGGCCTACTACGCGCAACGCGACTATCGCAATGCCATCACCGCGCAACAGGTGGTCGTCAAAACCTACCCGGACAGTCCGAAGGCAGCGGATGCCTTGCTCAACATCGCCAGCAGCTACGCCGAACTGAAAGAACGCTCGGCGGCGAAAAAGGCGCTTGAGAGCCTGGTTGCACAGTATCCGAATACGCCGGCTGCGCAAACAGCCAAAGAACGACTCGCGGTACTGAAATAACAGCAGCATCCGGTTCGCCGGCCGCAATGAAAAGTTGAGTCACAGGCAAAATAGTTCCCGTAATCTTGCCGCAGCGTTTGACAGACGAGGTCATAGTTCTTATAATCTCGTTCTTTCGGGTCGTTAGCTCAGCTGGTAGAGCAGCGGACTTTTAATCCGTTGGTCGCAGGTTCGAATCCCGCACGGCCTACCACGAATATCATGAAACCCACCTGACTTTGGTCCGGTGGGTTTTTTGTTGTCTGCCGCTGCCATCGCGAAAGCGACGGCAACATGTCATATCAGCGGGTCACAGCGCCAGCTTGACCACCGTCACCCGATTGATGAAGAACTCGCCGTCGATACAGGTCCGATGCGGCACGCCGGCAACCTGAAAGCCGACACCACCCTCCTCGATCCAGATATTGGCCAACACGTCGAACTCCTGTTCGCTGACACCGAGCATCGGCGCGGTGATGACGAACCTGGCGCCTTCCTTTTGTCGCTTGACGACATCTTCTATTTTGGCCATGCGGTTTCCTTGCTGTTGCGGACGTACTGTTGCTGAATCAAGGGCGCATCATACCGTGGTCTTCATGCCTGCCAGACGCCATAGCCGGCTTCGCGCAATCCGATCGCCACTTCGACTTCCATATCGCGCGCGGCGTGGTACGGCATCGGATTGTAGATTTTATACAAGTGCGGCAGCAAGCGCAGGCCGTAGGTGAACACAAACTTGTTCGATTGAATGCCGGCCTTGTGCTTGTCAAAGCGCAGGTCCGGATTCAAGCCGGTCATGCCGACATACACGCACGGCCGCCCCGGCAGGTAGTCCGGATTGGATCGCTTGAAGCGCGCCTCGTACAGCACATCGGGCGAAAGTTCGATCACGTAGACGTGGTGGTGGGGACGGGGCATGGCAAGGCAATCAGACAGGATGTCCGGACTCTAACGCCAACGCGCACCGCCCGCCAGTAGTTCAATGGGATAATCACATCCCGTACACTTTTTGACTGGACCACCATGATTCTCGAAATCGCTGACATCCGCATCCAGGCCGGCAAGCAGGACGAGTTTGATAGCGCCATCCAGCGCGGTCTGGACCAGGTCATCCGCAATGCGGTTGGCTTTCAGGGCTTCAAGATCAACAAAAGCATCGAGTCGCCGGAGCGTTACGTGCTGATGATTTACTGGGACACGCTCGAAAACCACACGATTGACTTCCGCGAATCAGCCGCCTTTGCCGAATGGCGCGCGATCGTCGGACCGTTCTTCGCCGGCCCACCGGTGGTCGAGCATTTCACCCTGCTGGCCAAATCTGCCTGAGTGCAACACCAATCGGATCACGATGTCTTCACATACCTTTCTCTGGCATGACTACGAAACCTTCGGCATCCAGACACGGCGCGACCGGCCGGCGCAATTTGCCGCCATTCGCACCGACGCCGAACTTAACGAAATCGGTGCGCCGATCATGCTGTACTGCCAGCCCGCCAATGATTACCTGCCCGATCCGCAATCGTGCCTGATCACCGGGATCACGCCGCAACTATGCCTTGAGCGGGGACTGCCGGAATATCAATTCGCCGCCGCCATCGAGCAAGCCTTCAGTGTCGACGGCACGGTCGGCGTGGGCTACAACACGATCCGGTTCGATGACGAGATCACGCGCTTCATGTTCTGGCGCAATCTGATCGATCCGTATGCGCGCGAGTGGCAAAACCGTTGCGGCCGCTGGGATCTGCTCGACGTGGTGCGGATGACGCATGCATTGCGCCCGGACGGCATCGTCTGGCCGCAGCACGAGGACGGCAAGCCGAGCTTCCGCCTCGAACAGCTGACCGTCGCCAATGGCATCGCCCACGAAGCTGCCCACGATGCGTTGTCCGATGTGCGCGCCACCATTGCACTGGCGCGACTGATTCGCACGCAGCAACCCAAGTTGTTCGACTTCTGCTTTGCGCTGCATAAAAAAGATCGGGTCATGGCCGAAATCGGCCTGCCGGCACGCAAGCCGTTTTTGCACGTGTCGGGCATGTTCGCGACCGAGCATGGCTGCCTGGCGGTGATGTGGCCGCTTGCAGTGCATCCGACCAACAAGAATGAAGTGATTGGCTGGGATTTGTCAGCCGACCCGAGCGAGCTGGCGCAACTCGATGCCGCCGCCATCCGCAGGCGCCTGTTCAGCAAGGCGGCCGATCTGCCGGAGGGCGTGACGCGGTTGCCGATCAAAACCATTCATCTGAACAAATCGCCGATGGTGGTGGGCAACCTGAAGACCTTGACGCCCGCCATGGCCACGCGTTGGAACATCGATCTGACGCAGGCGCTGCACCATGCCGACATCGCCGCCGCCCTGCCCGACATGAGCGATATCTGGCAGCAGGTGTTCGAACGCCCGCCGGAACCGAGCCCCGACGTCGACGAGGATTTGTACGGCGGCTTCATCGGCAACGGCGATCGTCGCCGTCTGACCGAACTGCGTGCGCTGGCACCGGCAGCGCTGGCGAGCGCGCGCTTGCATTTCGACGATGCGCGGCTGGAAGAACTGGTGTTTCGCTATCGTGCCCGCAATTTCCCGTCCACCCTCACGGATGACGAGATGCAGCGCTGGGAGTCCCATCGTAGCAGCCGGCTGTTCGACGGCAGTGGCGGCGCACGCAGTATCGATGCGCTGTTCGGCGAAATCGACCACCTGTCCGCCAATGTCGATGCACGCGGCGAGGAAATTCTGGTGGCGGTCTACGATTATGTCGAGCTGATTGCGCCGGAACCGCAATGACGGCGGCGATGGTGACGGCATCGGGCTGCGAATTCGGTTATCTTGGCGACAGCCCAATGCACATTGACCCAACATGAATCGATTGCTGCCCTCTACCCGCAAGCCGCGCTCACGCGCACCCGACAACAAAGGCACCGGCGAGCCGATGGCAAAGAGCGCACGACCGCGGCCGCCCAAACTGCTGATCGCGCTGGACCACTTCCAGGCCAGCGCACTGATCATCGCCGAACGCATCGACATCCGCACCACCGGGCATATCCCCATCATCGGGCAATCACCGTGGATGACGCGTTTGCCCGGCGGTGGCGTGGCGGCGATTTTCCGCTACGGCGCGCTGGCATTGTTTGCCGAAGAGCCGGGCGATCGCGCCTGGCTCATCAGCGGGCTGAGCGACAACATGAGCGGCGTCGGCGATGCGCTGACCGAGGAAACCGTCTGGGTCACCATCGACGGACAAGCCGATGAAGGCCCGTATGGCTCCAAGGTGCGCATTCGCAGCGCCGATCTGGAACGCCTGCAATTGCTGGCCGAAGCCCTGTCCAAAGCGGCCATGCTGTCGTTTCAGGAACGCCGCGCCGCCAGTGACTTCGATCGCATCGAGCCACTGGCGCAGGACCTCGCCGACGACGGCAAGTTTTCAGTAAAATCCAGCGAACTGTTGAAAGCCGTGGGCAGCATGCTGCTCTCGGAGCATCGCCTGACCGGACGCGCCGAAGTCATGGATCGCCCCGATGTCCTGTGGGACAACCCGCACCTCAACGGTTTGTATGCCCGGCTCGAAGGCGATTATGAATTGCGTGAACGCGCCGTCGCGCTCGATCGCAAACTGGCCACGCTGTCGCGCACCGCCGAAACCCTGGTCGAAACGGTGCGCTATCAAAGCTCGCACCGGGTCGAGTGGTACATCGTGTTGCTGATCCTGATCGAGCTGGTGGTGGCAATGTGGGGCAAGTTGTTTGGATAACCGGAACGGGACTGGCATGAATACCAACGCATCACAGGTCGCGCCATTTGGCAGCTGGACCTCGCCGATTACATCGGCGGCAATCGTCGCCGAGTCGGTTGGACTGGATCAACCGGCCATCGCCGGCGATGCCATTTTCTGGATCGAAGGTCGCGCGCGCGAACAGGGCCGCAGCGTCATCGTGCGCGCAAACACCGAGGCCCCCGCCACCGACCTGACCGCGGCCGGATTCAACGTCCGCACGCGGGTGCATGAATATGGCGGCGGTGCGATGCTGATCAGTGGCGACACGATCTATTTTTCGAACTATGCCGATGGTCGCCTGTTCCGCCAGCGCGGTGCCGACACGCCGACGCCACTGACGGCGGAAGGCCCGATGCGCTTTGCCGATGCCGTCCTCGATGAACGGCGTCAACGCCTGATTTGTGTGCGCGAAGATCATTCCGAAGGTGTGCGCGAGGCAGTCAATACGCTGGTGGCCATCGACCTCGCCGACGGCGGCCAGACCATCCTGCAACAAGGTTGCGATTTTTATGCCGCGCCGCGCCTGAGCCCGGATGGTTGCACGCTGGCCTGGCTGAGCTGGGACCATCCGAACATGCCATGGGATGGCACTGTGCTGTGGTGCGCCGAGATCGGCCCCGACGGCACGCTTGCGCCGGCCAGCGCGATCGCCGGCGGCATCGACGATCCGGTGTTCCAGCCAACCTGGTCGCCCGCCGGTGAACTGCATTTCATCTCTGAACGAAGCGGCTGGTGGAATCTGTACCGCCGGCGCGGCGGCGCCGCACAGGCCCTGTGTCCAATGGCAGCCGAGTTTGGCCGGCCGCTCTGGGTGCTTGGTATCTCGACCTACGGTTTCGATGGCGATGGTCGCATCGTGTGCAGCTACGCACAGGATGGCGACTGGCATCTGGCCATCCTTGATCCTGAATCCGGCGTGCTGGACGAGATTGCCACACCGTTTCGCAAGATCAGCGACCTCAAGGTCGGCACCGATTTCGTGGTGTTCATCGGCGGTGCGCCGACGCTGTCGGACGCCGTGGTCCGGCTCGATCTGCGCACCCGCACGCACCACATCCTCAAACGCGCCATCTCGCTGCAGGTCGACCCGGGTTATCTGTCGGTGCCGCAGGCCATCACTTTCCCGACCACCGGCGGCCGTGACGCCCATGCCTTTTTTTACGCCCCGGCCAATCGTGACTTTGTCGCTCCGGCTGGCGCCAAACCACCGCTGCTGGTGTTCAACCACGGTGGCCCGACTTCTGCCGCCAGCGCCACCCTGAATCTGTCCATCCAGTTCTGGACCAGCCGCGGCTTTGCCGTGGTCGACGTCAACTATGGCGGCAGTACCGGCTATGGTCGCGCTTACCGGCAACGCCTCAATGGCAACTGGGGCGTGGTCGATGTCGACGATGCGTTGCATGCTGCGCGCTACCTGGTTGCGCGCAACGCCGCCGATGTTCGCCAGCTGGCGATTCGCGGCGGCAGCGCAGGCGGCTACACCACGCTGGCAGCGCTAACGTTTCACGATGACTTCAAGGCCGGCGCGAGCTACTACGGCGTCAGCGATCTGGAAACGCTGGCGGCTGACAGCCACAAGTTCGAGTCGCGTTATCTGGACAGCCTGGTCGGCCCGTGGCCAGCGCAACAGGCGCTCTATGTGGCACGCTCGCCGATTCACTTTACCGAGCGCCTGTCGGCGCCGCTGATTCTGTTCCAGGGCATGGACGACAAGGTGGTGCCGCCAGCGCAGGCGCAGGTGATGTACGACGCAGTGCGCGCCAAAGGCCTGCCGGTGGCGTACATCCGGTTCGAAGGCGAGGCACATGGATTCCGGCGCGCCGAAAACATTCGCCGCGCGCTGGAGGCCGAATTGTATTTTTATGGCCGCGTGTTTGGCTTCGTTCCGGCCGATGTGATCGAACCGGTTGTCATCGATAATCTGCCCGACTGAATTTCTCAACCCACTTCACAGGAACAATATGCCGCTCGCATTCTGGTGCATTCTGATCGCTGGCATTCTGCCGGTCCTGACCATTGGCATTGCCAAAGCGGGGCGACGCGACTTCGACAATGCCGAACCGCGCGCCTGGCTGGAGCAACAACAAGGCTTGCGACGTCGCGCCGATTACGCCCATCGCAATCATTTCGAAGCCTTTCCGTTCTTCGCCGTCGCCGTCCTGGCGGCAACGCAGCTCGATGCCGATCCGTTCTACATCGATGCGCTTGCTATCGTCTTCGTCCTGGCCCGCCTGGCCTACACCGCGTTCTATCTGGCCGACAAACCGAGCCTGCGCTCAGTGGCCTGGTTCGTTGGTTATGCCAGTGTGCTGGGACTGTTCGGCGTTGCCGCATTCGGGTCATGACGGCCATGACGCGATCACGACAACCCATCCAGCAACTCGACTTTGCCTTGAATGACGAGTACGTCGAACTCAACCAGTTGTTGAAACTGGTTGGCATTTGCGACAGCGGCGGCGCCGGCAAGATGCTGGTGGCGGGCGGACATGTGTCAGTCGACGGTCAGATCGAATTGCGCAAGACCTGCAAGATCCGCGCTGGACAGGTGGTTAGCCTGGACGGTGTGCGCATCAGGGTCAATGCCCCCTGATACGGATTACGACCATGCATCCGGATCACAACCTGTTTTCGGCTCCCGTCGCCGGACTCGAACGGCTGCCACTGCCTGACGCCGAGATCCATTTTCAACCTGACTTTTATGGCGCCAGCGAACGCCATGCGATGTTCCAGGAACTCAGCGCAAGCACGGCCTGGCGCCAGGAGCAGATTACGCTGTTCGGCAAACGCCATTGGCAGCCGCGACTGGTGGCTGCACATGGCGACGCGGGGACGCAGTACACCTATTCCGGCCTGACCCTGCCGATGCATCCCTGGAGCGCCTTGCTGCAGCAGATCAGGCGCGATATCGAAGCGGCCAGCGGGCGAACGTTTAACAGCGTGCTGCTGAATCTGTACCGCAATGAGCAGGACAGCATGGGCTGGCACAGCGACGATGAATCCGAACTGGGACCGGCGCCGGTGATCGCCTCGTTGAGCCTGGGTGCAACCCGAATCTTCAAACTCAGGCACAAGACGCGGCGCGAATTGAAGACCGCAGCGCTGCCGCTCACCGACGGCACCCTGCTGCTCATGGCTGGCGCGACCCAGCAGCACTGGAAACATGCGGTCGACAAGGAACGTGGGCCGGCCGGAGCGAGGATCAATCTGACCTTCCGGCTGATCGTACGCTGAAGCACCGAATTCCGGTTTTGGCTGTGCTATAAACAGCCCATTCAACACGAGGACTGCATCATGAAATGGGACGGCAATCGCGAAAGCGACAATGTGGAAGACCGGCGCGGCGATGACTCCGGCGGTGGCGGCGGCGGCTTCGGATTTGGCGGACGCTCGGTTGGCATCGGCACCATCGTCCTGGCGCTGGCGGGGTCGTACTTCCTCGGCATCAATCCGATGACGGTGATTAATCTGCTCAGCGGCAATGGCGGATCGATCGCACCCGCCCAGCAATCGCCTGCACGCGCCCCGCCCGCCAGTGATCAGGCGGCGCGCTTCGTCAAGGTGGTGCTGGCCGACACGGAAGATGTCTGGACCCAGTTGTTTCAAGCCCAGGGAAGCCAGTACGTCAGGCCGAAACTGGTGCTGTTCAGTGGCAGCACGCAGACCAGCTGCGGCCAGGGACAGAGCGCCGCTGGCCCCTTTTACTGCCCGGCCGATCAGAAGGTGTACATCGATTTGAGCTTTTACAAACTGATGCGTGAGCGTTTTCATGTCGAAGGTGAATTTGCCCAGGCCTACGTGATCGCGCACGAAGTCGGGCATCACGTGCAAAACCTGATGGGCATTTCCGACAAGGTCGATGCAGCCCGGCGCAATGCCACACCAACCCGTTCCAATGCGTTGTCGGTCAGACTGGAATTGCAGGCTGACTGCTTTGCCGGCGTCTGGGCCTACCATGCCAACGAAGCGCGTTCCATTCTTGAAAACGGCGACGTCGACACCGCATTGAACGCCGCCACCGCCATCGGCGACGATGCGCTGCAACGCCAGGCCCAGGGTCATGTGGTGCCGGATTCGTTCACGCACGGCAGCTCGGAACAACGCGTACGCTGGTTCAAGCGTGGCATCACCAGCGGCAAGGTGTCCGAGTGCGACACCTTTCAGGCGCGCCAGCTGTAGTCTCGGACGACCACCGCACGCGGGCAAAAAACAGGGCGAACCAAACGCCCTGTGCGGCCACCCACAACGGCAACTCAACACTGCAGGCGCAGCGGTTGCCGCCTTTCGTCCATAAAATGACAATTTATTATTTTATCGACGAAAAAACATCCTTATTTCATCAGCCAATGGCATTTTCTGGTTAAAATCAGAGCGCGCCTTATGGTTACAAGAATGGCTGTTTTATGGATTCATGCGTACCTGTCATGAACCGGATTCCAGGCCGCCCGCCAAAGCCGCCCTGTTGAGGACAACCAGCCTGCGGTGTTCGTGCGAACAAAACCCGCGGCGCAAACGCAGCATGGAAACCGTGTCCATCCGGCGTCACGTTCAAGGTCCGGGCGGTCAACATCAATATTTTTTCGGTGGAGCATTCATGAATATCAAAGCCGGCGAAGAGGATGCCATCTCATCTTCAAGCAAGGCGCGCGTCGTCGTTTCGGCGCGCGAGGGCATTGTCGAAATTGAAGGAAGCGAAGTCTTTGTTGCGGATCAGTTAGCGCGACTCAAGGTCGTCATCAGCCAGGTCATTGCCTCCAACGCCAATTGGCGCAATGCGCCGGAAAGCAAACCGCCAGCCGGATCGAGCCCGTCGGTACCGGTGCCGCAGGCCCTGGAGGGGTTCTCCAACCTGTACACCCAATCCAAAGGCAAGCTGCGTTTGCTGAAGGAGCTTCCGGGCAACAACAAGGCCAACAAGACGGTCAATGCGGCGCTGCTGGTGGCCCACGCCAATGCCTTGATGGGAACCGAACACACGACGCTCGACACGATTCGTTCCGTTTGCAAGGAGCAGGCATGCCACGACTCGAACAATTTTTCGGCGACGTTAAAACGTGAAAAGGAGCTGTTCGTGCACAGCGGCAGTTTGCACATCACCCTGAGTCCGGCTGGACGCGAACGTGCACGGCTGCTGGCAAGTCAACTCAACGACCTGACATGAAGTAGCGTCAACAAGATCGGATTCTCTCCGCAGCACAACCTTTGTGATTTGCAAAATGTCTCCTAAAATGTGTAGTCACCTGTCACATTCTTCGGAGCCAACGATGGACCACGAGTCAGCAAGAAGACCAAGTACCGATCTCGAAGAAGTCAATGAACGCGTTCGCAGGGAAGTGATGAAGGCGATCGAGCCCTATGGCCAGCGACCGGTGTCGGACCTGGTCGACATGTCTGACAATGAGCGCACCAAATGGCTGTTCTGGAATCTGCACGAAAACCTCGATGAGGTCCGTGCGCTCGAACCCTCGTTGATTGGCCAGGTGATTCGTACCCAGCTGACGGTCAGTGATGGCCAGTCGATGTGGACCGACAAATTCGGTCTCGAAAAGCGCGCCGAATTCAGTTGCAAATGGCAGTTGCTGCTCAAGCCATCCAGTTACGAGGCCGAACAGGCCTACTCGATCAGCGAAGGATGGATCGACCTGTTCATCGGCGACAGGCCGCCACCGCATCCCTCGCTGCAACCCGGACAGAAAGGCTACCTGGATTCGGACAGTGCGTTGTATCCAAATCAGTTGTTCCTGTACGGCTGGGTCAGCGAAGGCGTCTGGCAGGAAATCAAGGCCCAGTTGTACAACGCCAGTTCGAACTGTCACACCGATATTTTCCTGCGCGACAATTTCCTGTTTCCGGTCAAGCCCGGGCTCGGCTTTCTGAGCGGGCCGGCCGGCTCGATCGGCATCACCAATATTGAATTCCGCACTTCATCGCAACCACGGTTAACGTCGTGGGTCAGGTCGTAGGGCGCAAGTCCGGCAAGGCGCCGCAGCGCCTTGTCAGACCTTGCCGGACGGGCTTTTCAGCATTGCATCAAGCGAGGCGCGGCCCGGTCCAAACGCCGCAATCACCAGCAACAGCAGGCCCCAATAAAAGTGGTCGTTGATCGCTGCCGGGCATTCGAACATGAAAAGCTGCGGATACGAAATCACCGCCATCAGATTGACCACGAACAGACCAATGGTGGCCGGTCTGGAAAACAGGCCGACGGCCAGCAACAGCGGCAGTAGCAACTCACCGCCTGCCCCCATTGCCGCAGCAAATTCCGGCGGCAACACGGGAACGTGATATTCATCGCGGAACAGCGACAACGTCGCGCTCCAGTCACCTACCTTGACCAATCCCGCCTTGAAAAACTGCCAGCCCACAAAGAGTCGGATCGCCAGCACCAGCAGCGAACCGGCGATGTGATCGATTTGTTTGTCGAAGCGTGAAACGCCATGGTGTAGCCGCAAGAAAGTATGCATCGGATGATTGTCATGTAAAGGAGAGGAAGATCACACTTCCATTGCGACCAGCACGCCATGCCTGATCCATTGTTGCAGCCATTTTCCCGGATCGAACTCCGACTCGACCGCAAGCGCCGCATCGAGCGCATCACCGAGGGTCGCGCCCTGCTGCACATGCTGTAGCGCCGTATGGGCGCCACGACTCAGCGGCAACAATGTCGCCTGCCATTGCGGGCGCACGGTGACGGCATAGTTGTTCTGCGCGAGTAATTCCGGCATCGCCGCGTCTTCTCCGGTTTGATGGGCAAGCCATATGTCCACGACGGCCCATTCGGACGCGATCAAGGTGCAGGCCGGATGGATGGTGAAGCGAACCTGATCGAACTGTTCCGGCGTCAACGATGCCAGCTCCGCGGAAACCAGCGGCGCCGCACCGGCTTCATGATGGGCGCGATGCAGCGCCCACTCGCAACGGGCGACATCCGGGAAGTACGGATACTCGGCAACATGACGGAAGCTGGCCAGAAAATCTGCAAACCGCTCGCCGTACCGATTCAGATCGCCGTCTGTTGACGGATGCGCCATGCCGAAGGCACGCGCCAGCGCGGCAAAAAATTCCTCGCCGACCAACGCCTGGATGACAGGATAGGCGCCGCTCAATGTCTTGTCCCAGGTTGCTCCGAGATTGCCGCGATACAGGGCCAGGCGTTGCGCCGCGAGTGCCTGGTCGCCTTTGAACATGGGCAAGACGTCAGTCTGCGCTGACAGGTCAAACAAGGCGTTCGCCATGCCTGCCTGGGCATCGGCCAGGGCGGCTGCGGGCGCCTCCATTGCGACACGCGCGGCGATGTCGCGGGCGTGCTGCGCTTCTGCCAGCAACACGGCCAGTTCAGGAATATCGGTATCCCACTCGATCAGCGTCGACACGGGTCCGAAACGCCGCAGCGCCTGTTCGTACAGCAGCCACACCGCGGGGGCGACTACCGCCCCATGATTGTCGATGACCGCATCGGCGGTGACCAGGTGTCCGGCCAGATGCATCTCACCGACGCAGCCTGGCGGCAGTGCCTGCAGCGCCGCCAGCGGATCCTCGCCATGGTTCCGCAAATTGACGTACAGGTTGTTGATATCAAGCAGAATGCCGCACCCGGTGCGGGCTGCCAGCGCAGCGAGAAATTCCGCCTCGCTCATGGCATCGGCGGCAAAGCGCAAATAGGTTGATACGTTTTCGATCAGTAGTTGCCGTCCCAGCGCTTGCTGCACGCGGTCAACCCGATGGGCGACCAGCAGCAGTGCTTCCTGCGTCAGTGGCATCGGCAACAGATCGTTGAGGTGCCGGTCATGCACGGCTCCCCAGCACAAATGTTCGGAGATCAACGCCGGCTCAACCCGCCGCACCGTGTCGCAGACACGTGCCAGATGCGCCTCCGAAAATCCGTGCGCCGATCCGATTCCCAGACCCACTCCGTGCAGACTGATCGGGTACGCGTGCCGGAGTTGTTCCAGCACATGCGCATCCCAGCCGCCTGCCTCAAAATAATTTTCGGTATGAACTTCAAGCCAGTCGACCTTCGGCCGCTGCTCAAGGAATTCCCGATAGTGCGCGGCCCGCAAGCCGACCCCGAAACCCAGTGTCCGGGATGCAGGACGCTGTGCTGGAATGGCGATCATGGTCAAGGCGGGTCCGCGTTGATGCGATTGCGTGCTGCGGATTACTTCGGCGCTGCGGTTTTGCCGCCGAGCTTTTCGCAGGTGCCCTTGGCAACATATTTCCATTCGCTTGCATCCATGTCTTTCTTGCCTTGACCAGCGCAGGAGTGCGCGCCGGTGGTCGATGCGCAATCATTCTGGCCGGCCTTGGCGATACCAAAACATTTTTCCTTGTCATCGGCTGCGTGCGCAGTGGAAATGCCACCGAGGCAAACAGCGGACAGGGCGGCGGCGAGCATGGCTTGACGTGAATTCATGATGATTTCCTTGAAAGGTGGATTGAAAAAGCACTGGGTGCCGGTGAAACTGATCTTCAGTCATGCGAGGCGTCGATTTCCTTACACCCGATTGCAGACTGATTTCAGGTGCTTCGATACTAGTCCATTCAACGCCCGACGATCAATGCCGAAGACATTCACTTACTTCCGCAAAGGCGCCCCGGGCCGCATCGCTTCAATTCACATCGAAACCTGATGCGACGCCGTGCGCGATCCCTTACACTTTGCCCACCCATCTTTTTTGAAAGCGCACACCAATGACCAAGCTCATTTACATTGCCGATCCAATGTGTTCCTGGTGCTATGGCTTCGGACCGGAGTTGTCGGCGCTGCTGGACGGATTGCCGGGCCTGCGGGTCGAGATCGTGCTCGGCGGTCTGCGCGCCTATAACGATGCGGTGATGGATGAGGTGATGCGCACCGAGCTGATGGCACATTGGCAAAAAGTCCATGATGCCAGTGGCCTGGCCTTTTCCGACCAGACGGTGATGCAGGAGAATTTCATCTACAACACGGAGCCGGCGTGTCGCGCCGTGGTTGCTGCACGCCAGTGGGCGCCGGATGCAACGATGGCGGTGTTCCAGGCAATTCAGCAGGCGTTTTATGTCGATGGCCGCGATGTGACGCGCGCCGAAGTCCTGGCCGAGGTGTGCAGCAAGGCACTCACCGCCGCCGGGGCGCCGATCGACGCCGCCGGGGCGCCGATCGACGCCGCCGCGTTCGCGGCATTGTGGGAGTCCGACGAGATCAAACAGGCAACCCATGCCGACTTTGCCCAGACCCGGCACTGGAATATCACAGGCTTTCCGACGCTGGTGCTGGAACGCGATGGTGCGCTCGACATGGTTACCTCGGGCTTTACAGCGATGCCAAAGCTGGTTGAACAATTGCAGGCGCTGGTCGACCGTCAGACCGCGGCGTGACAAAAAAAAGCGCCGCACTGTTTGCAGTGCGACGCCGAACACCTTGAACCGAACCCCTGATCAGGACATATGCTGTCCGCCGTTGATGGCAATGTTGGCACCGGTCAGGAACGCTGCTTCATCCGACGCAAGATACGCGACCAGACCTGCAACCTCCTCCGGCTTGCCCAGACGTGCCATCGGAATCTGCGGAATGATCTTCGAGTCCAGCACTTCCTGCGGAATCGCCATCACCATCTTGGTCCCGATATAGCCGGGGGAAATCGTGTTGACGGTCACGCCCTTGCGGGCCACCTCCAGCGCGAGCGCCTTGGTGAAACCGTGCATGCCGGCTTTGGCGGCCGAATAATTGGTTTGCCCGAACGCGCCCTTCTGGCCGTTGACCGACGAAATGTTGATGATCCGGCCCCAACCGCGCTCGACCATGCCATCGCACACCGGCTTGGTCATGTTGAACACCGAATCCAGATTCGTGCCGATGACCGCATCCCAGTTCGGCTTGTCCATTTTCTTGAAGGTCATGTCACGGGTAATCCCGGCATTGTTGACCAGCACATCGATCGGTCCCACTTCGCTTTCGATTGCCGCGGCGCACTGCGCTGCGGAATCGTAATCTGCCACGTCACAGGGATAGGCGCGAAATTTGTAGCCAAGCCGGTCCATCTCGGCCAGCCATTCATTGGATTTGGTGTTGCCAGGCGAATACGTCGTGACCACCTGATAGCCGAGGGCGGCAAGTTTGATGCAGACTGCCTCGCCCAAGCCGCCCATTCCGCCTGTTACCAATGCTACTCGTGCCATGTCTGTCTCCTCGATAAGTGATTGAAAACTCTCCGTGTGCGGGTCTGTGCCGACCCTTTAACGCTCAATTGCCAATGCCACGCCCATGCCGCCGCCGATACACAAACTGGCCAGGCCGCGCCGGGCATCGCGCCGGATCATTTCATGAATCAGCGTCACCAGAATGCGGCAACCTGATGCACCAATCGGATGGCCCAGTGCGATCGCACCGCCATTGACGTTGATCTTGCTGGTATCCCAGCCCATCTGCTTGTTGACAGCGATGGCCTGGGCGGCAAAGGCTTCATTAATTTCGAGCAGATCCAGATCCTGGTGGGTCCAACCGGCCTTCTTCAAACACAATTGCGCGGCCGGCACCGGGCCCATCCCCATGATGCTCGGATCGAGTCCGGCCGATGAATACGCCTTGATGCGCGCCAGTGGCTTCAGGCCCAATTGTTCCGCCTTGGCAGCCGACATCATCATCACGGCAGCGGCGCCATCATTGAGTCCGGAGGCATTGCCCGCCGTCACGGTGCCATCCTTGGCGAATGCCGGACGCAAGCCGGACAACGATTCGATGGTGGTGCCCGGCTTGATGTATTCATCAGCGTCGAACACGATCGATCCCTTTTTCTGCGCTATTTCAAGCGGCAGGATTTCGTCCTTGAACTTGCCGGCTTTCTGCGCCGCTTCGGCCTTGTTCTGCGACGCCACCGCGAAGGCGTCCTGTTCAGCGCGCGAGATGTCGTACTTGCTGGCGACGTTCTCGGCGGTGGTGCCCATGTGATAGTGATTGAAGGCGTCCCACAGGCCGTCGACGATCATGGTGTCGACCAGCTTGGCGTCGCCCATGCGGAAACCATCACGCGATCCGTTGAGGACATGCGGCGACGCGCTCATGCTTTCCTGGCCGCCGGCAATGATGATATCGGCGTCGCCGCAACGAATTGCCTGGGCGGCAAGGTGGGTCGCTTTCAGCCCGCTACCGCACACCTTGCCGATGGTCATGCCGGGGACCATGTCTGGCAGCCCGGCGTGAATCAATGCCTGGCGTGCCGGATTCTGGCCGCACCCGGCGGTAAGTACCTGGCCCATGATGACTTCACTGACCAGCTTCGGATCGATCCCTGTTTGGGCGAGCAAACCCTTGATGACGTGGGCGCCGAGATCGACAGCGGAAATTTTTGCCAGCGTGCCACCGAACTTTCCAACTGCGGTTCTGAGGGCTGCAACGATGACGACTTCGTTCATGAGATTCTCCAAAAAGTCTTGTGATGATGATGGCGGCAGAAGCCGCCACGCCGGACCGGAAATGCAGTCTGGCGTCAGCGTTGCGATACCGGGGACGCCATCGGCGCACTGAGTATTGCGCATTTCGCATCAGACCGATAGGGGGCGAAAATTGACCTGGACGAAACAGTGTCGAAGTAATTGCAGAATCGATTGGGTGCGTCGCAGCATTTGGAGCGCCGGTTTTGCGCGCAGTGTCCTCGCCTGGCGGCCCGCATCAGAAATGCGGCACTGCAGCGCGACAGGTTCGTGCGCGGTCCCGGCAGATCCACAAAGAAACAAAAAATCCGCGATGAAATACTGCGACCGATCAGAAGCCAACGGCATTGGCCGGGGGTGGTGCCGGCGCTTTGTGGCAAAATGGGTCGGCGCGCTTGCAATTCCATGCCTTCGAGTCCGGTCGGGCGCGTTACTGAAGGCAAAACCCGCAGGGCAATGTCGCGGGCAATTTTCTTGGAGATCGACTTTCAATGGAGTTTCTTAATTGAACAATCTCAATAAGAACAACTACAGCAACACAGCACTTCTTAAAGAGTTGATGACTGCACCGCCGATGACTGCTGAACAGCATGCGACCATCATCCGGAAACGGATCAAGGATCGCCGCATGATCGAAGAAGCACGGGAAAAGAAAACGGAAGCAGACGATCAGTTTGGCAGCTGACCGACAGCGTTAACGCAAAGGGGTGAAATTGCACGACGATGCAGCAGGCTCGCTGCGACGGGGAAACTGACAGCCGGAATTGTCGCCCTCCCGGATCAGTTGATCTCCGCCACCCGGTGGCATGCCACCAACCGCCCCTCGATGGGCTCCAGCTGCGGCACCTCAATCCGGCAGCGCTCGACTGCAAACGGACAACGCGTATTGAAGGCGCATCCCGGTGGCGGTGCCAGCGGTGACGGCAACTCGCCAGGCAACATGATTTTTTCCTGGCGTTGGGACGGATCGATGCGCGGTGTGCTTGCCAGCAAAGCTTTGGTGTACGGGTGCAGCGGCCGGGAAAACAGTTCCGCCTTGCCACCGTGCTCGACTGCCTTGCCCAGATACATCACCATCACCTCATCGGCGATGTGCTCCACCACCGCCAGATTGTGCGAAATAAACAGGTAGGCCACGCCGCTGGCTTGCTGGATATCCATCAACAAATTGAGCACCTGTGCCTGGATCGACACATCCAGTGCCGACACCGGTTCGTCGGCCACGATCACGGTCGGGTCCAGCATGAGCGCGCGCGCGATGGCAATGCGCTGACGCTGTCCGCCCGAAAACATGTGCGGATAGCGGCCGTAATGCTCCGGCCGCAAGCCAACCTGCTGCATCATCGCCAGCGCCTTGTCGCGCCGTTCGGCCTTGCTCAGATCGCGGTTGATTTCGAGCGGCTCTTCCAGCATCGCACCAATCTTCTTGCGCGGATTCAGGCTCGCATACGGATTCTGGAACACCATCTGCACCAGCGGACGCACCCGTTTCAATGTGGCGCGGTCAGCCTCGGCGATATTGACGCCACCCATCCACAAGGCGCCTCCGGTAGGCGGTTCGATCATGGTGATCTGCCGCGCCAGCGTTGACTTGCCGCAACCGGATTCGCCCACCACGGCCAGCGTTTTGCCGGCGGTGAGGATGAACGAGACGCCATCGAGCGCGCGCGCCGAGGCCTTCGGTTTCAGAAAGCCCTGCGAGACGGCGTAATGTTTGGAGAGATTTTTCGCTTCGAGCAGAACCGTCGGAGTCGTCATCAGGCAGCCTTTTGCCAATTGTTGGTCGGGACACCGGCTGTGTCGAGCGGGAAATGGCAACGCACCTGCACCGCGCCGGGACCGCTGAGCGCAGGACGTTCACGGTGGCACCGTTCCGTCGCATACATGCAGCGCGGGCTGAGCAGACAGCCGGTCGGACGATCGTACTGGCCCGGCACCACCCCCGGGATGGTTTGCAAACGCGCCTTGCCGATATTGTGTTCAGGCAGCGCGGCCAGCAGGGCCTGCGTGTAGGGATGCTGCGGCGCATTGAAAATATCCGGTACGCGGCCGGTCTCGACCACCTGTCCGGCATACATCACCACCACGCGTTGCGCGGTTTGCGCGATCACCGACAGGTCATGCGTGATCAGCATCAGCGCCATGCCGCGCTCGCGCTGCAATTGCAGCAGCAACTCCAGCATCTGCGCCTGCACGGTCACGTCCAGTGCCGTGGTCGGCTCATCGGCGATCAGCAAACGCGGATTGCAGGCAATCGCCATCGCCACCATCACGCGCTGGCTCATGCCGCCGGACAGTTGATGCGGATACGCATCCAGGCGGCGCTCCGGGTCGGGAATATCGACCTGCTTCAACAGCGTCAGTGCGCGTGCGCGCAATTCGGCCTTGCTGCCGCCCTGGTGCACGTTGAGCGTTTCCATCAATTGGTAGGCCACCGTGAAACACGGGTTCAGGCTGGCCATCGGATCCTGGAAGATCATCGCGATGTCCTTGCCGAGCAGATTGCGACGCTCGCGCTCAGGCATGGTCAGCAGGTCGCGGCCGTCGAAAGCCATGCGCTCGGCCTTGACCCGGCCCGGATAATCGATCAGTCCCATCAGCGCCAGCGAGGTCACGCTCTTGCCTGAACCGGATTCGCCGACGATGCCAACCACCTCGCCCTGTTCGATGCACAGGTCGAGGCCGTCAACGGCGGTGAACGGGGATTTCTCGGAGCCGAATTCGACCCGCAGATTCTTGATATCAAGCAGCGCCATGACGGTTACCGTTTCAGTTTCGGATCGAGCGCATCACGCAAACCATCGCCCATCAAATTAAATGCCAGCACCGATACCAGAATCGCCAGGCCCGGAAAGGTCACCACCCACCAGGCGCTCTGGATGAATTCCAGCGCACTGGCCAGCATCGAGCCCCACTCCGGTGTCGGCGGTTGCGCGCCGAGGCCCAGAAAGCCCAGCGCAGCGGCGTCCAGAATTGCGCTGGAAAAGCCCAGCGTGGCCTGCACGATCAGCGGTGCGGCGCAATTGGGCAGGATGCAGTTGAACATCAGCCGCACGGTACCGGCGCCGGCAATGCGCGACGCATTCACATAATCCTTCGACATCTCGCCGATCACCGCCGCGCGCGTCTGGCGCGCGTAATGCGGCAGCATCACGATGGCAATCGCATACATTGCATTCATCAGGCCAGGGCCGAGAATGGCGACCACGGCCACCGCCAGCAGCAGGCTCGGCAGCGCCAGCATGATGTCCATCAGGCGCATCAGCGCGACTTCGACCACGCCGCGGAAATAACCGGCGATCAGGCCCAGCACCACGCCGATGGTCAGCGACAGGCTGACCGACACCAGTCCGATCACGAGCGACAGCCGGGTGCCATGAATCAGGCGCGACAGCATGTCGCGTCCGACCGGATCGGTGCCGAGAATGAATTTGCTGCTGCCGCCGGCCTGCCACATTGGCGGCACCAGCGTCGCATCGCGGTACTGCTCGATCGGTGAATACGGCGCGATGAAATCGGCCGACAACGCCAGCACGACCAGCACGATCACGATCACCAGGCCGATGACTGCGCCACGATTCTGGCTGAAGTAGTTCCACAGTTCGCGGGCAGGATGGGGCGGCGTCTGCGCCGTCGACGGGGTCAGGATTGCGCTCATGAGCTATGCCGGATACGTGGATTGATGACGCCGTACAGGACGTCGACGATCAGATTGACCATGATGATGATCGTGGCGGACAGCAGGATGCCGCCCTGCACCACCGGATAATCGCGCCGCCGGATCGCTTCGACCAGCCACTTGCCGATGCCGGGCCAGGAGAAAATGGTCTCGGTCAGAATCGCGCCCGCCAGCAGCGTGCCGACTTGCAACCCGATCACGGTGATCACCGGAATGAGCGCATTGCGCAACGCATGCACGCCGACCACGCGCCAGCGCGACAACCCTTTCGCGCGCGCGGTGCGGACATAGTCCTCGCGCAGCACTTCAAGCATGGCCGAGCGCGTCATGCGCGCCACCACGGCCAGTGGAATCGTGCCCAGCGCAATCGCCGGCAGAACCAGATGCGAGACCGCCGACTTGAACGCGCCCGGCTCGCCCGACAGCAGGCTGTCGATCAGCATGAAGCCGGTCACCGGCGGCAGATCAAACAGGATATCGATGCGACCCGACACCGGGGTCCAGCCCAGCGTCACCGAAAACAGCATGATCAGCAGCAGCGCCCACCAGAACACCGGCATTGAATAGCCGGTCAGCGAGACACCCATCACCGAGTAATCCAGCACGGTGTTGCGCTTCAATGAGGCCAGCATGCCGGCCGGCAGTCCAACCACCAGGGCCACCATCATGGCGCACAACGACAGCTCGATCGTGGCCGGAAACAAGGTCAGAAATTCGCGCAGAACGGGTTCCTGCGTCGTCAGCGAGCGCCCCAGATCACCTTGCAGGACGTGCCACAGATAGTCAAAATACTGCACATACAACGGCCGGTCGAGACCGAACTGGTGCAGCAGACGCGCGTAGCGCGCCGCGTCCATGCCGCGCTCGCCCGACATCGCTTCGACGGCATCGCCCGGAATCAGATGGATCAGCGAAAACACCAGGAGCGTAATGCCGAGAAAGGTCGGAATGACCAGCCCTGCGCGGCGCAGGAGGAATCCAAACATGGGGTACCCGTTCGATCAAAAAGTGAGAAGCAGCCGATCTTGTGAATCAGCGCCATCCGGCAAAGCGCGCAATGATAGCCGAAACTGACGCTGACAACGCCAATCGGAGTGCGCCACCCCGATTGGCCCGCCGCTTACTTGGCCAGATCGACCTTGTTGAAGTAATGATGCGCGGTCGCATCCATCTGGAAGCCGATGACTTCCTTGCGCACCGGCGTGAAACGCACCGAGTGGGCAATTTCGATCAGCGGTGCTTCTTCGTGGGCGATTTCCTGGGCCCGCTCGTAGAACTTGGCGCGCTCGGCCTGCACCGGCGTGCCCTTGGCTTTCTGGAGTTGTGCTTCGAAATCCTTGTTGCACCAGCGCGCGACATTGCCGCCCCCGGCCACTGCGTCGCAACCGAGCAATGGGCCGAAGAAGTTATCCGGGTCGCCATTGTCGCCGGACCAGCCAAACATCATCGCGTGCTGCTCGCCGGTTTTGCTGCGCTTGCGGTATTCGCCCCATTCGAACGTGACCAGCTTGGCCTTGACGCCGATCTTGGCCCAATCAGCCTGGATCAGCTCGGCCATGCGTTTGCCGTCCGGGTTGTACGGGCGGCTCACCGGCAGGTACCACAGGTCGACCTCGGCGCCGTTCGGATAGCCGGCCTTGGTCAGCAGGGCCTTGGCCTTGACCGGGTCATATTCATAGTCCTTGATCTTGTCGTTGTACGACCAGAGCATCGGCGGAATCGGATTCTTGGCAGCCTGACCGGCGCCCTGGAACACGGTTTTCAGGATCGTCTGCTTGTCGACTGCCATTGTCAGCGCCTGCCGCACCAGCTTGTTGTCGAACGGCTTCTTCTCGACGTTGAAGGCGATATAGCCGATGTTCAAGCCTTCCTTGGTCAGCAAGGTCAGCGCCGGATCGGCCTTCATCAACGCGATGTCAGCCGGCTTCGGGAACGCCATCACCTGGCACTCGCCAGCCTTCAGCTTGGCGTAGCGCACCGAGGCGTCCGGCGTAATTGCGTAAATCAGGTTGTCCAGTTTGGGACGACCACCCCAATGCTGGTCGAAGGCCTTGTAGCGGATCACCGCATCTTTCTGGTACGAGACGAACTGGAACGGACCGGTGCCGACTGGCTCGCGGTCGATTACCTCCGGCGTGCCGGCGGCTTTCATCTTGTCGGCGTATTCAGCCGACTGCACGGAATTGAAATCCATCGCCATATTGGCGAGGAACGGCGCTTCCGGATGCTTCAGCTTGAAGCGCACTGTCATCGCATCGACCTTTTCGAGACGGTCAACGATCTTGTTCATGCCCATGTCTTCGAAATAGGCGTACGTGGTGCCAGGCGTGTTCTTGTGGAACGGATGCTGCGGATCGGCCATGCGGTTGTAGGTGAACAGGATGTCGTCGGCGTTCATATCCCGCGTCGGCTTGAACTTGGCGGTGGTATGGAACTTGACGCCCTTGCGCAGCTTGAAGGTGTAGCTCAGGCCATCCGGCGCAACTTCCCAGGATTCGGCCAGGCCAGGAACGACGTTGGTGGTACCTGTTTCAAATTCAACCAGCCGGTTGAACATCGGCACCGAGGTTGCGTCCATCGTGGTGCCGGTGGTAAAGAATTGCGGATTGAAGCCTTCCGGGCTGCCTTCCGAACAAAACACCAATGTCTTGGCGGCGCTGGCAAACCCCGCCGTCGCGCACAGGACCGCGATCAGGCTGGCCTTGATAATCCATTTGCTGTTCTTCTTCATGCGGTGATCTCTCCGGTTCAACATGTTCATTGGCGCGCGACACCGCAGTGAATTCAGTGGCGTGGCGACTCGGGATTTTACAAAGGCCCTATTCTGAACCAAAAAATGGCAAATCGGTACTGCAAATGGATGACCTCTTCATGACCATCTCCAGCTATGGTAAATTTCTCATCCTGCCTTGCCGATCGCAGGCCGGAAAAACCAAAAAGGACAAGTCGATGAATCGTAATTGGGTGAATGCGCTCTATCTGAGCATGGCCGCCGGCGTCGCCGTTGCGGCCGATGTACCGTCGAGCGGGAAGCCAGCACAACTGGCAACCGGCGTCGACCTGCAATATATGGACAAGGGCGTACGCGCCCAGGACGATTTCTTCAATTACGTCAGCGGCAAATGGCTGGCCACCACAGAGATCCCGGCCGACAAGGCAAGCTGGGGCTCGTTTGCCAAGCTGCGCGACGACACCCTGCCGCAGTTGCGGGCGATCATCGAGAACGCCGCCAAGGATGCGAATGCGCCAGCCAATTCCGAAAGCCGCAAGATCGGTGACCTGTACGCCAGCTTCATGGATGAAAAAAAGCTCGATGAACTGGGCCTGAAACCACTCGAGGCAGAACTGGCGAAAATCGCGGCGCTGAAAGACAAGAAGGAAATCCCGGCGCTGATTGCACATCTGAACCAGATTGGCGTCAATACGCCGTACGCGCCGAATGTGCATCAGGATGCCAAGGATTCGACCAAGTACGTAGTCGACCTGAGCCAGTCCGGACTCGGCCTGCCGGATCGCGATTACTACCTCAAGCCAAAGGACGCAAAGCTGTCGGCAGCGCGCGCCAAGTACCAGGAATTTGTCGCAACAGTGCTGGCCATGGCCGGCGACAAGGCCGCCAATGCCGGCGCCCGGGAAGTCCTCGCGCTCGAAACCGATCTGGCCAAGGTGCAGTGGACCAATGTCGAGAACCGCGATCCGGTCAAGACCTACAACAAGCTCGACTTCGCCAAGCTCGACGCGCTGACGCCGAAATATGACTGGACCAGCTGGCGCACCCAGGCCGGGATTGACGGCAAGGTGAACTACGTCATCGTCAGCCAGCCGAGCTATCTGAAGGGCTTCAACGCGATTTACCAGAAGGCGCCGCTGGCGGTCTGGAAAAAATACTTCGAAGTGCAGCTCATCAGCAGCTACGCACGACTGCTGTCGAAGCCGTACGTCGACGCCAATTTCGCCTACAAGAGCACCGCCCTGCGCGGCGTTCCGGAAGACGAGCCACGCTGGAAGCGCAGCGTGCATCTGGTTGAATCGGCGCTCGGCGAAGCACTCGGCAAAGTCTATGTGAGCGAGCATTTCCCGCCGGAGCGCAAGGCCCACATGGAAGCGCTGGTGAAGAATTTGCTGGAGGCCTATCGCCAGAGCATCGACACGATTGACTGGATGAGCCCGGAGACCAAGAAGGAAGCGCAAATCAAGCTGGCCAAGTTCACGCCGAAGATCGGCTATCCGAACAAGTGGAAGGATTATTCCAGCGTCGTGATTGCCAAGGATGACCTGGTTGGCAATGTCATGCGCGCATCCACCTTTGCGTATCAATTCGAGATCAACAAGCTCGGCAAGCCGATCGATCGCGATGAGTGGGGCATGACACCGCAAACCGTGAATGCTTACTACAATCCGGAGCTCAACGAAATCGTGTTTCCGGCAGCGATCCTGCAGCCGCCGTTCTTCGATGCGAATGCCGACGACGCCGTCAACTACGGTGGCATCGGTGGTGTGATTGGCCATGAAATCAGTTACGGCTTTGACGATCAGGGCGCGCAATACGATGGCGACGGCAATCTGCGCGACTGGTGGACCAAGGAAGACCACGTCAAGTTTGCCGCCAAGACCAAGATGCTGGTCGACCAGTACAACGCCTACTCGCCGCTGCCCGGCTACAACATCAACGGCGCGCTGACGCTCGGCGAGAACATCGCCGACAACTCGGGACTGGCCATTGCGTACAAGGCCTATCATCTGTCGCTGGCCGGCAAGACACCGCCGGTGCTCGATGGCCTGACCGGCGACCAACGCCTCTATCTGGGTTGGGCGCAGGTCTGGCGCGCCAAGGCACGCGATTCGCAAACCATCGTGCAGATTAAGACCGATCCGCATTCGCCGGCCAAATACCGGGCCAATGGCGCCGTGTCGAATCAACCCGGCTTCTACAGCGCGTTTGATGTGAAGGAAGGCGACAAGATGTATCTGCCGCCAGCGCAGCGGGTGATCATCTGGTGATGCGTAGCCGCTGACCCGCTTCGCATGCCCCCGAAAGGCTCCTGAAGACAGGGGCCTTTTTTTCGTCCGCCCGCTGCTACGAAAAATGCAGCCGATGCCGCCGCGCCATCGGTGGCGGCAGGAAATAGGTGCGCCGCCATTCCGCGACTTTCTCGGTGAAATACACCAGCGTCGCTGCGAGCAATTCTGGCGTGGTCTGATCCAATGGCAACTTCAGCATGTACAGCACGTTGCCGGTCGACGGCGAGACGCAAAAGCCGGGGCCCTCGCCGAGGTAACCGATGTGATTTTCATTGAGCAACATCTGGAAGATCGCGGTCTCGTCCTTGAGCGGCGCGGGGCCGAAAACAACCCGCAAATGCATCGCGTCGGGGGCAAACTCGTCGTCATACAGGAATGAAAATTCCACCCCCTCCAGTTCGACCGGTTCGCCATCGATCAAAATGTCCGGCCAGGCAAATTGCTCGGCTTCGCAAAAGGCGCGCACCAGCGCTTCGAACTGTTGTTTCATGCAACCCCTCCGTGACTATGCTTGACGATGTGTTGCCGCCCGCGCCTTGCAGTTCCGCAACGGCCATGCAAAACATCGGCAGCGATAACGGAACCGGCATCGGCCGCCAGTTACCTATTGCGAGTGAAGGCAAACGGAGAGCTGAGCGGTATGGGCCATGTTGACTTTAGACAGCTGATCGAAGCGCTGTGTGCGCTGACCGGATTTGCCTCGGCGCAGCATATTCTGCGCGGCGATGGCATCGAGTTCGAGGGGGTGACGTTCGCGCTCACTCAGCAGCCCAAGGCAGGACCGGATGCGCTCTTCATTTACGCCGATTTCGGCCCTCTCGGACTGGAGCAGCAAGCCCGCCTGTATCCGCTGATGCTGAAGGAAAATTTCCTGATGATGCGCTCGCGCCAGAGCACATTCAGTGTGTCGGCCGCCACGGACAGTGTGGTCCTGATCGAAAAAATGGCGCTGCCCGGCCTGACTGCAGAAAAGCTGCTGGCGCAACTGCGGCTGATTGCGCACCGGGTCAATTACTTCAACCGGCACCACCGCGATGTCGGTGGCCATCTCAATCGTCCCGCGCTGCGCAATCATGCCTCGGTGCGGCGCACGCTGAATCTGCAGGATCACGCGCCATGCTGACCATCTCGATCAATCAACGCCCTGCCGGAGCCTGCACGCCAGCGCGACCGGCGGCACCATCAGACTGTCTTCGCGCGAGCACCGTGACCTCGCCCGCGCCTCGACCTGGCGGCGCAAAGCCACGTATCGCGCTGCCACGGACCCGCATCAAGGCGGGCCCGCTTGCACTTGCTGTTGTTGAGCGCGACGCGCCAAGGCAACCGTCACGACCTCAGGTTTCTCTGCTCTCGGCCGACACATTCACGCTCGCCGGATCCAACGTCAAGCCGACAAGCCCAACACTCAATGCACCGGCAGCGCCGACCGCGCCAGTAAGAACTCCACCACGTTAGCAGTGAAACTCTGTGCCACTTCCCAGTTGGTCAGATGGGCAGCGTTCAGTTCAAGGTAGCGCGCGCCGTTGATGTGTTCGGCCAGGCGGCGCGTCTGCGCCGGCGCAGTGCTCTTGTCATGGCGTCCGCCAATCACCAGCGTCGGCGCGTTGATGTTGACCAGGCTGTCGCGCAGGTCCATGTCACGCACCGCATGGCAACCGGCAATGTAGCCGGCCACGGGTGTGTGCAGCAACATGTCGTGCACGATGTGGACCTGATGCACAGCGTGCTGCTGGAAATCGCGCGTGAACCAGCGGTCCATCATCGTCTCGGCGATGGCGCGCATGCCGTGCTGGCGCACCTGTTCGATACGCTCATCCCAGATCGATTGCGGCCCGAGCAAGGGCGCAGTGTTGGCCAGGACCAAGCGGTCAATCCGGGCCGGATGATTGATTGCCAGCCACATCCCGGTCATCCCGCCCATCGACAAGCCGCAGTAGTGACTGCGCACGATGCCGAGATGATCCATCAACGCCAATACATCGCCGGCCATTTGCGCAATCGTGTAGGGCCCCTCGGGCACACTCGATTGTCCCTGGCCGCGAGTGTCGTAACGCAGCACGCGAAAGTGTTCCAGCAGCGATGGCATTTGCGGAGCCCAGATATCGAGCGTCGCACCAAGCGGATTGGACAGAATCAGGCATGGCGCATCGGCGCTGCCTTCGAGCTGATAGTTCAGGTTCACGCTACTGGATTCAAGTGTCGGCATGTTGAGTACTCCGGTGGATAGGGGACGATGGAGGGTCTGGCGGTGGGTCTGCAATACGCGTTCAACGAACATTGCCGACTGGCCGTAGTAGGAGGCGGGCTCCAGCAGGCGGTCCAGCTCGGCCGGGCCCAGGTGGGCAGTCACTGCGGGCAGTTGGTCGAGCACCTCGCGCAGGTGCAGGCCGCTGCGCGCAACCGTGGAACAGGCGTCCCGCAGCAGCAGGCTGGCAGCGCCACGACCAAGCTTTGGCGTCAGCGCGACCATGACGGCCTCGGCCAGAATCTGCCCGCGCGTCAGGTCGAGATTGGTGCGCATGCGGGTCGCGTCAACGCTCATGCCGGCCACTGCCGCGCGCATCTGTTCCAGCGCCGTCGCGCACAGCATCACGATGTGCGGCAGGGTGTCCCATTCAATCTCGACCGTGCCTGATTCACTTTCCTGCATCATGCCGGCCAGCATGGTCGCCACCAGCGCGGGCACGCGCTGGGCCGCCGACAGCGCGACTGCGCACTCCCGCGGGATGCCAGGCGACGTCGGCGTGGCAAGGCTGGCGGCGCCTTCCTGCAGGTGGAGTTCGGCAACTTCGATTTGGGACAACATGGCCATGTCGCCGGCCATTTTTCCGAGCGAGCCGACCAGCATACCCAGCACGCTGGCAACTTCGGCAAAGCGATCACGCTGGCTCAGCCACGGCATGTCCGGCATCGTCAGGTCAAGCGCACTGGCAAGCTCCTCGGCAATCGGCAGGGCATTGGCGCCAAGGCTGGCAAGGATCCCGGCCGCGCCGCCGAACTGCAGCGCCAGCAGCCGCGGCCGGATTGCCGACAGGCGCTGCTGATGGCGCATCAGGGCATCGAGCCAGCTGGCGGTCTTCAAGCCAAAGGTGACCGGCAGCACCTGCTGCATGCCATTTCGGCCCGCTTGTGCCGTGTGTCGATACTGCTCGGAGCGTTGCGCCAGCAGGCCGATCAATGCTTCGAGGTCCACCTCGATCAGGTCCAGCGCGGCGCGCAATTGCAGCACCATTGCGGTATCGATCAGGTCAAGGTTGGTGGCGCCCCAGTGCACAAAATTGGCGGCATCGGCATCGCGCGATGCGACCGCCGTCGTCAGATGCTGCAGCAATGCATCCACCGGGTTGTCGGTGGCGGCCATCCGGTCCGCCAGTTCGGCGGCATTGGCAGAAGCATCACGGCAGCAGTCGGCAATCTGCACGGCAACGCTGTCATCAATCACGCCGTGGCGCGCCAGCGCTTTGGCCAGCTCCGCCTCGACATCCACCATGGCGGCAATCCAGGCCGCATTTGAAAATACATGCGCCGTCGCTTTACGTGAAAAAGCCGGACGCATCAAACCGTTGAATGCAGGGTTCATGGGCAGAACCTGACAGGCGAAAGAAATGCAGGAAGGGGCCGTTGAAAAGGCAGCGTGAAACCACTCGCTTCGACCGGCCAACGATGTTGACGGTTCCGCAAGTACCGGTGGAAAATCGTGCTGGATGGAGGTTGCGTTAACGCTGTCGGCTATCGGCAACCAATTCCGCCTCATGCCGCGCTTCGTGGGCCAGCAATGACTTGCTCAAATGAATGGCGAAAACGTTGCCGGCGCCTGGCGCGCTCGACACCGTGATGCGACCCGCGTGCAACGCGACGATTTCATTGGCAAGGTAAAGCCCCAGTCCGAGCCCGTCGGGCCGACGTCCGCCCGATCCATTGGCACGAAAGAACCGGTCGAACACGTGCGGCTGGTCGCTTGGCTCGATCAGCCAGCCATCATCGCAGACCCTGATCACGATTTCACGCTCGGTTTCTTCCGCTTCGACATCGATGCGCCCGCCCTTGTCGCTGTAGCGCAGGGCGTTCTCCAGCAAATTGTCGAGTGCCACCCGCAACAGGTCGCCCTCCGCGAACAGGGTCGGCATGGCCGCCGGCACGCACATCGTCACCCGGATCGAACGCGCCTGGGCGCGCCGTGCAATCGCGTGAAACGCATCGTGCATGAGTTCGTCGATGTTGACTCGGCTGCGTCCTAGCCGGATGCTGTTCATGGGGGCCTCCGTCGATTGACGTCCGTTCGCGAAACCGGAGCGCACGCGGCCTGCCGCATCGCCGAACGGACAACCCGGGAGACCAGCAGCAATGGCGCTGCATGCAGCAAAGGAAGGTGCCAGTGCCAACGGTCCCCCTGAAACGTTGCCGAAAAATGCATCGGCAGTAACGGCTTTATAGTGACTGTTGGTTACATCAAAGTAAAGTTGTATCGCCGAAACACGCATTCACAGTTGCGTCGGCGCAAATTCAACGCCCCGCCGAGGGAAAGAATACCTGTTGGCCGCTGACCTGAAATGCTGCGATGCGCTGCTGTCCGGCCGGCGACGTGATCCATTCAACCAGTTGCATCGCGCCCTTGAAATTGGCATCAGGATAACGCGCCGGATTCACGGCGATGATGCCGTACGGGTTGAACATGGCCTTGTCGCCTTCGACGGCAATCGACAACCCGGTTTTGGCACGGTAAGCATAAAACGTCGCGCGGTCGGTCAGTGTGTAGGCCTGCAATTCCGCCGCCATCGTCAGAACCTCTCCCATGCCGAGCCCGGCTGAGACATACGCATTACCTTGCGGCTTCTTGCCGATGCGCTTCCAGTACGACTGCTCCATCTGGTCGGTGCCGGAATTGTCGCCGCGTGAAATGAAGCGCGCGTTGCCGTCGACCAGTTTAGTGAGGCTGCGGGCCAGGTCCTTGCTGCCGGCGATTCCGGCCGGATCACTGGTTGGTCCGACAATGATGAAGTCGTTGAACATCACATCGCGCCGGTTGACGCCGTAGCCTTCGGCCATGAACTTGTCTTCCGACGCGCGCGCATGCACCAGCGTGACATCGACATCGCCGTTCTTGGCCAGCTCCAGCGCCTTGCCGGTACCGACCGAAATGACTTGCACCTTGGCGTTGTACTGCTTTTCGAATTCGGGCAGCAGCCAGGTCAGCAGGCCGGAATTCTCCGTGCTGGTAGTGGTCGACAGCTTGATGATTTGTTGCGCACCGGCGGATGACCCGAACAGGCCCAGCAAGGCGGCGAACGATAATTGCAAAACGAGACGACGTGACATGGCATTCCCTTTAGATAAATTGTTAATCCATTGCGGCATCGCGCGCAGCGAGCCGCCCATCTTTCAGTTTCATGCGGCGCACACCGGGCAGATTGATCAGGTCCCGATCATGACATGCCATGATCACGCTGCGCCCTTCGGCCACCAGTGCCGGAATCAGCGCCAGCACCTGTTCGCGCGCCGGGCCGTCCAGATTCGCGGTCGGCTCGTCGAGCAACAACAGTGCCGGCTGCAAGATCCGCGCGCGCGCCAACGCGACGCGTTGCTTTTCACCACCCGACCAATGCCGCGCCCGCGTGCCGCGCAGATGCGTGATGCCGGCCCACTCCATGGCCGCACCAACCCGTCGCGCAATTTCCGCCTTGTCGATGCCGCGCACAGCCAGGCCGTAGCCCACGTTGGCTTCGACGCTGATGGAAAACATCACCGGATGCTGATGCACATACACCAGTGCGTCGCGCAGCACGGCGGGATACGGCGACAGCGACACCGGCTTTCCGGCAAAAACGACGCTGCGCGTCTGCGCCCGTTCCAGTCCGCACAGAATGCGCAGCAAGGTCGACTTGCCGCTGCCGTTGGCGCCGGTGAGTACGGTCGCGCTGGCCGCCGCAATCTCGACACGATCGATATCCAGCAGGACGCGCTCGCCAAAGCGCTTGTGCAAACCGTCGATGACCAGCAGGCTGCTCATCGGGCATCCCCTTGCAGCAGCAGCAAGCCGCCATTGATGATCAGCGCGATCGCGATCAGCACAACGCCCAGCGCAATGCCTTGGGCGAATTCGCCCTTGCTGGTTTCGAGTGCAATGGCAGTCGTGATGGTGCGGGTTTCACCGGCGATATTACCGCCCACCATCATCGCGCAGCCGACCTCCGAGATGACCCGGCCAAACCCGCTGATGATGGCTGCCATGACGCCGAAACGGACTTCGCGCAACACCGTCCACATGACGCGGGTGTGTGAAGCGCCCAGCGTGATGGCGGTCTCGGCCAGGCGCGGATCAGCGGCCTGGACGGCAGCCAGCGTGAACGCGATGAGCACCGGCAAGGCAATCAGCACCTGCCCTGCGACCAGCCCGGACTGCGAGAACAACCAGTGCAACTGGCCGGCCGGGCCGGGCCGGGATAACACCAGATACAACAGCAGGCCAATCAATACGGTGGGGAGCGAGAGCGAGACCTGGGTCAACCAGATCACCATGCGGCGGCCGAAGAACAAGCGACTGGCAATTGCATAGCCAAGCCAGACTGCAACCGGCGTGGCAATCAATAAGGCCAGCAGACACGTCGTGAGCGATACCTGCACGATGCGCCACAAGGCCGCATCGCCGGAACCAAGCAGCACAAACGCCGCGCCAATTGCGTCGATCAGCATGCTGCGCCCGTCAGGTCAGGCAAGTTTGAGAAGGTTGTCGAACAGGTGGGGTTCGAACACGAGGCGCTCGCGCCCGCACAGCAACAGAAAATGCTTGCCGGTGCAGCGTGCCAGCAGGGCCATGCCAAGCCGTTCGGCCACCATGTGGCCCATCTGTGTGGTGCCGGAGCGCGACAGCAGGAAGGGGATGCCCATCTGCGCACCCTTGATGACCATCTCGGAGGTGAGCCGGCCGGTGGTATAGAAAATCTTGTCATCGCCGCGCACATCATCGAGCCACATGCGCCCGGCAATCGCATCGACGGCGTTATGGCGCCCCACATCCTCGACGAAATACAGCAACTCGCCGTCACTGGAAAACAGCGCACAGCCATGTACCGAGCCAGCCTGCTTGTAAATCGATTGTTGCGTGCGAATGGTCTCGACAATGCGGTACAGCGTCGATTGGGTCATGCGGGCATCGGGCGACAGCGAGATCGTGCCAATGTCATCCATCAGTCCGCCGAACACCGAACCCTGGCCGCACCCGGTGGTGACCACCCGTTTGGCGGTGCGCGCCTCGATGTCCTCGATGCCGTCACGCGTGACCACGGCCACCGCCTCGACCTCCCAATCGACCTGCACCGAGACGATATCGCTGAGCTTGCGGACGAAACGCTGGTTGCGCAGATAACCCAGCGTCAGCGCCTCGGGCGCGCCGCCGAGCGTCATCAGCGTGACCAGTTCACGCTTGTCGACGTAGACGGTCAAGGGCCGTTCCGCCGGAATCGCAATGGTCGACACACGCCCGCGCTCATCCATCACCTCGACCTCGCGGGTCAGGTCGACACTGGCGCTGGTCAGTTGCGGGCGATACGTCATCGGCGGGATTACTTGACGGTGACGGTAATGGTTTTGCTCAAGGCCGGGCCGTACGATTGATGCGCGCCGTTGGCAAATTGCATGGTCAGCTTGTAGGTACCTGGCTTGAGCGTCACGGTCGCCTCGGTCTGGCCCTTGCCGAAATGGATATGCGTTTCATCGAATGGGACCGGCTCGCCGGCGGCAATCGCCGTGGCATTGATCAGCAGGTGATGATGTCCGCTGGTTGGCGACAGTTCGCCGGCCGGCTTGACGTCCATGCCGTCGACGGCGAACTTGACCGGGAAGGTGGTTGGCACGGTGGCGCCGTCAGCCGGTTCCACGAACGAAACGGAGGCGGCCTGGGCCGCGGCGGAAAGAAGCAAGGTGCTGACCAGCAGGAAAAAACGTTTCATGTCGACTATTCCTTATTTTTTGATGGGCTCTTTGTTGAGCGGCAACGAGTCAGCCACCCCCACCTTGGTCGCGACCTGCGCCGCCACATACGGGCCAGGGTCGGCGCAAGGCGGGATGCCGGTTGTCGCTGCCGTTGGCGTTGGCGCCGCTTTGGACTTCAGATAATACGCTGCCACGCGATCCTGTGCCTTGCACAGCTGGTACGACGCGACCTTGTCGGTCCAGGCGGTTTTGGCTTTTGCCTCGTCGGCCTTGGCCTTGGCTTCCTCGCTTGGCGCCGGCAGCTTTGCCGCCACGGAGGCGCACAACAGAATGCCGATGACCAGCAGCAGTGGTTTTTTGATGTACATGATGTGCTCGCTCAGATTGCGTTGCGGGGATGGGCGGCGACATACGCTGCGCCCTCTTCGGTGCGGACCCGCGGCACCTTGCCGGACTGTACGTCGGCGTACCACAGGTCGTGATGTTCTTCCGCCCAGGTATCGTCGACATAGCCGGTCGTCATGGCTTCGAGTGCGCCTTCCATGCCGATGGTGCCGATGTAGATGTGTGCCAGCGCCATGGCGGACATCACCACCGCAGTCGTCAGATGGATGACGTTGGCAATCTGCATCAGCCCGCGTGGATAGTCGATTCCCGGCACCAGCTTGTCGAGCACGAAACCCGAACCGCTGATGATCAGACCGAGCACCACCACGCCAGTCCAGAACCAGATTTTTTCGCCGGCATTGAAGCGCCCGGCCGAGGCATGCTTGCCGCCGCCGTACATGCCGCCGAGCCGGATCAGCCATTGCCAGTCGCTCGGCGCCGGAAAGTTATCCTTGATGAAGACAATGAAGGTGACCACGATCGACACGGTAAACACCGGCCCGGCGAAGTTGTGGACGTTCTTGCACAGGTAAGCCAGCCAGCCGAACAGGGTGTGGCCGAACACGTGCATCAAGACGTATTTGCCGAACAGGATGGTCAGGCCGGAGGCCGACAGCGCCACGAAACTCAACGCGGTGGCCCAATGCGCGAGCCGCTCAATCGAGGTGAAGCGCTCGATCAGCCGGCCGCTGCGGGCGCCCTTGAGCTTGACTTTGCCAAGCAGGAAATACACGGCAGCGATGCCGCCAAAGGCAATGAGCAACAGCCAGCCGCCGATCTTGGTCAACGGGCCGTTGCGATATTCGCGCCAGGCCTCGCCTGCCGTGGTTGCGCGCCCCTGTCCCGGAAACTGCTGCTTTGGCTGCACCAGCACACCGGCTTCGAGCGCAGGCAAGCTGGAATAATTTTTCACACCCTCTTTGACAATCCGGAAGGTTGGCGCCGCATTGCCGGGCTGGTCGCGCGTGCGTTCAGCCTGGTTCTGTTTGAGAATATCGACCGACTCGACGGCCGGTGCAGTAGCGGCAACCGGTGCCGGAGCCGCGACCGGTGCTGCAGCTTGTGCCAATGCGGCACCATCGAGCGCGGCGAGCAACGCAGCCGCGACGGCAACATGGGTCATCCAGGATTTCATGGCGCGTCCCCGATCAGTTGGTCTTGACGTATTCGTTCTGGGTTTGCGCGCGCTGCCGCAGCTGGGTTTCCCAACGTGCCTTGTCGCCCTTGTCCCAGCCCTTGGCCGCATACGGGTCCTGCACACCCTGCCATGGCTTGCCGTCCGGCTTGCTGCTGGACGCACTCATGTTCTGCGGTTTTTCACTGCATCCGGCCAGCGCACACAGCAACATCACGACGCATGCCGCCTTCATGATTTTTCTGCCGGTGCTTTGGCTTCCGGATGCGGCGCACGGCCGTAGGCGGTACCCCAACCCCAGACTTCGCTGCCCTTGCCGCGCCGCATCACGCGGTTGCGGAAGATATCGGCGACCACATCGCCGTCACCGCCGAGCAGGGCCTTGGTCGAACACATTTCGGCGCAGGCCGGCAGCTTGCCTTCGGACAGTCGATTGCGGCCGTACTTCTCGAACTCTTCTTTCGAGCCATCTTCTTCCGGGCCGCCGGCGCAGAAGGTGCATTTGTCCATCTTGCCGCGCAAACCGAAGGTGCCATTCGAGGGAAACTGCGGCGCGCCAAACGGGCAGGCATACGAGCAGTAACCGCAACCGATGCAGATGTCCTTGTCGTGCAGCACCACGCCTTCGTCGGTGCGATAGAAGCAGTCGACCGGGCACACTGCCATGCAGGGCGCATCTGAGCAGTGCATGCACGCCACCGAGATCGATTTTTCCTGCCCGACGACGCCGTCGTTGACGGTGACCACGCGGCGGCGATTCACGCCCCACGGGACTTCATGTTCGTTCTTGCAGGCGGTCACGCAGCCGTTGCATTCGATGCAGCGCTCGGAATCGCAGATGAATTTCATTCTTGCCATGGTGTTCTCCTGTGCGCCCGATTTACGCGATGCGTTCGATCTGGCAGATCGTTGTTTTGGTTTCCTGCATCATCGTCACCGAATCGTAGCCATACGTGGTCGCGGTATTGACGGCCTCGCCACGCACGATCGGCGCGGCACCTTCCGGATAGAACTCCAGCATGTCCTTGCCCTGCCACCAGCCCGAAAAGTGGAACGGGATGAACGCCGTATCGATGCCCACGCGTGGCGTGACCATTGCCTTGACCTTGATGCGCGCGCCGGTTGGCGTCGAGACGATCACGTACTCGCCATCGCGAATGCCACGTGCACTGGCAGCGGTCGGATTGATCTCGACGAAGTTTTCCTGCTGCAGCTCGGCCAGCCAGGGATTGGAGCGGGTCTCTTCGCCGCCGCCTTCGTATTCGACCAGCCGGCCGGACGTCAGGATGATCGGGAATTTCTCGGCCAGCTTCATTTCGACGTTCTTCTGCTGCACCGACTTGTATAGCGTCGGCATGCGCCAGAAGGCCTTCTTGTCGTCGTGGGTCGGGTACTTGGCGACCAGATCCGGACGGGTGCCGAACAGCGGCTCGCGATGCAGCGGCACCGGATCCGGGAAATTCCACACCACTGCGCGCGCCTTGGCATTGCCGAACGGATGGCAGCCATGCACTTTCATGACCACGCGCTGGATGCCGCCGGACAGATCGGTTTTCCAGTTCTTGCCTTCGGCGGCTTTCTTCTCCGGCTCGGTCAGGTCATCCCACCAGCCCAGCTTTTTCAGCAGCAGGTGGTCGAATTCCGGATAGCCCGTGGTGATGTCGGCGCCGAGCGAATGCGAGCCATCTTCGGCCAACAGGCTGACACCTTCGCGCTCGACACCGAAGTTGGCGCGGAAGTTACCGCCGCCATCCATCACGTGCTTGCTGGTGTCATACAAATTGGGCGATCCGGGATGCTTCATCTCGGGCGTGCCGTAGCACGGCCACGGCAGGCCAAAGTAATCGCCGCTGATGTCGTAGCCGGTCAGCGCATCCTTGCCGGATTTGCAGCGCAGCGTCTTCACATCGAACAGGTGCATGTTGCGCATGTGCGCCTTGATGCGCAGCGGCGACTGGCCGGTGTAACCGATCGACCAGGACCCGCGGTTGATTTCTTCGAGCATCGATTCCGGTTCGGGCTCCATCATGCCGCCCTTGCCCTTGACCATCTTGATCCTGGCGACCAGCTCCTTGGCGAAGCCAAGTTTTTCGGCGAACTGATACATGATCATGTGATCGGTACGCGATTCGAACAGCGGTTCGATGACTTTTTCGCGCCACTGGATCGAGCGGTTCGAGGCTGTCACCGAGCCTGACGTCTCGAACTGCGTGGCAGCCGGCAGCAGGTACACGGCACGGTTCGCATTGAGCTGCTGGCCTTCCACCTTCATGTTGGCCATGGCCGCCGAGGCCGACGGATACGGGTCGATCACCACCAGCAGGTCGAGCTTGTCGAACGCGGTTTTCATTTCCAGTCCGCGCGTTTGCGAGTTCGGCGCATGACCCCAGAACACCATTGCCTTGACGTTGTTTTCCTGATCGATCAGTTCGTTCTTTTCGAGCACGGCGTCGATCCAGCGCGACACGGTCGTGCCCGACTTCTCCATCATTGCCTGCGACGCGAACTGTTTCTTGATCCATTCGTAATCGACACCCCAGACCGCCGCCCAGTGCTTCCAGGCGCCGGTGGCCAGACCGTAATAGGCCGGCAGGGAATCCGGATTCGGGCCGACATCGGTGGCGCCCTGCACATTGTCGTGCCCGCGGAAAATATTGGTGCCGCCACCAGCGATGCCGATATTTCCCAGCGCCAGTTGCAGGATGCACGATGCGCGCACGATCGCGTTGCCGATGGTGTGCTGGGTCTGCCCCATGCACCACACCAGCGTCGACGGCTTGTTTTTTGCCATCGTCTCGGCCGCCTTGTAGACCTCGGCTTCCGGCACGCCGCAGGCTTCCTCGACCTTCTCCGGCGTCCACGTCATCACTTCGGCGCGCACTTTTTCCATGCCATAGACACGGTCGTTGATGTACCTGGTGTCTTCCCAGCCGTTCTTGAAGATGTGATACAGCATGCCCCACAAGAAGGCGATGTCCGAGCCCGAGCGCAGGCGCACGTACTGATCCGACTTGGCGGCGGTGCGGGTATAGCGTGGATCGACGACGATGATCTTCGCGCCGGTTTCCTTTGCATGCAGCATGTGCAGCATCGAGACCGGATGGGCTTCTGCCGCATTCGAGCCGATGTACATGATCGCCTTCGAATTCTGCATGTCGTTGAAGCTGTTCGTCATCGCCCCGTAACCCCAGGTGTTGGCAACGCCGGCGACGGTGGTCGAGTGGCAGATGCGGGCCTGATGGTCGGTGTTGTTGGTGCCGAAGAACGAAACGAATTTGCGCAGCAGCGCGGCCTGTTCATTGTTGTGCTTGGAGGAGCCGACAAAGAATACCGAGTCGGGACCGCTGGTTTTCCTGATGTCGAGCAGCTTGGCCGAAATCTCGCTCAGCGCCGTGTCCCAGCTGATGCGCTGGTACTTGCCGTTGACCAGCTTCATCGGATATTTGAGACGGTATTCGCCGTGTCCGTGTTCGCGCAGTGCAGCGCCTTTGGCGCAATGCGCGCCAAGGTTGATGGGCGAATCGAACACCGCTTCCTGACGCACCCAGACGCCGTTTTCAACCACGGCGTCGACCGCGCATCCGACCGAGCAATGCGTACAGACGGTGCGCTTGACCTCGATCTTCGCGCCACCTTTGGCAGTCGATCCATCGGCGGCCCTGGCGCGCTGGATCAACCCCAGTTGCGCAGCGGCGATACCGGCACCAACCCCAATCCCGGAACGCTTGAGGAACAACCGGCGATCCATCGTTGGCAAGGCGCGCGACAGGTTGTCGGCCAGATTTGCGGAGAAACGGGTAGACGAACGGGGGCCATCCTGGCCCTTGCGAGTAAGCAGCATCGTGAGGCCTCGGCGATCAGAGAGTGGTGGTGCGGTAGTATTTCTTGACGTGGTCAGTCAGGCGATAGCCGGTGCCCGTGGGCTCATCCGGAGTGGGGATCGCGGCAGTGATTTCCTGCGGCGCCAACTTGACTGCAACTCCAGCCGCAGCGACCAATCCGAGCCCGGCGAAAAAACTGCGCCGCATGTTTTTGTGTTGCTCTGCCATGCTTGTCTCCCCAAGAGATTGGTCAATGAAGGGCGAACGATATCGCCGTCACTACACCAATCCTTCTCCCCGCAGTATCCCCGCAAAGCTGCTCTGTCGCAACCTTTAACGGCCATTTTTCACATGAAAATTTCTCAACCAACGCACTGCTCTCACTGCATATCGAACGCCTGCATTTCGACTGCAAAGAAAGCCCGCGCCAGTCGCGCCACCGGCGCATAAAACCGGCATGCAGGATGCGTCTCGAGTGCGGTGCAGCATGCCTCGACCCAGGCTTGCAGATGCGCGCTGAAAAATGTCTTTTGCGTTGCCAGACTGGCATGCACCGGATCGTCGGAGGTAATCAGATAGCGCATCACCTCGCACAGCGAGGCCAGGTGATCTTCGCTTTCGACCACGCTGTCGTTGCGCTCCAGGCCGAGCAGCGACAGCTCGGTGCGCAGCGCAGCAAGTGGCTTCTCCATCAGGAAGCCGGACAGGTACCAGGAGCCGTACAGCATCACCTCGGGTTTGCCGACGCCCAGAAACAGGGTTTCATATTCATCGCGCACCAGCTCCGCCTCGGCGCTCTGGCACGCCTGCACCAGATCGGCCCAGGCGGTTTCAAGTACGCCTGCGCCCTCCGCGCGTGCGCTGCCGATCGTATCGAGCAAGGCCTGCGACGGCGGCGCCATCAGCAGCGTCGCCAGCAAACCATACAAATCGGCGCGGGCTGTTTCTTCGCCCTGATCAGCGCGCGCAAACACCATCGGTTGGGTGGTTGTCATCAGTGGCCCCGCTTCAGATCGGTAATCGAGGTTTCTTTGGCGTTGGCCATCATGTCGACCACCCGGCAATCAGAGCACATCTTGATGCGATCCAGATTGCCGGCGAAGGCCCCATGCAGCGACAACTTGCCGAGCATGGTTTCGATCATCTGCGCGGTGCCGAACGGCTTGCTGCAACGGATGCAATGAAACGGCGCGGCTTCGTTGAGCACGCGCGATTGCTTCGCGACGTCGGTCAGCAGCAGGCGCGGCGTGAGCGTGATCGCGTGTTCGGGACAGGTGGTTTCGCACAGCCCGCATTGCACGCAATTCTTTTCAACGAAACGCAGTTGCGGCAAATCGGCGTTGTCCATCAATGCCGATTCCGGGCAGGCGCCGACACACGACATGCACAGCGTGCAGGCCGATTTGTTGATATTGACGGTGCCGTACAGCGCGCCAGCCGGAAGCTCGATCTGCTCCGGCCTGGTCGGTGCGAATTTGAGCAGATGCCCGATCACGAGATCGAGCGTGCCGCGCTTGTCGGCCGCCACCGCGAACAGCGCTGGCTGGGTCGGCGCCTGGCCAGTTGCCAGCTGCTGCAATGCGCTGTCGAGCGACGCTGGCGCGGCTGCATGCAACAGCGACAGATGCGTGCCGCTGTAGCCCAGGCCTGTCAGGATGGTTTGCGCCACGATAATCTGCTCTGCCAGTGCGGCGACATACGCCGGCGCCTCTTCGCCGCTGAGCAGGATCGCTACATGCGACGCGCCGTACGCAATCGCGGCCAGCCACAGGTCGATCCCGGTCGACGCGGTGTGATGCAACGCCAGCGGCAGCACGTGCGCCGGCACGCCATGCAGCTTGCCGGCGGCTTTCGCATGGCGACCGAGTTGTCCGATCAGTGCCGCGCCCTGCTCTTCACTGTGCAGCAGCAACGCCCCGCCCGCTCCGCCTGCCCTGGCGTAAGTTGACAGCATGGTCTTGATGCGCTGGCCGGTATCCGGCGCGCGCGGATACGCGTAAGCAAGCGCGCCGGACGGGCACACCGTGGTGCAGGCGCCGCAGCCGACACACAGGTTCGGCGCCACCGCGACCAGGTTGCCGGCGTGGCTGATTGCAGCAGCCGAGCACACGTCGATGCAGGCGGTACAGCCGATCTGGCCGTTGCGGCTGTGCGCGCACAGCTTGTCCTTGTAGATGAAGAATTTCGGCTTGTCGAATTCGCCGACCAGTGCCGTCAGCTGCAGCGCCGCGTCGGTCTGGCGCACCGCATCATGGCCGGCTGCGAAGTAGCCTTGCGGTGGTTGATGCAATGCCACCAGCGGCGTATCGCACAGATCGAACACCAGATCGAAGTCGCCGCTGCGCGCCATCGCGCTGCGGTTGAAATCGATCGCGCCGATTGCGCCGCACGCCTTGACGCAATCACGGTGCGCGGTGCATTTGTTCAGGTCGATCTGGTAGGTCAGATCGATGGCCTGCTCAGGGCACGCATCGACGCAGGCGTTGCAGCGCGTGCACAGGTCGAGATCGATCGGATTGGCTTGCTGCCACTGCACCTTGAAGGCGCCCAGCCAGCCGTCGATCCGGATCTGGTTGCCGGAGTAGGTCGGAAAGTCGCGCTCGCCCAGCATGCCGCCGCCACTGTCGGTAAGCAGCACGCTGACATCGAGCTGCGCGCCGAGGCGGGTTGCCCACGGCAGTACCCGCTGCGCCGGACCGATGATCAGCAGATGACCGCCGGACTGGTAGTTGACGACCGGCACCGGCTCCGGCTGCGGCAATGCCGCCGCCGCCAGCAAGGCCGCCATCTTGGGCAGGGCCTGCGCCGCATCGCGGCTCCAGCCGCCGCTCTCGCGCAGGTTCACGAAGCGGATCGGTGCGACCGCGCTCTTTTGCTGCGCCAGCTCGGAAAACAAGGCACGTTCCTGGGTACAGGCGACCACTACGTCATCCACGCCATCGACGGCGCCCAGAAATGCGCCGACCTGATGGCGACACAGTTCGGTGGCGATTGGCAGCGCGCTGCCGTCGCCAAGCACGCGGCCGAGGCGAATGCCGGCATCAGCATCCAGCGGCATGGTGCGATTGCAGTTACAGACTTTGAATTGGGTCGTCAAGATGGGGTTGCCGATCTTCGATGTCGATTGCGGGTGAGTCGGGTGCCGTCAGCGGCACAGGTTCTTCAGTCTGGGTTTCCGGCGGCGCCGTCTCGACCGGTTGGTCGGGCGCGGTGTCGACCGGCGGCATCTGCAGCAATTCCATCAACGGCGCCTCCAGATGCGCCAGCGGATTGAGCAGCAGCTTGCCGTGGTTCAGTGCGGCCACCATCTCGGCAGTCATCGGCACGAAACTGTTGAAATCTTCGATATAGGTGTCGAGTCCATCCATGACGTTGAACAGCGGATCGGAAAACAGCTTCTTCAGCGCCAACCGTTTCACCGATTCGTCCACGCCGTGCGCCAGGAAGGGCTTGAAGTCGGATGCCAGCGTCAGCGCGGCAGCATCGTCGAGCGTCGGTGGCGGCAATGCCTCGGCCGGCTCGACCTCGGCGGCGATGGGCTCTGCCGTCGGGGGTTTTCTGGCCCAGCGCGCAAAGAACTCGTCAGCTGCCACGTCCGCTCCCTTCGTCACGCGCCATCTGTGCGACCGCCGCGCCGCCCTCGAACGACGGCTTGCGCCGCTTGCGCTTTTGCTCCGGCACGTAATAGGTTTTCACGAATGCGGTGAGGCGCTCGATGATCTCGGGCGACGCCGCAATCGTGTCGACTTTTTCTCCTCCATCCATCAAGCGCGCGCCTTCATGATAGGACAGCGTGACGGTCTTCGGCACCGCAATCTCGACGCCGTCGATGTCCTCCGGGCGCCACATGATGAACCAGCACGGCGTCGGCGAACTGATGTTCAGGTAGTACCCTTCCGCCTCATCGGAAAACAGCCGGACCTCGAAGCCACCGAACAGCCAGCGCACCTCATCGTTGTCGGCGCGCAGGCAGCGTTGCCCCGCGGGCACCTCGTGCAGGATTTCCAGCGGCTGCCATTGATGCGACTGCCAGCGGTTGTTCAAGCGCACGCGTTGCATCACGACACCGACGTGAAGCGCATCGGTTTCCATGTCAGTCGTTCTTGATGACGATGCTCGGGAACTTGCCTGACATGTCCTTGGCCTTGTCGGCAATCTTGACTGCAATCTTGCGTGCGATGCTGCGGTAGATCGCCGCCACCGGGCCATCCGGATCGGCCACCACGGTTGGCATGCCGGCATCGGTCTGCTCGCGAATCGACATCGTCAGGGGCAGCGCGCCAAGGAAATCGACGCCATATTCGGCACACATTTTTTCACCGCCGCCATGGCCGAAAATCGCTTCGGCATGACCGCAATTGGAACAGATATGCGTGCTCATGTTTTCGACGATGCCGAGGATCGGAATGTCGACTTTCTCGAACATCTTCAGGCCCTTGCGCGCATCGAGCAGCGCGATATCCTGCGGCGTGGTGACGATCACGGCGCCGGTCACCGGCACCTTTTGCGACAGCGTCAGCTGGATGTCACCGGTACCTGGCGGCATGTCGACGATCAGGTAATCGAGGTCACGCCAGTTGGTCTGGTCCAGCAATTGCTGCAATGCCTGCGTGACGATCGGACCGCGCCAGACCATCGGTTCGTCCGGGTCGATCATGAAGCCGATCGAGGACACCTGCAGGCCGTGGTTTTCCATCGGCTCCATGGTCTTGCCGTCGATGGTTTCGGGACGTCCCGAAATACCCATCATCATCGGCTGCGACGGGCCGTAAATGTCGGCATCCAGAATGCCGACCTGGGCGCCTTCGGCCGCCAGCGCCAGCGCCAGATTGACCGCCGTGGTGGACTTGCCGACGCCGCCCTTGCCGGAGGCCACCGCGATGATGTTTTTCACTTTGGCCATCAGCTTGACGCCGCGCTGTGCGGTGTGGGCAATGATTTTGGAATACACATTGGCGCTGACATTGCCGATGCCCGGCAATTGCCGCACCGCCGCGATGGCGGCCCTGCGGATGCCGTCGATCTGGCTTTTGGCGGGGTAACCCAGCTCCACATCGAACGCCACGTCAGCGCCGTCGAGCTGGATGTTGCGCACGCATTTTCCGACCACGAGGTCCTTGCCGGTGTTGCTGTCGATGACCGTGGCGAGGACTGCTTTTACTGCTTCTGCGGTAATGCTCATTGCGCGATTCTCCGGGATTTTTGTGCCGCCCGAGTGTAAACCAAATCACGAAAACATGACGGCTTGCATTCGGTGTTGAACGCAGTCATTGCAACGCCAAAACCCGCGCGTTGCATGATTGGCATCACGATTGAGCTGAAACAAACTCCGTGAGAGCAGGGTTGAAAATGGCTGGTGTGCCAACTACTCTGCTTCGGCAGGTTCAAGGTGACCCAGGTTACGAGGTATGTGACGGGTTTGGCCGGGTGACCTGTGGCCTGCTTCAAGGCGCATTCAAGGACCCAGCATGCGCTCCATTCGGCAAGAGCACCATCCATTTGAAAACCCGATTCATCGGATTCACGCCCCCCTCCTTCAAAGGCTGTTCGGCGCGTCCGGTGGCCGGGTATCGCCCACAACTATTCAACAAGGACACTGTCATGAACGAATATCAATCAGCTAATCCCTACGATCTGGCGGCGGCCAGCTATGGTCCGCAACTTGCCCCGCAAGGTTTCTTTGGCGGCCTGCTCGGCGCGCCACTCGGCGGTCTGATCGGACGCGGCATCGGCGGAATATTTGGCAATTCGCGTCTCGGCTCACAAATCGGACAGGTCGCCGGCGGCATTGGCGGCTCGATCCTTCCCTTCAACGCCGATCCGGTCGCGCAAGCGTATGCACAACAGGCGATGCAGGCGCAACTGGCGCAACAGCAGGCGCAACTTGCCCCGCAAGGCTTCTTCGGAAATCTGTTGGGCCAGGTGGGTCGGCCACTGGGTGGCGCGATCGGCGGCGCCTTGGGCAACGCTGGCCTGGGCAGCACCATCGGCAGCTGGGCCGGCCAACTGGGCCGCATCCTGCCATTCAACGCTGACCCGGTCGCGGAAGCCTATGCACAACAGGCAGTGCAGGCACAACTGGCGCAACAGCAGCAACAGCAGCAACAGCAGCAACAGCAGCAACAGCAGTTGGCCCAGCAACAGGCGCAGCTGGCGCCACAAGGCTTCTTCGGCAATCTGATCGGCCAGCTCGGCAGGCCGCTGGGTGGCGCAATTGGTGGCGCCTTCGGCAACGCCGGCCTGGGCAGCACGCTGGGCGGGATCGCCGGACAGATCGGCCGCATCCTGCCGTTCAATGCCGATCCGGTCGCTGAAGCCTATGCACAGCAAGCCGTTCAGGCACAGTTAGCGCAGCAACAACAGCAACAACAGTTGGCACAGCAACAGGCGCAACTGGCGCCACAAGGCTTCTTCGGCAATTTGCTCGGCCAGGTCGGGCGCCCGCTGGGTGGCGCCATTGGCGGCGCATTCGGCAACGCCGGGCTGGGCAGCACCATTGGCGGCTGGGCTGGCCAGCTTGGCCGCATCCTGCCCTTCGATGCCGACCCCGTCGCCGAAGCCTATGCACAGCAGGCAGTCCAGGCACAACTGGCACAGCAGGCTCAGCAAGCACAGCAGTCGCAACTTGCACCGCAAGGTTTCTTCGGCAACCTGCTCGGTCAGGTCGGTCGGCCACTGGGCGGCATGATCGGCGGCGCGTTCGGCAATGCCGGCCTGGGCAGCAGCATCGGCGGCATCGCTGGGCAATTTGGCCGGATGCTGCCATTCAATGCCGATCCTGTCGCCGCAGCCTATGCCCAACAGCAACAACAGCAGGCGGCCCAGCAGCAGGCGCTGCAGCAGCAAAATAGCGCCTTCCCGATGTATCAGGCGGGCCAGCAACCATCGGCGGCCGGCTACGGCGGCCAGTTCCTGCATTGACCCACGTGGTCTGACGAGATCGCCAGGCTTCCCGACGCCGTTTTCGGGAAGCCTGGCATTTTTCCAGGAGAACGACCTATGCCAACCACTCCACCCACAGCGGAATCCGGCCGCTATCTGATCAGCTCGAATGATTCTGCCAGTCTTGCCGAATTCATCCGTGCCGCCAGTGCCGACCCCGAGATCGGCGTGGCCGAAACAATTGGCCCGCGCAATCAACCGCACACCGTGGTCGTTACATTGACCCCTGAGAAGGCGGTCGCACTGGAGCAGCAATTCCGTCAATCGAGCCCTTTAAAAATTGAACCTGACCGTCCGCTCTCGCTCTTCGGCGACGCGAGTGGCGTACCGGTCGCAGAGGAAAACCAACATGGCCAAGAACCCTGAATCACCCAATCCGTCTTTATCCGAATCGCCCGGACCGTCGTCGTCTTCCGCCCGCAGCAATGGCGCGCCAGCCAGCGCGGCAGACCCGCGCAGCGCACGCAGTGCGGCCGCCCCGGGCGGCGGACAAGCCCTGTCACCCGGCGCGTCGAGCAAACATACCCTGTCAGCGCGAAAAGGGCAGTTCCTGATATCGCCCCGACGCGTACCGGGCATGCAGGCGATGGGCCTGCAACCGCTGGCATTGAACGTCATCGAGGACACCCTGCGCTCCAGTCCGGATATCGAAGTCATCGACACGGTCGGACCGAAAAACATCATCGGCGTACTGGCCGACGGCATGAGCGAATCGCCCGGCGTGCTGGTGGCGCGCATGACCGACCAGAAAGCCACCGTGCTGCATCAGCAGGCCCAGGGCCGCCTGATCGTGGAGCGCGATCATCCGCTGACGCTCGGCGACAGCATGCCGCTGCAACCGATGATGGTGTCGTGGTCGGCCCCGACCAGCGGCCAATCGCTGGACATCAGCGTCACCGTACTGGGACGCGACGATGCGCCGGTGGCGGATGCGGCCGTCTATCTGTTCGGCAGCATGATCCCCGCGACCGGCACCACCGACGCGCGCGGCCAGGTCAACCTGTCCCTGTTTGGCGAAACACCCCAGACCATCCGTGGGTTGTACGTCAAGCCCAAGACCGACTACTGGAGCTTTTATCAAACCGACCCGGACATCCGCACCGACGAACCCAACGTGGTGGGATTGCGTCCGCTGGCAGACTGGCCGGCCCTGGCGAATTTCCCGCAGAACCAGGTGTATGGCTGGGGGCAGAAAGCCATGCGACTGGATCAGTTGCCCAACCAGTATCGCGGCCAGGGCGTGCGCATCGCCATCATCGATTCCGGCGCCGCCACCAGCCATGAAGATCTGAAAAAAATCCGCTTTGGCTTCGATGTCATCAACAAGAAAACCAACCCGGACGGCTGGAGCGACGATACCGTGTCGCACGGATCGCATTGTGCCGGCATCATTTGCGGTTCCGACAATGCGTTCGGCGTGCGCGGTTTCGCCCCCGACGCCGAGGTGCACGCCTGCAAACTGTTCCCGGGCGGGCAATTCAGCCAGTTAATCGACGCGCTGGAATACTGCATCGAGAAGCAAATCGATGTGGTCAACCTCAGCCTCGGTGGCGCGGCGCCGTCGGAAGCGCTGGAGCAGCAAATCCTGCGCGCCAAACGCGCCGGCATCGCCTGTATCGTCGCTGCCGGCAATTCCAGCGGCGAAGTGCAGTACCCGGCCTCGTCCCCGAATGTGCTGGCGGTCGCCGCGATCGGGCGACTGGGCGAGTTTCCGCAGGATAGCTACCACGCCCAGACCTTGACCCAGATGGTCGACGCCAACGGCTTTTTCTCGCCGAAGTTCACCTGCTTCGGTCCGCAGATTGCCGTGTGCGCCCCAGGCGTGGCGATTACCTCGTCGGTGCCCGGCAATAACTTCGCCGCATGGGATGGCACCTCGATGGCGACACCGCACGTGACTGGTCTGGCTGCCTTGACGCTGGCGCACCATCCGGACTTCCAGAATGCCTTCAAGGCGCGCGGACCGGAGCGGGTGGACCGGCTGTTCCAGATTATCAAGGCCAGTTCGCACCCAATCAATCTGGGTGATCCCAGCCGCACCGGATTCGGCTTGCCCGACGTACTGATCGCAGTGGGATTGCAAGCGCCAATGGGCATGCCATCCGGTCTGATCCAGCGGGCTTTCTCCGGGGCGGCCCAACCGCAAATGATGTCGGCGCAACCGGGACAGTCGATGATGGGAATGCAAACGATGTCGGCCGGATTTGCCGGGCCGTATGGCGGATTTTTGCCACCCTATCTCGGCAATCTGCAACAGGGCCTGCCGTACGGCTATGGCTTTGGGCGGCCGGGCTGGTAGCCCTACGCCAAACCCGGATCGGATGTTTTGCAATGGGCACACGGGGGGTGCCCATTTTTATTGTTGGTATCTGACAAGTCGCAACTTAAAGTGTTGCGCACCGCAAATTTCCCGGTGATACTTAGGTTGTCGTCGGGAAATTTCAAGAACCAATACTTCCGGGTGGGCACATCATGGCAGCGCATGCAAAAAGCCATCCACATACACGCACCAATCCGCTGCTGCACGACGCAAAAAAGCGCTCCTTCTGGATTGTCATCAAGCGATGCATCCAGATTGCAGCGCTGATCGACTGCCTCTTTTTCATCCTCTTCTACGTGATCGGATCACCCATCCAGGCCTGGATCAGCGCGATTGCGCTGGCGATGTACGCCTGTGCCTGGCGCTTTCTGTCACAGCGCAAAAATGGCCTGGCGATACTGATGATCTGGCTGGAAAGTCCGATTCATGCGGCAATCGGCACCGTGCTGGCCGGCTGGGAAAGCGGTTTCCATTATTACTTGTTGATGTTCATCCCGACCATGTTCATCTCCAATACCAGGACCTGGCGATCGGTTGCCGCGGTGTTCGGCTTGTGGATTTTTTATGTCGGCCTGAATGTGGTCACAACCGTGTTGGCACCACTCGAACCGCTCCAGCCCGGCGCCTTGACGGCGCTGCGGTATTTCAACATCACCGCCGTGTTTTGCATGTTCGGCTATCTCTCGTTCTACTACTACCGCACCATCGTCGACACCCAGAATCGCCTGAACCTGATGGCGACCACCGATCCGCTGACGGAACTGTTCAATCGCCGTTACATGACGGAGATGGCGAATTACGAAGCCAATCAGCAATTGCGCCATCCGCATGGCCTGGCCGTGATCATCTGCGATATTGATCACTTCAAGACGATCAATGATCGCTGGGGCCACGATGGCGGTGATCGGGTGCTGGTTACGGTGAGCAAGGCGATCACGCAATCGATCCGCAGTCAGGACTGTGCGGCACGCTGGGGCGGTGAAGAATTTCTGATCCTGTTGCCCAATACCGACCTGGCGGGCGCCGTGCTGGTGGCAGAACGCATCCGGGAAAAAGTTGCGGCACTCGCCATTGCGGCGCAAGCAGCACCAGCGATCACGGTAACCATGACGCTCGGTGTGTCGAGCTGGCAGCACGGCAACAGCATGACGGAAGCCATCACGCGCGCCGATGCACTGCTCTACCAGGGCAAGCTGGCCGGACGCAATCGGGTGGTATCGACGCTGAATGCACCGCAGAGCGAGCAAGCGGCCGGGCCATTGTTCGGATCGGCGACGCGTGCCGAACCCTTCGGCGCGGCGAGTTATCCGCAAGCGGGAAACCGGCTGGCCTGATACAACCAGCGCAGTTCCGCGACTGCGGTGCGGCGTTTAGCCGGCCAGTGCAGCCGCCAGCAGGTCACCCACCAGCGTGTTCAAATCCACATTCTTCTCCTTGGCCGCTGCCTGTAACTGCAACACCAGTGCGCTGTTGAGCTTGACGGCAAACGGCACCAGACCGGCGGCCTGGTCGCGTTTGCGCTGCTCGCGCCGATCGACCACCACAGTGTCGGTTTTTTCGAAAGCACTCAAGCCGGGCGCGGTGGTCTTGCCCATCAATTTCTTGGCGTCTGTCTTTGCCATGCCGGTTTTTTTCACGGAAATTGCCTTTGCGGATGGGAAGCCGACATTTTACGCAGTATCGGCCCTGACCAGCGTCTTTATCGGAGACTGTTTTGCGGGTCGACTTCCGCTATAGTCAAGCCACCTGCAACTCACCTGCAATGCACCACACTCACCCAATGCAAGGATTCGTCATGCGAACAGAACGTACCGATTTTGCCGCGGCCGATGGACACAAGCTCGCCGCCCGTTTCGATGCGCCGGACGGACCGATACGCGCGATTGCCTTGTTTGCGCACTGCTTCACCTGCGGCAAGGATGTGTTTGCCGCCAGCCGTATCGCGCAAGCGCTGACCGAACATGGGATTGCAGTGTTGCGCTTTGACTTCACCGGACTCGGCGCCAGCGAAGGCGAGTTTGCCAATACCAATTTTTCGTCGAACGTCGCCGATCTGGTTGCCGCGGCCAATCATTTGCGCAGCAAGTGGCAAGCGCCCGCCCTGTTGATCGGGCACAGCCTGGGCGGCGCGGCGGTACTGGCCGCGGCCAGCGAAATCGCCGAGGTCAAGGCCATCGTGACGATAGGCGCACCGAGCGATCCGACCCACGTGGCCCATCTGTTTGGTGATCAGCTGGCTGAAATCAATGCCGCCGGCGAGGCCGAAGTGCAATTGGCGGGACGCCCATTTCGCATCAAGCGCCAGTTTCTCGAAGATGCAGCACTGCACCGGCTGACCGCCAAAGTCGGTCATCTGCGCCGCGCGCTGCTGGTCATGCATTCGCCGCACGATACCACCGTCGATATCTCGAATGCGCTGCACCTGTTCACGGCGGCCAAGCATCCGAAGAGTTTTATTTCGCTCGACGATGCCGATCATCTCCTGACGCGCAAGAGCGACGCCGTGTACGTGGCGCAAATCATCGCGGCGTGGAGTCAGCGCTATTTGCCGACCGAGACCACGCCGCCCGCAGGCTGAGCCGCCTTACTTCGAATTCAGCTGCGCCCGGATCTCGCCGCCCGGGAACTGCGCCGAATGCACATTGACGTACAGATTGCCGGCTTGATAGCTGGCGTACTGCTCGTCAGTGAGTTTGGCGCCGGGTGGCACGATCCAGCTGTCATCCGCGGCCTTGGTCAGGCCCACAATGACCGGACCATTCATGCCGGGTGCAGCCTGATGAATATGGGCCGCCTTGGCTTCGATCCCCCTGGTGGTCAATCCGCCGCTGACTGAATGGTCTGCGGCAACCGCGATCCGGACCAGACCGGTCGCAGCGGATGGATTGGGCGGGACTTCCTTGCTGCCATTGAGGGCAACGCCGTCACTGCCGGCCTTGCTGCCCATATCGGCACAGCCGCTGGCAAGCAGTACAGTCAGCAGTGCGGCGGCGAAAATGGAAGTGCGTTGATGTCTCATGTTTTTCCTCTTGTCGGGTGGGTGCGTCAGGATGACCAGAACCGCTCTTTACACTTGCGGGTTCAAGTGTAGATCGCTTTCCGGTTCTGCGTCAGGTCTGCGCCGCAAGGCTGACCGAGATTGTCGAGACCTTGTCGCCACGCGAAAAAAAGGAACTGTTGAAGGTAAAGTAGCCGGCCAGGAAAAGCGCCAGGGCAATCGCAAATTGTTTCCAGAAATTTTTGTTCATCATGTCTCCTGATTGATCCTGAACCGGTCAGACGACGCCATCGGCGCGCAGTTGCGCGATGGTCGCCGCGTCATACCCCAATGCCGCCAATACTTCTGTCGTATGCGCACCGAGCGCAGGCCCGAGCCAGCGGGTTTGTCCTGGCGTGGCCGACAGTTTCGGCGAGATCGCCGGCAACTTCACCGGCGTGCCATCGGCGAACGCGTGCTGTTCGAACATATCGCGCGCCAGAAACTGCGGATCGCTCATCATGTCGCGCACTGAATAAATTTTTCCGACCGGAACATCGGCTGCCTGCAACACAGCCAGCGCCGAGGCGATGGTCTGGGTCGTGCACCAGGCCTGGATCGCGCCATCGATTTCGGCAGTGCGCGGCACGCGCCCGTCGTTGCGCGCCAGTTGCGGGTCGGCGGCCAGATCGGCGCGGCCGATGGCCAGCATCAGGCGTTTGAAGATGGCGTCGCCGTTGCCGGCAATGACGATGTTTTCACCATCGCCGGTGGTGTACGTATTGGACGGGACAATCCCCGGCAAGGCGCCGCCGGTGCGTTCGCGCACCATGCCGGCGTGATCGAATTCGGGCACCAGCGACTCCATCAGGTTGAACACCGATTCGTACAGCGCGACATCGACCATCTGCCCCTGCCCGGCGCTGCAGTCGGCGCCGCCCTTGCCATTCCAGCGGCCACCACTGGCATCGCGGTGGCGCAACGCCATCATCGCGCCAATCACGCCATGCAGTGCCGCGACCGAATCGCCAATCGAAATGCCGACCCGCACCGGTGGGCGGTCCGGGTGGCCCGACACATAGCGCAAACCGCCCATCGACTCGCCGATGGCGCCGAAGCCGGGCAAATCCTTCATCGGCCCGGTCTGGCCGTAGCCGGACAGGCGCACCATGATCGTGGCCGGGTTGATGGCCTTGAGCTGGTCGTAGCCAAGCTGCCATTTTTCGAGCACGCCGGGGCGGTAATTCTCGATGATGATGTCGGCGTCCAGCGCGAGCCGGCGCGCGATTTGCTGCGCCTGCGGCGTTTTCAGATTGAGCGTGATGCTCTTTTTGTTGCGCGCCTGGACCGACCACCACAGCGAGGTGCCATCCTTGAGCACGCGCCATTGCCGCAACGGGTCGCCGCTGTCAGGCGATTCAATCTTGATGACCTCGGCGCCGAACTCGGCCAGCATGCGTGCGCAAAACGGACCGGCAATCAAGGTGCCGAGTTCCAGCACCTTGATGCCGGCCAGCGGTCCGGCAGCGACCGTCATGTTGTACGACGGTCGAGCATGGCCCGCGCAATGGTGCCGGCGTCGACATATTCGAGTTCGCCGCCCACCGGCACACCGCGCGCCAGGCGGCTGACCTTGAGGCCGCGCGCCTTCATCGTCTCGCTGATGTAATGGGCGGTGGCCTCGCCTTCGTTGGTGAAATTGGTCGCCAGCACGACTTCGGTGACCACGCCGTCATCCGCACGCAGGATCAGCTTGTCGAGGTGGATGTCTTTCGGGCCAATGCCATCGAGTGGCGAGAGCCGTCCCATCAGCACAAAGTACAAGCCCTTGTAGGTCAGGGTCTGTTCGATCATCAGCTGATCGCCCGGTGTTTCGACCACGCACAGCAGCGTGGCGTCGCGCCCGCCATCGAGGCAGGTTTCGCAGACCGCATTTTCGGTGAAGGTATTGCACCGGCTGCAATGCTGCACCCGCTCGACCGCCTGCGTCAAGGCGCGACCGAGCAAGGCGGCGCCGTCGCGGTCATGCTGCATCAGGTGATACGCAATACGCTGCGCCGATTTCGGGCCGACGCCGGGCAAGCGGCGCAAGGTATCGGTCAGGAAATCGAGGCTCGACGGGGTCTTCATCGATGCATCAGAACGGCATCTTGAAGCCGGGTGGAATCGGCATGCCGGCAGTCACGCCCGCCATTTTTTCGCTGGTCAGGGCCTCGGCCTTGCGCACCGCGTCATTGACGGCGGCCGCCACCAGGTCTTCCAGCATGTCCTTGTCGTCGGCCAGCAACGACGGATCGATGGTGACGCGCTTGACGTCGTTCTTGCAGGTCATGACGACCTTCACCAGTCCGGCGCCGGATTGGCCTTCGACTTCAATCAACGCAAGCTGGTCCTGCATTTTCTTCATGTCGTCCTGCATCGACTGGACTTTTTTCATCATGCCTGCCAACTGGTTCTTCATCATGGTCGCTGCTCCTTGCTGTTCATCGGATTGTCTTGTAGGGATTGGATCGAGCCGGGTACCACGGTGGCGCCGAATTCGCGCATCATCGCCAGCACAAACGGGTCGGCCTGAATTTGCTGTTCAGCCTGGCGCTGTCGCTCGGCGCGCTCGGCCTGGCCACGGGCATTGGCGCTGTGACGGACATTGCCGATTTCGATGCGCACGCGCAGGGGCCGATTGAAGTGGCTACTCAACGCGGTCGCCAGCTTGTCGACGTTGGCGGCCGAGGCCAGCGTTTCGAGCGGCACCCGCAGTGCGATTTCGATGTCGTCGCCATCACTGCACTGGATCAGCTCGGCCTGCAAGGCCAGCTGCTGCACCACGCCTCGTACTGGCAGCAGGGCCGCCAGCGTCGGCCAGTCACCGTCCCAGTTCAAGGCCGGAATCGGCGTCAATACCAATGGCGCGACGGGTTCGGGCGCGGCCACGGGAGCGACAAATTCAGGTTTTTTTGGCAGCGGGGCTGGCGTCGGCGCCGCCACGGCAACGGGTTCGGCGGCATCCGGGAACTCGCCCATCGGCGGCATCGCATCGTCCCACGGCGCAGGCGTGGCGATACGTGGTTTCGGTTCGGCTTTCGCCGCAACGGGACGCACGGGCGGCGCGGCAGCGACGCCGCCGTTGGGTCGGGTAATCCCGCGCACCGCATCCATCGCCGCTGCGCGCGCTGCATTGACCGGCGTCGTCGCGCGCGCGACCGGCGCGCTGCTGGTCACCGCCTGTGGCGCCGCGCTCAAGCGTGCAGCCGGCGCTGGCGCCGGGCGCGGCGTCGGCGTCGGGGCTGGCAAGGCGCCGCCGTCGGCCGGGCGGAACGCCAGCATGCGCAGCAGCGTCATCGAAAAGCCGGCGTACTCGTCTGGCGCCAGGCCCAGCTCATTGCGTCCGTGCACCACGATTTGATAAAACAGCTGGACTTCTTCGGCGTCGAACAAGTCGGCCAGACGCAGGATGTCGGCACGTTCCGGCAAGTCGTCAGGCAACGCGGCCGGCACCGATTGCGCCAGCGCGATGCGGTGCAGCAGCGTGCCAAGATCACGCAAGGCACCGTTGTACGACAGGCTGCGCGCGGCCATTTCGTCGGCCACCGACAGCAAGGCCGCACCGTCTTTTTGCGCCAGCGCATCGAGCACGCGAACCAGATACGTTTGGTCGAGCGCCCCCAGCATGCCCTGCACGGCGTCGAGCGTGACGGTGCCGGCGGCGTACGCAATGGCCTGGTCGGTCAGCGACAGCGCGTCACGCATCGATCCATGCGCGCCCTGCGCCAGCAAGCGCAGCGCCGGCGTCTCGAACGCGATGCCTTCCTGGCCGAGGATGTCATCGAGATGCGCGACGATATGCCCGGGCGGCATTTGCTTGAGATTGAATTGCAGGCAGCGCGACAGCACGGTCACCGGGATTTTTTGCGGATCGGTGGTGGCAAGAATGAATTTGACATGCTCGGGCGGCTCTTCCAGTGTCTTGAGCATCGCGTTGAACGCATGGTTGGTGAGCATGTGGACTTCATCGATCATGTAGACCTTGAAGCGCGCATTCGACGGCGCGTACACCGCCTGCTCCAGCAACTGGGCCATTTCGTCGACGCCGCGATTGGAGGCGGCATCGAGTTCGATGTAATCGACGAAGCGGCCCGCATCGATGGCGGTGCAGGCATCGCACACGCCACAGGGCTGCGACGTCACGCCGCCCTGGCCGTCGCTGCCAATGCAGTTGAACGACTTGGCCAGGATGCGCGACAGCGTGGTTTTTCCGACCCCGCGCGTACCGGTAAACAAATAGGCGTGATGCAGGCGCCCGGTATCGAGCGCATGGGTCAGCGCCCGCACTACGTGCTCCTGCCCGACCAGCGTATCGAAGCTGCGGGGACGGTATTTTCGGGCGAGAACTTGATAGGACATCGGGGTGGGGACGCTGTCGGCAAAGCATGATTTTACCCCACATCCCCCCCGACTTGAGCCTGTCTCAGGTGTCGGTGCGACCAGCCATCACGCTTTTTGTGCGCTGGTAAAAACCCAGCTCGTTGATCGTCACGACACCGCGGTCGCCGGCGAATCTGTTTTCCACCATGCGCATCTGCGTTTGCGCCTGCGCCGTCGCACCGCGCCTGGCCGCAACAAAGCCAAGAACGGCCCACGGATACGCGTCGTAGCGGCCGTCTTCCCAGCCCGGCGTGGTCTTGTTCAAATAGGCCCAGGCCTTGTCGAAGTAAGCCGATAGCTCCGACAGGCCAAACGCCTGCGGAAACACCTGGCACGTAGTGTCGGCATAAAACGCAATGCCGGCGCGGTTGTCGCCGTCACTCGGAATAAACCCGCTGCGGGTGGTATCGAACAGGCTGAGCTTGATGCGATCGGTGATGCGGGTGGCGAAGGCATTGTAGTAATTGCCGTCGATGGTTTCACCGCGTTCGCGCAACAGTGCAGCGTAATCGCGCAGCCCCCGATAGACCTCGCAGTTATCCATCAGGTAGCCCAATGAATTTGCCCTGTTGCGCGGCGCCTGAAACACGCTGGACATGCCATTGGACTTCATCGCCATGGCGAGATTGCGGTACGCCATGGTTTTCAGTTTGACCTTGTTGGCGTCCCACCACGTCCAGTTCTGGCTGGCGCGCAAATAGCGTGCAACGATCGACAGCGTGGTTGCCGCGTAGGAGTCGTCGGAATCGGCCAGCACCAGTTGAAATGCACCGGTCGGCGCGCCGCTGAAATTGATGTCCTGGATTGACGAGTTCGGCTCCAGTCGACGCAAATACAAGTCGAGATAGGTTCGAATATATAAATCAAGATCGGCGGCATTCAGATACTGGATGATCGGCAGAATACCGAGATTGGTGAAGTACCAGTTTATGCGGCCAGCCGGCGCAATCAAATACGCGCCGGCGAACGTCCCGGAGGCAATTCTCAATTTTTTTATTTCGGCAACGGGATCAATGGCAGCCACCGACTGGGACAGGCTTTCTTTACTAGAACCCAACAGCACGCCATTCAGGGCAAGGACGGACGAGCTGACGAGAAATTGACGACGTTTCATAAGACTCCCATGGTTTGATAAAAGACATCTGGATCACGAACAAGGCGACACGCGCCGGGCCGTGCTTTTTTCAGGCAAAGCGATGCCCCGAGGGGCGTTAGGGCCCATTCGCATTTGCTGCGGTCAGCGGAGGAAGGACTGGCGGAAAACCCGATGCTTAATCCGGGTGTGCCTTTTCAACATGCAACGACAGAAGGAAAACCGGACAACTTCACCCAACAACTTCGCCCAACCCGGAAACCGATGGCATGTTTCCGCGAGGCGAAGCATTTGGTGCAAAGAAAGGTTACGTCACACTATTTTGTTTCGCAACGGAACCGTTGGTCATCGGTGCAAATATTTAACCTTTTTAGCGAGAACTTTTTGTCGCGAGATCGGCGACTGAAATTCCGTTATCAGTCTTGAATATCATTCATTTAATTCAGATGCGAAACGACCGCGCGTCGGCGGATTAATTAATCTTTTATTACGCATTAAAACCCGGCGTTGGCATTTGAATAATTTGCGATTCTGCGACGAATCCGCATTAGACTGGGCATTCAATCCTCCTGGAGCCCGCAACATGTCCACCCATAGCGTCACCAATCAAGTACCTGATCTGATCGACTACAACCTGTACCGCACCGACCCGGTCCTGCGTGACGCGCTGCTGCAAAATGACGCGGCGTGGGCGGATGACGACATGAGCCGGGTTGGCCTGTCGCTCAGCAGTGCCGGGCTGCGGCAAACGGCCGCGCTGGCCAACCGCCACGAACCTGAACTGGCGACGCACGACAGCCGCGGACAGCGCCTCGACCAGGTCGAATTCCATCCGGCCTGGCATACGCTGCTGGGCCTGTTGCGACATGAAGGACTGCATGCCTTGCCGTGGATCGCACGGCGCAAGGGCGCGCATCTGGCCCGTGCGGCCGGGTATTTTCTGCATGCACAGATCGAAGCCGGGGCGTTGTGTCCGACCACGATGACATATGCGGCCATCCCGGTACTGCAGAATGAGCCGGCGCTCTATGCGCGACTCGAAGCGCAGCTGCTGTCGCGCGAGCATGACCCGCGCGACCTGCCACTGGCGCAAAAGAAATCCATCCTGATCGGCATGGGCATGACCGAAAAACAGGGTGGCTCCGATGTGCGCAGCAATACCACCGTGGCACGCGCGCTCGACGGCGAGGGCCGCGGCGCGACCTACGCACTCACCGGGCACAAGTGGTTTTTCTCGGCGCCGAGCTGCGATGCGCATCTGGTGCTGGCGCGCACCGACAGCGGCTTGTCGTGTTTTTTTGTACCGCGCTGGCGCGACGACGGCAGCAAGAATCCGATCCTGATTCAACGCCTGAAAGACAAGCTCGGCAACCGCTCGAACGCCAGCAGCGAAGTCGAATTCGACAACGCCCACGGCATCCTGGTCGGCGACGAAGGGCGCGGCATTCCGACCATTATCGAGATGGCCAATTCAACCCGGCTCGATTGCGTCATTGGCAGCGCCGCACTGATGCGACAGGCGCTGGTCCAGGCCATCCATCATGCACGCCATCGCAGCGCCTTCGGCAAGCCATTGGCACAGCAACCGCTGATGAAAAACGTACTGGCCGACCTGGCGCTGGAAAGCGAAGCGGCGACGCTGTTGATGCTGCGGCTGGCCCAGGCTTGCGAAAATCCGGACGAGCCGCTGGAACGCGCGCTGCGCCGCATCGTGACGCCGGCCGCCAAATTCTGGATCTGCAAGCGCGCGCTCGAATTTACCGGCGAGTGCATGGAGGTGTGGGGCGGAAATGGGTATGTCGAAACCGGACCGATGGCGCGCCTGTATCGGGAGGCGCCGGTCAATTCCATCTGGGAGGGCTCTGGCAACGTGATGTGCCTGGACGTGTTGCGGGCGATCGAACGCGATCCGGAAGGATTCGGATTACTGCTCGATGTGATCGCCGCCAACGACAGCGAGATGCAGTCGATCGTCACGGCGTTGCGGCGCGATTTTGGCGTCGCTGTCGAGCAGCGCGAAATGCTGGCGCGCCGCCTGGTGCAGCAACTTGTGCTGGCACTGCAATGCAGCCTGATGCGCCAGCATGCGCCGGCGCCGATCGCCGATGCGTTCATCGCCAGCCGGCGCGATGGCGCTTGCGGGCGCGTCTACGGGACGCTGTCCGCCGTGGCGGTGCAGGATGCCATTCTGGCGCGGGCCTGGCCGCAGAATTAGCTTGTCTCGAATTGCAGCGGACCCGCTCCGCTGAAACGATCCAGCGCCAGGAAAATCACCGGCGTGATGAACAGTGTAATGACTTGCGACACCAGCAAACCGCCGACGATGGCGACCCCGAGCGGTTGTCGCAACTCGGCGCCGGCGCCCAGCCCGAGCGCAATCGGCAGCGCGCCCACCAGCGCCGCCATGGTGGTCATCATGATCGGCCGGAAGCGCAACAGACACGCTGAGCGAATGGCATCGAAGGCCGTTGCACCGCGCGTGCGCTGCGCATCCAGGGCAAAGTCGATCATCATGATGGCGTTCTTCTTGACGATCCCGATCAGCATCAGAATGCCGATGGTGGCGATCAGGGTCAGTTCAAAATCAAACAGCCGCAATGCCAGCAACGCCCCCACCGCGGCCGATGGCAAGCCGGCCAGGATGGTCAGCGGATGGATGTAGCTCTCATACAGCACGCCGAGCAAGATGTAGATCACCGCCACGGCCAGCAACAACAGTGCGATCTGGCTGCCCTGCGAGGATTGAAACACCGCGGCGTCACCGGCATACGAGGTAATGATGGTCGGCGGCATGTTCAGTCCGGCCTTGATGCGGTCAAGCGCGGCGCTGCCCTCGCCCAGTGGCACGCCCGGCGCCAGATTGAATGACACGGTGACCGCCTGCAGCTGTCCCTGATGATTGACCGAGATCGGTCCGGCGGTGCGCTTGACGGTGGCAAGACTCGGCAATGGCACCAGCGCCCCGCTCTTGTTGCGGACAAAGATCTTGCTCAGATCGGCTTCATCCTGCTGGCCCGATTCGGCGTCCTGCAAAATCACCTGGTAGCTATTGCTGCTGGTGAAGATGGTCGAGACCTGGCGGTCACCGAAGGCACTGTACAACGCGGTGCGGATGTCCTGGATCTGCACCCCGGCGGCATTGGCGCGATCCCGGTTGATATCCACCTGGGCCTGCAGCCCGCGCAATTGCGAGTCGCTGGTGACGTCGCGAAAAATCGGATCGGCGCGCATCTTTGCCTGCAATTGTTCCGACCAATCGTTGAGGGCATCGGCGGCGACACTTTGCAACACGTACTGGTAGCGGCTCTTGCTGACGCGCCCGCCGAGGCTCAGGTTCTGCACCGGGGTCAGATACACCGACAGTCCCGGCACACCGCCAAGCTTGCTGCGCAATTGCTCCAGCACGCCGTCCATGGGTTTGCGCGCCGTGCGTGCCTTGAGTCCGATGAACAGCCCGCCGGTGTTGCCGCTGGTGACGCGCGAGGTGACCGACAATACATTCGCATCGCGTCCGATCACCTCGGCTGCGGCTTGCACCAGCTTCACCATCGCCGGGTAGGAAATATCTTCGGGGCCTTCGATGGTGCCGCGAATCTGGCCGATGTCTTCGGTCGGGAAAAATCCCTTGGGAATCTCGGCAAACAGCAAACCGGTCAGCACGAAGGTTGCCAGCGCGGCCAACAACACCGTCTTGCTGCGCGTCAGGCACCAATCCAGTCCGCTGCCATAGGCGTTGAGAACGGCATGAAAGCCGCGCTCGAAGAGCCGGCTGAAGCGGCTGTCATCTTCAGGTTTCTCATGCTTGAGGAAGCGACTGCACAGCATTGGCACCAGCGTCAGCGACACCAGCGCCGACACCATGATGGCCAGCGCCACGACGGCCGCGAATTCGCGGAACATCAGGCCGATCACGCCCGGCATGAAGAAAATCGGAATGAACACCGCAACCAGCGAAATCGAAATCGACAGAATCGTGAAGCCGACTTCGCGCGAGCCTTTCAATGCGGCCGCCAATGGCTCCATGCCCAACTCGACATGACGCACGATGTTTTCCAGCATGACGATGGCGTCATCGACCACCAGTCCGACCGCGATGGTGATCCCGAGCAGCGAGATATTGTCGAGGCTGTAGCCCAGCAAATACATCAGCGCACAGCAGCCGATCAGCGAAATGGGCAGGGACAGCACCGGGATCGCAGTGGCCGACAGCCGCTTGAGGAACAGGAAAATTACCAGCACCACCAGCGCCACCGTCAGCAGCAGCGTGTGCTTGACGTCGGCAATCGAATCACGAATCGAGACCGAGCGGTCGTTGAGTTCGTGGATCTCGATCGACGCCGGCATTTGCGACTTGAAGGTTGGCAGCGTGGCCTTGACGGCGTCGACCACTGCCACGGTATTGGCGTTGGGCTGGCGCTGCACTGCCAGCACAATCGATGGCTCGCCGTTGGCCCAGCTGCCGCTCTTGGCAGACTCGACGCTGTCCTCAACGCTGGCGACATCCATCAGCCGGGTGCTGACACCGTCATGGCTGGCAATGATCAGTCCGGCAAAATCGGCGGCGTTGCGCAGCTGCCGGTTGGCCTCCAGCGTCAGACTTTGGCGCGGGCCATCGAGTACGCCGACCGGGCCGTTGGCATTGGCCGATTTGATCAGGCCGGCCAGATCATCCAGACTCAGATTGCGCGCCGCCAGCTCGTTCGGGCGGACCTTGACGCGCACTGCGAAGCGGCGCTGTCCATACACCTGCACCTGCGCCACGCCGTCGATGGTCGACAACGAGGGCGAAATCAGGTTCTCGGCGAAATCGTTCAGATCTGCCAGCGAAATCGATGGCGAGGTCAACGCTACCAGCAGCACCGGCGCATCGGCCGGATTGACCTTGCGGTACGCCGGCAGTGCCGTCAACTCGACCGGCAGGCTGCGTTGCGCGCGCAGCAGTGCAGCCTGGACGTCGACTGCGGCGGCGTCGATGTCGCGATCCGAATTGAATTCCAGCGTGATGGAGGTATTGCCCAGCGTATTGCTGGAGCTGATGGTGGCCAGTCCGGCAATCGTCGAAAACTGCTTTTCGAGCGGGGTGGCAACCGACGCCGCCATGATCTCCGGGCTGGCGCCCGGCAGCACCGCCGTGACGTTGATCACCGGCGTGTTGTAGGTCGGCAGGGCCGCAATCGGCAGCCTCGAATACGCAAACATGCCGACCACGACAATGGCGACCGACAACAGCACCGTCATCACCGGACGGCGAATGCAGAGTTCCGAAATATTCATGGTCAGGGAGCGCGCGGAACGGTGATGGTGGCCGGCGCGGGCGTCACGGCGACCGGCACCATTTCCTTGACTTTGACACCGGGGCGCAGGTTCTGGGCGCCTTCGATCACCACGCGCACGCCGGCATTCAACCCGGTCACGGCGGCCAACCCGTCTTCGATCACGACGACCTCGACTTTCTGCATCGCGACGCTGTCATCACCCTGCACGACGTAAATGAATTGATCGATCGGGCCGGTGACCAGTGCCTGTGCCGGCACCACCACCGCGTCGGGCAAGGTGCGCGAGACCAGTCGAACGGACACAAAGGCGCCCGGCCACAGGCTGCGATCGGCATTGTCAAAGCGGGCTTTCATGCGAATCGTGCCGCTCTGGGTATCGGCGCTGTTATCGATGAACGTCATGGTGCCCTTGCGTTCGCTGCCGTCGGCCAGTTTGGCGAAGACCGGGGCATCGCCCTGCGGGTAAGTCTTGCGCAGGTACGCGAGTTCACGTTCAGGTAGCGTGAAGGCAACGGCGATTGGATCAATCTGTGAAATGGTCAGCATTGGCGCGCCGCCCGGCTGCGCCAGACTGCCGGGATAGACGCTGATCACACCAATGCGTCCACTGATGCTGGCGCGAATCTGGTTGTAGCCAAGCGCCACGCCGCTTGATGCAACCACGGCCTGGTCGGCCTGCAAGGTGCTGCGCAACGCATCGACTCTGCTGCGCGCCGTATCAATCACCGCCTGCGAGACGAATTTCTTGGCCAGCAACTCCTCATTACGATTCAAGGTGGCTTGCGCATCGGCCAGGTCTGCGCGGTCACGCGCCACCTGCGCACGGGCTTTCTCCATGCCGAACGCATCATTGCGTTGATCGAGGGTGAACAGCAATTGGCCAACGCGCACGTCCTGACCTTCCTTCACATGGACTTCGCGCACCAGGTTTTGCAATTGCGGCCGTACATCAACAATATTGATCGGGGTAACGTACCCATTCGCCAGCAAGGTCACTGGAATAGCCTTTGTTTGCGCCAATCCCGTTCTCACTGTTTGCACCGCATTGCGCGTGCCTTTTCGCTCGCTAGTCGATTTACTCCTGAACCACTCAACAGTAACGGCAAAGGCAGTGACAATAACAATTGTGAAAAGCAGTATTTTTACATTCAGGCGCATGACAAACCATTGGCAAATAGATCCGTTGAACATCGGCAGGGGTCGAACAACCCCTGGCCCGGTTAATGGGCCGGCCAACATTATCACTTATTCGGGAATACAACAGGAGCGCAGCGGGACCTTGATTTTCGACCAGGCGAGTTACAGGCCGGATCGAATTTGCTACTGTCGTTGCGCGAGTGGAGGCGCTGTCTTGTGTGCGCCACGGCAGTGGCGGAGCGCTGGAAGGACGGAGTGGCAATGTGAATTGCGGTGATTAACCATCAGAACTGGCGGGATGGTCAGAGCCGGAGTTGACCCGGCAAAGGCAGTCGCGAACCTTATCCGGACCCGGGAGTGCCGGACAAGGCTGTCTTCGACAACTAATGCGACTGGCGTGCCGGAACGACTTATTTGATCAGGAATTCGGCCCGATCCTTGCCTGCGATCCAGCGTGGCGGTTTGCCGCGCCCGGACCACGTGGAACCGGAAACGCTGTCGCGATATTTGGCAGCAACCGGCTCCTTCGCCTTTCCTGATTTTTTCGCGCCGGCCAGTCCAAGATCTGCAAGAGTAATGCCGTAATCTTTCATTTTGCCCTTGATATCAGCAATCGCATCGGCGATCTCGGTCTGGCGCGCCTGGGCTGCCTGCTTCTGCAGTGTTTCGATTTGTACGGTTAATTCTTTGTAGGTCGGCATAATGGTTTCCAGTGAATTGATAAGAAGAAGTGAATCAGCAAAAACCAGCATCGCTCAGCAGTTGCCCGACATATTTGCACACATCACTTTACGCCCTCAATGATGTGCCCGCTCAGGGCATGGTCCGATTTCTTGTTTTACAGCCAATAACTTCTCGCAATTTTACTATGTCGTTGGCAGTTTGCAATAACCGATGCATATTAATATGCGCTGAATTAAAAATCAGTCCGTCAAATGCATGTTTGTGGTCTATATCAGACTGTTCAGGTGCATTCACTTTCACATTCGCGCGTCAAAGACGACAGCGAACTCTTTTGAAACACGGAGTCTGCGAAAAATGGTGTTCGGAAAAAGAATTAACCAGATGATTGCATTCGCTATAGTTATTTATTGGAAATTCCAACCAGGGGCGAGCCGCCAGCCATTGGCGATCGAATCAGGCATTGCCGCGCACCAGAACGATGCACACTGAAATGTCTTGAAGAAATAATAGATTGCGGCTGCGGAGATAACGATGGCCGGATTCGGTCAAGGTTTCAGGGGAAATGAATTGGAGAGCGTGAAGTCGTTCGAGTATCAAACGACTGTTCAAGACAAATTAAAAAAGGCGAGCCTTGTCTGCGGCACTTATGGTAAATGACTGTGGCTGCTTCGTTCCCGACCTGACCAGGTTGGCCATGCCACAATGCGCAGGGGCCCGCCGGGTCGAATTTTACCAGCAATGCGGGCGTCGTGCGACTTTAAACGACGAAAGCAGCACGCCGCTGATTTACAGGCCGAGCTGGCTCCAGATTTCATCGATGCGCGCCTTGACATCATCGTCCATCGAAATTGGCTGCCCCCATTCGCGGCTGGTCTCCCCGACCCACTTGTTGGTGGCATCGATGCCCATTTTGCTGCCTAGGCCGCTGACCGGAGAAGCAAAATCCAGATAATCGATCGGCGTGTTATCCACCATGATGGTGTCACGCAACGGATCGACGCGCGTCGTGATCGCCCAGATAACCTCTTTCCATTCACGAATATCGACATCCTCATCGACCACGATGATGAATTTCGTGTACATGAACTGACGCAGGAAACTCCAGACCCCAAACATCACGCGCTTGGCGTGACCCGGGTACGATTTTTTCATCTGCACGACCGCCATGCGGTAACTGCATCCTTCCGGCGGCAAATAAAAGTCTGTGATCTCGCTGAACTGCTTTTGCAATAGAGGAATGAATACCTCATTGAGGGCAACACCAAGAATCGCAGGCTCATCAGGCGGCTTGCCCGTATAGGTCGAGTGATAAATGGGATTGCGGCGCATCGTGATGCGGTCAATCGTCAACACGGGAAACATGTCCTGCTCGTTGTAATAGCCGGTGTGGTCCCCATACGGCCCCTCCAGCGCATGCTCAAAGCCGGACGGGTGGGTTGCATCCGGATAGATATGCCCCTCGAGCACGATTTCCGCCGAGGCCGGCACCCGCAACTCGCTGCCGATCGCTTTCACGAGCTCGGTGCGACTGCCGCGCAACAGACCGGCGAACTGGTATTCAGAGAGGCTGTCCGGCACCGGCGTAACGGCGCCGAGGATGGTGGCCGGATCGGCGCCCAGCGCCACACAAATCGGATAAGGTTTCCCCGGCGTCGCCAGGGCATGTTCGCGAAAGTCGAGCGCGCCGCCGCGCTGTGCCAGCCAGCGCATGATGACCTTGTTGCGCGACAGGACCTGCTGCCGGTAGATACCCAGATTCTGGCGCTTCTTGTGCGGCCCCTTGGTAATCACCAGGCCCCAGGTAATCAATGGCGCAATATCGCCCGGCCAGCAATGCTGGATTGGCAGCTTGCCGAGATCTACCGACTCGCCTTCAAGAACAATGTCCTGGCAGGCGGCCGAACGCAATTCCTTCGGCGCCATGTCCCACAGGGATTTCACCAACCCGCCCAGGCCGAGCAAGTCCTTGAAATCTTTTGGCGGCTCCGGCTCCTTCAAGCGCGCCAGCACGTGACCGATCTTGCGCAACTCGCCAACCTCCTCCGCGCCCATGCCAAGCGCCACCCGGCGCGGTGTGCCGAACAGGTTGGCCAGCACCGGAATCGATTGCCCGTCAACGCGCTCGAACAGCAATGCCGGCCCGCCCGCGCGCAAGGTGCGGTCGCAGATCTCGGTAATTTCAAGATAGCTTGAGACGGGGAAGGTAATTCTTTTCAACTCGCCGATTGATTCCAATTGGGCAATAAAGTCGCGTAAATCCGAATATTTCATTTTCTTTGCGCAGCGTCACTGCACATCCTGTTAATTAAAAACCAACCACAAGTCACTGATTCCATTCACGCTTGATGCGCCGTGACTCCCCTCTTAAGATCCAAAGGTAGTTATTTTACAAATTGTTAGTATTGACTTGATATAACACGCCCCCTACAATCCGCCTCATTGAAGAGGAACGTCGTGGCGCGTTGAACGCCCCCGGCACTAAAAATCCTCAACATTTCACGGGGTCGGGGCCCCACATGGCATTTTAAGGAGTGTTCTCATAAGGCGTCAGCCTTACCCCGGAAAAAGTTGTCTGCTTCTGAACTGGTGCTCACGCATACCCTCAGCATAACGCAGCAACTCCGATGCCATTGGACTGTGCACCCGTCCGGTGGCGATGTAACTGATTCATGGCTCGATATTCGCAGCGGGATCTTTTCGCGTTGATGTCGTGCCGTCGCAATTCAGGAGGTTTAATTGCAAACAAGATTTATCCGCACGGCGCAACTTTGCGTCCGACATTTACGTAATAATTCAACAACTTTTCGCACGTTCACGCGCGACACGGTCAACGGCTTCTTCACGACAGCGCACCACGCCTTGATGATTTCCGGCGTCGCAGCATTGTGCACGTTGGCCGTCATGTTCTACCGTCCCGATCTGGCCCATCAATTGAAGTCGTGGGCCGCCTTTGGCAACGCCCCGACGATCCAGTCGCAAGCCACGACAGCGCCAACAACAGCGCTGCCCGTGCTGCCAACGACGCCTGACACCGCCAGCGCTGACGCCGCGCGGTTCGATGCCGCCGAGCAGAGCGAAAAACTGGGCACACCGCGCCTGCATGGCAATCCGCGTGAACAGCAATGGGTCACGAACTGGTTGTCCAAGCGCTACCGCGTCGCGACCGATGCGACCGACATGCTTGTATCGGCGGCCTATCTGACCGCCAGGGACATCAAGATCGACCCGCTGCTGATTCTCGCAGTGGTGGCGATTGAATCGGGCTTCAATCCGTTTGCGGAGAGCGCAGTCGGTGCACAGGGTCTGATGCAGGTCATGTCGAAAGTTCACCATGAGAAATTTCAGGAACTCGGCGGCGTCAAGGCTGCATTGAATCCGGTCGCCAATATACGCGTCGGCTCGGTGATCCTGAAGGATTACGTGTCGCGCGGCGGCTCTGTCGAAGCCGGCCTGAAAATGTATGTGGGCGCTGCCGCATTCGATAATGATGCGGGCTACGGCTCGAAAGTACTGGCCGAGTACCATCGCCTCAAGGAGGTTGCCAATGGCAAGAACGTCCCGGTCATTACCAACCCGGCGCCAATGGCACTGCGTAACCAGAACAAGCAGTTCGAGGAAGAAGTGAGGGCCCAGAAAACCCCGGCCGCCAAGGAAGAGCAGGCATCGGTATCTGAGGACGGCTTCAAGGTGGTGCACCAGGATCGCATTGCGGCGATGTAACGCCGACTTGCAAACGAATGTGCCTGAAAAAAAAGAGCCCGCGGGCTCTTTTTTTATTGCTGGCGCGCTCCGAAAAAATCTTTCAGCCGTCGCATCGCCTCTTGCAGATTTTCCATTGACGTCGCATACGAGATCCGAATGTGGGTTCGCGCTGTCGACGGTCCAAAATCAAGGCCCGGCACCAGTACCACTCCGGTTTGATTCAGGATATCAATGGTGAGCTGATCGGCGTCATCGGATAACCCGCTGCAATCTGCATACACATAAAAGGCGCCATCCGGCACGATGGGGACGCCAAAACCAATCTCGCGCAGTGCCGGTACAAGAAAATCGCGCCGCCGCTTGAACTCCGCCCGACGCTCTTCGTACAGCGCAATCGACGCAGGCTCGAAACACCCCAGCGCCGCGTACTGGGCAATGGTGGACGGGCAGATGAACAGATTCTGCGCCAGCTTCTCGATCGCCGGCACCAGCGCGGGCGGCACCACCAGCCAGCCCAGCCGCCAGCCGGTCATGTTGAAGTATTTCGAAAAGCTGTTGATGACGATGACATCGTCACCCATCGACAGGGCCGAAAACGGTGCGCTGTCATACGACAGGCCCTGATAAATTTCGTCAACAATTGTAAAACCGCCGCGCTCGCGCACTTCGGCAACAATCTCGCCCAATTCGTCGTGGCTGATCGAGGTGCCGGTGGGATTCGATGGCGATGCCAGCAGCACGCCGCGGGTGTCTTCGTGCCAATGCTCGCGCACCACTGCGGCAGACAATTGAAAGCGCTGTTCGGCTCCGCAGGCAATCATCTGTGCTTCGCCGTCAAACGCCGCCACGAAATGCCGATTGCAGGGATACGACGGGTCTGCCATCAATACCTTGGCGCCCTTGTCCACCAGCGCGGCACAGGCCAGCAACAGTGCGGCCGAGGCGCCAGCCGTGACGATGATCCGTTCCGGGGCGACTTCCAGCCCGAACACCTGCGCGTAGTGCGCTGCGATCGCTGCGCGCAACGCCGGCAATCCCATGGCCGAGGTGTACTGCATCTTGCCGTCGCTCATGGCCCTGGTGGCTGCGGCAAGCACTGCCGGCGCAGCGGTAAAGTCCGGCTCGCCAATCCCCATCGGAATGATCGAGCGCCCCTGCAGCTCTAGCGCATGCGCCATCTTCACCAGTTCCATCACGTGAAATGGCGCAATCTGGTCAAGGCGCTCGGCCATCGGCGACTGCATCAGGACTCCCGCGCGGCGCCGACCTCGACTGCCCGGGCGGTTGCGGCGAACTTGTCCAGCACGCCATTGACGTATTTGTGACCGTCGATGCCACCGAACGACTTGGCCAGTTCGACGCTTTCGTTGATGACGACGCGATACGGAATTTCAGGATGATTTTTCAGCTCGAACGCGCCTATCAGCAGCACCGCGTGCTCAATCGGTGAAAGCTGGTCGAGCGGGCGATCAATCAATGGCGTGAGGGCGGCGCGCAACTCGGCAACCTGTTTCAGGGTGCCATACAACAATGCATCGAAATGCGCCGCATCGGCCTTGTCAAACCCGTGCGCCTCGCGCAGATGGGCTTCGATGACACCGGCATCTTCCTTGCTCAGCAACCATTGATAAATACCCTGCAGCGCGAATTCACGCGAGCGATGGCGCGGCGTGCGGCTCTTGTTGGGATTGGCGTGGAGTTCTTTTTTTTGCATCATGATTTGCAGACTGCATGACCCGCGATAACCCCGGGCACGCGAAATGGAACACACAACCGCGCACGACCGGTTATCGCCAGTGCGCGGTCAACAGCTCATTGCTCTTCGTCGACGACCTCGGACAGCTCATCCAGCGCCAGCACCAGATTGGCCATCTCGACCGCAGCGCGGGCCGCATCAGCGCCCTTACCCGCCATGCGCGCGAGCGCCTGCGCATCATCTTCTGTCGTCAGCACGGCATTTGCCACGGGTGTGCCGAAGTCGAGCGCGACCCGACTGATGCCGGTGGCCGATTCGTTGGCGACCAGTTCGAAATGGTAGGTCTCGCCACGGATCACGGCGCCCAGCGCGATCAGCGCGTCAAATTGCATGGTTTCAGCCATCTTTTGCAGCGCCAGCGGGATTTCCAGTGCGCCCGGCACGGTCAGCCGAAAGATATCTTCGCTGGCCACGCCCAACTCGCCCAGCTCGGCCAGGCAGGAGGCCAGCAGGCCGTCGCAGACATCCGGGTTGAAGCGTGACTGGACGATACCGATACGCAAGCCTTCGCCATCCAGATTGGTTTCGTAAGTGCCTACTGTCATGATCATTTCCTTTATATGCATTACCTGCAATTGTGCGATTGATTCAACCGCAGCGCGATGATTATTGTTCCGGGCAGGCCCGGTAGCCGACCACTTCAAGATTGAAGCCGGTCATCGATGGCATTTTTCTCGGACTGGCCAACAGGCGCATCTTGGACACACCGATGTCCTTCAGAATCTGGGCGCCGATCCCGTAGGTCCGCAAGTCCATGCGCGAGGCGCGCGCCTGCGGGCGCTGCTCGGGTTTCGACAGGGCGGCAAACTGGGCAAACATCTGCTCGGCCGACTCCTCGCAGTTCAACAGGACAATCACACCGCGCTCGGACGCCTTGATGGCAGCCATTGCCGCCGCCATGCTCCATGAGTGGGTGGTCGACTCGGTTTCCAGCATGTCCAGAATCGAGACCGGCTGATGGACCCGCACCAGCGCTTCCAGACCCGGCATGATGGCGCCGTGCACCAGCGCCAGATGGGCGCCGCCGCTCGGCTTGTCGCGATAGGCGATGGCCTGGAACGCGCCATGCTCGGTCATCATGGTGCGCTCGCCAATGCGCTCGACGATACTTTCGTTCTGGCTCCGATAGTGGATCAGGTCGGCGATGGTGCCAATCTTCAAGCCATGCTCCTGTGCGAACACGAACAGATCCGGCAGCCGCGCCATGGTGCCATCGTCATTCATGATCTCGCAGATGACGGCGGCCGGCGTCAATCCCGCCATCTCGGCGAAGTCGCAACCGGCTTCGGTATGTCCCGCACGCATGAGCACGCCGCCCTTCTGGGCTTTCAGCGGGAAGATGTGGCCGGGCTGCACGATATCGGCGGGGACCGCCTTCTTCGCAACTGCGACCTGCACCGTACGGGCGCGGTCGGCGGCGGAGATACCGGTGGTCACGCCTTCGGCGGCTTCGATCGAGACGGTGAAATTGGTCCCATACGACGTGCCGTTGCGGCTCGTCATCATGGGCAGGTTGAGTTGATCGCAGCGTTCTTCGGTCAGTGTCAGGCAGATCAGCCCACGACCAAAACGGGCCATGAAATTGATGGCCTCAGGGGTCACGAATTCGGCGGCGAGCACCAGATCGCCTTCGTTTTCGCGATCCTCTTCATCGACCAGAATAACCATCCGGCCAGCGCGCAATTCAGTGACGATTTCCTGCGTAGTTGCAATTGACATGGCGTGAATCCTTTAAGGAACGCCATTTTAATGGATTTGCCGTGCCAACGAGCGGATAACCGCCCTCAGATTCGGCCGGAACCCCGGATATCCACCAGACTCATCATTCGCTCGACGTAGCGCGCAATCAAGTCGATTTCAAGATTGACACGGCTACCCGCGCGCAGGTGCTTGAGGGTGGTGACTTCGACGGTGTGGGGGATCAGGTTCATGGAAAAGGCACAACCTTCGTCGCTGTCGGCAACGGCATTGACGGTCAACGAGACGCCATTGACCACCACCGACCCCTTGTAGGCCAGGTATTTGGCCAGTGCCGGTGGCGCAACGATCACCAGCTCCCAGGACTCGCCCACGGCGGCAAAGGTGCGCACCGTGCCAAGACCATCGACATGCCCCGACACCAGGTGCCCGCCCAGCCGGTCGGCCAGTGTCAGTGCCTTTTCGAGATTGACCTCGCCGGTGGTGTCCAGACCCGCGGTGCAATTGAGACTTTCGCGCGACACATCGACCGCGAACGTATTGGCCGTCTTGCTGACGACCGTCATGCAGGCGCCATTCAGCGCAATCGAGTCGCCAATGGCGACGTCGGCCAGCGACAACGGGCCGGCGTCGACCGTCAGGCGCACGCCGGCTTCCGGTGCGTCGCCCGCAGCGCTCAGCGACGTAATTGTTCCAATTGCAGCAACGATTCCAGTAAACATGGCAATTAAGGGCAAGAGTCAGGTGAAGCGGGCAAGAATACGCACATCCGCGCCGATCTGCTTGATTTCATGAAACGCCAGCCGGCGCTGCTCGGCCAGATTATCCAGTGCCGGCAAATCGAACAGTCCGCGCCCTGCGCCGATCAGGCTTGGCGCAAGATACAACAACAATTCATCGACACACTTCTCGCGGATCAATGATCCATTGAGTTTGGAGCCGGCTTCGACATGCAGTTCGTTGATCTGTCGCCGCCCCAGCTCCAGCATCAGCTGCGGCAAATCGACCTTGCCGTGCGCATTCGGCAGGCACAGCACGTCATGGCCGAGTGCCGTGAGCATGGATTCCCTGGCCGGATCGGCCCGGGCGCTGACGATCCACAACGGCTCGCCCTGCAGGATGCGTGCACGCGGATCGATTTCCAGCCGGCTGTCGACCACGATGCGGCGCGGCTGGCGCGGTGTCGCGATGGCGCGCACGGTCAACTCCGGATCATCGCTCTTGACCGTGCCGATGCCTGTCAGCACAGCACAGGCGCGCGCGCGCCAGGCATGGCCGTCGTCGCGGGCGGCAGCGGACGTGATCCACTGGCTCTGGCCGTTGTCGAGCGCGGTCTTGCCGTCCAGGCTGGCGGCGGCCTTCAGGCGCACCCAGGGCTTGCCAGTGCGCATGCGGGTAAAAAATCCAATGTTCATTTCCAGCGCTTCGTGCGCCATCACATCGGTGGTCACGGCAATGCCGGCGGCACGCAAGCGCGCCAGCCCGGCGCCTGCCACCAGCGGGTTCGGATCGGCAATCGCCGACACCACCCGCGCCACCCCGGCGCGAATCAGCGCATCGGCGCACGGTGGGGTGCGCCCATGATGACTGCATGGCTCCAGCGTCACATACAGCGTCGCGCCGCGTGCGTCATGGCCACGCGCGGCAACATCGGCCAGCGCGGCGATTTCGGCATGGGCCTGCCCGGCCGCCTGCGTATGCCCGGCGCCAATCACCACGCCGTGCTTGACCACGATGCAGCCAACGCGCGGGTTGGGCGCAGTGATGAACATGCCTTTGGCCGCCCATTCCAGCGCCAGGGTCATGCCTTGCGTGTCGTCGGAGATGTTCAATGCTGCCTTCTTGATCTGTTGTGTTGTGCGCTAGTGTAGTGCTTCGCAATTCACGCAACAAATCAATTTGGGCGGCTTGAACGGCGGCCAACGATGGCGGTCAGTGACTGATCATCCACGGCCGCTTGGTCGGGAACGCCTTGTTGCCGCTGGCCGAGGTTACGGTCGAGCTGCGCTTGCCGCTCTTGCCAGCCGAGCAGCAACTGCAGCCGCTCGGGTGCCGGCGCGCCAGTTCGGCCGAACGTTTCGGTTCGTGCCGGGCGCGCTCGTTGATGTCCATGGCGCGGCGGGTGCTGTCCTCCATCAGGGCCAGATGCGGTGCGCTGGCCAGCACCCGCGGCGCCGCGACGCCGCACTCCGGACAGGCGGCATCCTCGTTGCGCGCCGCCATCGCGCGCAACGTCTCGAAATCGCCGCAGGCGGCGCAGTGGTAGTCGTACGTAGGCATGGTGTCGTCTCCCCGCTTACGGCAGGTCGTGCGACAGCGGCATGTTGATGCTGCCATCGATATGCTTGATCGGCCCGTCCGCGTTCGGGTTGATGTCGAAGTCGAAGATCCCGGTCGGCAGCCACAGCGTCGCGCACGAGTTCGGCACATCGACCACGCCGCTGATGTGGCCCTGTACCGGCGCGGTGCCGAGAATCGAATAGGCCTGCGCGCCCGAGTAGCCGAATTTCTTCAGGTACTCGATCGCATTCAGGCAAGCCTGCCGGTAGGCGACGTTTACATCGAGGTAATACTGTTTTCCGGCTTCGTCGACCGAGATGCCCTCGAAGATCAGATAGTCGTTGTACTGCGGCGTGATGATGCTGGGCTTGAAGATCGGGTTCTTGATGCCGTATTTGGCCATGCCGCCCTTGATCAGGGTGACCTTCATGTGCACCCAGCCCGCCATCTCGATGGCGCCACAAAACGTGATCTCGCCATCGCCCTGGCTGAAATGCAGGTCGCCCACGCTCAGGCCCGCGCCCGGCACATACACCGGGAAAAACACCTTGGAGCCGCGCGACAGATCCTTGATGTCGCAGTTGCCGCCATGTTCGCGCGGCGGCACCGTGCGCGCTCCTTCGGCCGCTGCCTTGTCGCGCGCCGGGCCGGTCATCTTGCCCATGTGGGCCGTGCCCGACGAAGGCGGATTGGCCAGTCCCGGCACCCGATCCGGATCGGTCGCGATCAATTCCGCTTCACGCTTGTTCCACATGTCCAGCATCGGCTGATCCGGCAGGCAGCCGATCAGGCCGGGATGAATCAGCCCGGCGAAATTCACACCCGGAATATGCCGCGAGCTGGTGAACATGCCCTTGGGAAACGCGGAACAAATCGAATTCCGCTTGTTTGACGGCGTAGCGCGGGATTTTTGTTCGCGTTACGTCGAACGTTTGCGATTTTTCCTGTGGTCGCATCCACTTTTTCAAGTTTCACACCTCTTTCGAGGCGTTTCTCGGCGCATTTCGCGCCACCGTGCCCATTATGGGCGTAACTGTCCCCTTGCCATGTACAGGTTACTCAAGGCAAACAAGATATTGAGCTGCGTGTCGTTCTTGGCCAATCCCTTGTAGCGCGTCTTTTTGTATTTGAAGATGTTCTTGACGACGTGGAACGGATGCTCCACCCGCGCCCGTACCTGCG
>NZ_JAXCHT010000021.1:0-84332 GCF_035984655.1 Actimicrobium sp. GrIS 1.19 | reverse complement strand
TCTGCCCAGTTTACAAGGGATGCGCTAATTTATTGAACGTATGCGGGAATTCTCGTGTGGCGTGGGTGGGGCGCACTTGTGTATAACGAGGTGGTTTTAGTGACGCCGGCAGTATCAGAGAATAAATTGTTTATCACAATTGACAATATTCCCGTGGATAAGGATGCCTTCGGCAAGGGCTTTGCCACCGGTCTTACCCTCGGACTGGCAGGAAGCACCGTTACCGATGGCTACATCATGAACACCATCTACGTCACCGCCACGAACAACGAAATCAAACACGTCTACAGGCACGCAATTCATACGACGATTGGCAACGCTGACGCGCCAAAAGGGTTGGTTGCGGTGCCCAAGGGGGAAAAGAACGCAGCAGCCCGTCAGATGACTGAAGGCCTGGTTCTGAATTTATTAAACGACATGTCCAAAAACGGAGAATTTGCCAAATGACGAACCATTTAACATCTTTACTGCGACGCATGACAATGCTGGCCATGATCGCTGCCGGCATGGCGTTGACAGGATGCGCTGCGGTCGCACCCAATTATCAGGCGACGATCAAGAATACAAGAACCCTGCAGGCGAATCCCGGCGGCGGTGCAACTGTCGGACAATTCAATGCCAAGGATGACAGCCTGAATCACATCAGCATTCGCGGCGGAACATTCTCGTCACCGTATGGCGATTCCTATTCCGAATATATCAAGGAGGCGTTGCGCATCGAACTCGAAAGCGGTGGAAAACTGAGTGATAAAACCGGCGCAGTGATTAGTGGCGAGTTACTGAAAAATAGTCTCGATTCCGGCATTAGCACGGGCACCGCAAACATCAGTGCACGCGTCCAAGTCATGCGTGACAACAGCAGGATTTTTAACAAGACATTCAGTGTAGATACCACTTGGGAGTCCTCTTTTGTCGGCGCGATTGCCATTCCGGCTGCGCAGAGAAACTACGCCAATGCAATCAAGCAGTTAATCGGAAAAGTGGTTTCCGATCGGGATTTTCAACAGGCCATCAAATAAGCCTCCCTGCTCGAACAGTGCCCACCCGACCAGGTGGGCGGCAAGCCGTTTCTCGGGCAAGATCGTTCAGAACACCGCCACCGGTCTGCTCCGGCAGCCTGATATTTCCGTTCCCGAATTCCGGCCGCGCATTCCTTATGTTCGCGACCGCACTGGTGCCATCCACGCAGCGGGAGTACCTTGTTGGTACCGGATCGTCACAAGACTGACGAACGCCGGCTCACCCCAGGAGCCCACCATGACCAAACCCAATGATCTGCACGAAAGCAACACGGCGCACATTCCACCGCCGAAGAACGATGAAGTGAAACAGGAGAAGCAGAAGGCCGAGCAGGAAGAAGTGATTGGCCGGCACAAGAACGATGGTCGCAACGATCACGTCGGCCACAAGGTCGTCAAGTAATCGCAGACCGGGTCAGGCCGGCCTCCGGCCCGACCATTACCTGCCTCAACCGAGCGAGATTTTTCGCGCCATGTTCGAGCGTACCCACTCCGTCATGCCCGCCTTGACCGAGTCCGCTTGCCATTTCCTGAACTCGGGGTCCTCGATCAGGCTGTCATAGCAATGGCCGTAGGCCCCGTAATTATCGAATGGCACGGTGACCGCCATGTTGCCAACCTCACCGAGCGTGACCATCCAGAACGACACCTCTCCGGCGCCGTGTTTTTTCCACAGCTGTGCAGCAGCTTTCACATTTTCGGTAATCGTTGGCATGTCACTGCCAGGCAGTGCTTTAAAGACAAACTGAATCATCATGGACATGGCTATCTCCTGTCTTCTGGTTGTAATGTAAAGCCGACAATGTCGGTCATTCAGTCTAGAAGTCGTGGAAGAAAACGCAATTTGCAGGACACCCTGATTGCAGGTTGTTTGCGCTGCCCCCAAAAACATCGCACGGTCGCGCGCCGGCGGCGTGACGCTTCGCGACGCGGCCCGCCAAGGCATCCCGCGCCAACGCAACCTGTTCAGGCTCGAATGTGCGCTGACGCACAGCGTGACCGTGACCGACTTGCCATGATCAGCCATCAACCGGAATCCAATCAGAAAGAACCCATGGCCTACCAGAGCACCAACCCCTACGATGGAAAAATTCTCGCCAGCTTCGATGAGTGCGATGGCGCTACCCTGGAACAAAAAATTGCTGCGGCCGATGTGTGTTTCAAGCAGGTCTGGTCGCGCAAGCCCTTCGCGGAGCGGGCCGATGTTCTCTCGCGCGCAGCCGCCATCCTGCGCGAACGCACCGACGAATTCGCGCGCCTGGTCACGCTCGAGATGGGCAAGCTGATTGCGCAAAGTCGCGCCGAAGTGGAATTGACCGCCGCCGTGCTCGACTACTACGCCGAGCATGGCGAAAACTTTCTGGCGCCGGAGAAACTGCCCACCAGGTCCGGCGAGGCACTTGTCGAAAGCAGTCCGATCGGCGTGCTGTTCGGCGTCGAGCCGTGGAACTTTCCGTATTACCAGGTCGCCCGCTTCGCCGCGCCGAATCTGATGGCCGGCAATGTGGTGATGGTCAAGCATGCGTCGAATGTGCCGCAGTGTGCGCTGGCCTATGAACGCCTGATGCAGGAAGCCGGCGCACCAAGCGGCGCCTACACCAACCTGTTCATCTCCAAGGATCAGGTGGCCCAGGTGATTGATGATCCGCGTGTGCGTGGCGTGGCGCTCACCGGTAGCGAAGCCGCCGGTGCTATCGTCGCCGGCCGGGCCGGCCACAACCTCAAGAAATCGACGATGGAACTGGGTGGCAGCGATGCCTTCATCGTGCTCGACGATGCCAACCTGGATGATGCGGTGAAGTATGCCGTGGCGGGAAGGATGCGCAATTCCGGACAGGCTTGCACGGCCTCGAAACGCTTTATCGTGGTCGAGGCGGTGGCCGATGCATTCCTGACGGCTTTCACGACGGCACTGGGCGAGTTCAAGGCGGGAGATCCACTGGACGAAGCCACCAAGCTGGCGCCGTTATCGTCGACCGCGGCGCTGGAAAAATTGCTCGATCAGGTGCAGCGCGCAGTCGATGGCGGCGCGCTGACGTTGATGGGTGGCGGTCGCGCCGACCATCCGGGCGCCTTCATGCAACCGACCGTCCTCAGTGGTATCGACCGCCGCAATCCGACCTACAACGAAGAGTTCTTTGGACCGGTCGCGTTGTTCTTCCGGGTGCGCGACGAAGCGGCCGCGATCGCGCTGGCCAACGATTCGCCGTTCGGCCTGGGCGGCTCCGTCTTCACCCGCGATATTGAGCGCGGCAAGCGCGTTGCAAGCCAGATCGAGACCGGCATGGTGTTCATCAACCGTCCGGCCATGTCGAGTCCGGAATTGCCGTTTGGCGGCATCAAGCGCTCCGGCTATGGACGGGAATTATCGGCCGCAGGCATCCAGGAGTTCGTCAACAAGAAACTCATTCGCGTGGCCTGAACCGTCCGACTTATGCCGCATCCTTCATCGCTGGCCGCGCCTGTCGGTGGTACAGGAACTCCAGCACCGAGGTGCGGTATTCCATATACAGCGGGTCCTGCGCCAGCGCGACGCGCTCGCGCGGGCGCGTCAACCGCACCGACAGAATTTCGCCAATGGTGGCCGACGGTCCGTTGGTCATCATCACGATCCGGTCTGACAGCAACACGGCTTCATCGACATCATGCGTGACCATCACGACGGTCGAGCCGGTGGCGGCGACAATCTTCAATAATTCGTCCTGCAAATGGGCCCGCGTCAAAGCGTCCAGCGCACCAAACGGCTCGTCCATCAACAACACCTTCGGCGCCATCGACAGGGCGCGGGCAATCCCGACGCGCTGCTTCATGCCGCCAGAAATTTCGTGCGGACGCTTGTGTTCGGCATGCGTTAATCCCACCAGCGCAATCGCAGCGCTGGTGCGCTCGTGCAACTGGTGTTTCGACTCGGTCGCGCCAAACACACGCTCGACCGCCAGGTGCACATTTTCGTGGCAGGTCAACCACGGCAACAGCGAGTGATTCTGGAACACCACGCCCCGTTCGGGCGACGGCCCGGCGATTTCGCGATTGCCGCACAGCAGCAGTCCGCCGGTTGCCCTGGTAAGACCGGCGATCATGTTCAGCAGCGTCGATTTGCCGCAACCCGAGTGACCGATCAGCGTGACGAACTCGCCTTTCCTGACATTCAGATTGACGTCGCTGAGCGCCTGGAAATGACCGCGCTTGAGGGGGAATGACATCTCGGCATGCTGGATTTCGATGAATTTTTCGTCCATGATCAGGTCCCCGAATCTTCGTATGTGAAAGCGCGTGCCAGCGCCACCAGCGCCTGCTCCAACAGCAGACCGACCACGCCGATGACGGCAATGGCAATCAGGATGTGCGGCACGTTGAGGTTGTTCCATTCATCCCAGACCCAGAAGCCGATGCCGACGCCGCCGGTCAGCATTTCCGCCGCCACGATCACCAGCCAGGCGGTACCGATGGCCAGTCGCACACCGGTGAGCATGTACGGCAGCACCGATGGAAACAGGATCTTGGTCAGGATCTTCCACTCCGACAGATTCAGGACGCGCGCCACATTCATGTAATCCTGCGGCACGCGCTGCACGCCGACGGCCGTGTTGATGATCATCGGCCAGATCGAGCAAATGAAAATTGCCCAGATCGCCGCCGGATTGGCAGACTTGAAGACCAGCAGTCCGATCGGCAACCATGCCAGCGGCGAGACCGGTTTCAACAGGCTGATGATCGGCCCGAACATGCCGGACAGGAATTTGAAGCGCCCAATCGCGAAGCCAAGCGGGATGCCGACTGCCGCCGCAAGTCCAAAACCCACCGCAACACGTTGCAACGACGCCAGGATGTTCCAGCCGATGCCCTGGTCGTTCGGCCCCTTGCGATAGAACGGGTCCGAAAAAACCTTGATGGCTTCCGTGAACGTCGTCATGGGCGACGGAAATCCTTCATTCTTCATTGCGACGATTTGCCACAACAGCACCATCACGGCCAATCCGAGCAGGGGCGGCAATACCGTCAGCACCAGCGTTTGCAAGGACAACGTGCCGGCCGATTTTTTCGGTGGTTCGGTGCGCGCGCCGGGCTGCGTTTCGGTTGTGCGCGTCGACGTTACTGCGGCGGGTGTCGGCGTCATCTGCATGGCGTTGTCAACAGTGGGGGTCATCATCGGCTCCTCATGCCCTTATCTTGAACGACGCCGCGTAGGCCTTCGGATTCTTGCCATCCCAGGTGGTGCCGTCCATCAGCTTCGACGAGCGCATCACGTCTTTTGGCACGCTGACTTTTGCCATCGCGGCGGCATCCTTGTAGACGGCAATCTGGTTGATCGAGGTCGCCACCGCCAGATAGTCGGGATCGCCCTTGAGCAAGCCCCAGCGCTTGTGCTGCGTCAGGAACCACATGCCATCCGACAGATACGGAAAATTCACCGCGCCATCGTTGAAGAACTTCATGTAGTTCGGATCGTCCCACGACTTGCCCAGGCCATTCTGATAGCGACCGAGAATGCGCTGGTTAATCACGTCCACCGAGGTGTTGACATACGACTTGTCGGCAATGGTTTCGGCCATCTTGTTCTTGTTCGACAGCGAGGCATCGATCCAGCGGCTGGCGTCGAGAATGGCGGCGGTCAGGGCACGCGCGGTATTCGGATACTTCTGGACCCACTCGGCCGAGGTGCCGAGCACTTTTTCCGGGTGGTCCTTCCAGATGTCCTGCGTGGTGGCCGCGGTGATACCGACACCGTCGACAATGGCACGATGGCCCCACGGTTCGCCCACGCAGAAACCATCCATCGCCCCGACCCGCATGTTGGCCACCATCTGCGGTGGCGGTACGGTGATGACCTTGGCGTCCTTCATCGGATCGACGCCGTGCGCGGCCAGCCAGTAATACAGCCACATCGCATGGGTGCCGGTCGGGAAGGTTTGAGCGAAGGTGTATTCGCGCTTGTCGGTCTGCATCAGCTTGGCCAGCGACGTGCCATCGACTGCGCCAGCGTTGGCGAGTTTTTTCGATAGCGTGATCGCCTGGCCGTTATTGTTCAGTGTCATCAGCACTGCCATGTCTTTTTTTGGACCGGCAACGCCGAGGTGCACCCCATAGATCAGGCCGTACAGCACATGGGCGGCGTCGAGTTCACCGTTGACCAGCTTGTCGCGCACGCTGGCCCAGGAAGATTCCTTGCTCGGCACGATCTTGATGCCGTACTTCTTGTCGAATCCGAGCACCGAGGCCATCACCACCGACGCGCAGTCCGTCAGCGGGATGAAGCCGACCTTGACTTCTTCCTTCTCGGGCTTGTCGGAGCCGGCGGCCCAGACTCCACGGGTGGCCAATGCGCCCAGGGCGCCGGCAGCAACGCCAGCGGTCAAGACGCGGCGGCGGGTGGGGTTGATGGTCGGAACGGTATCGGTCATGGCATCCTCGGAAAAGACAAAAAAATGGCGTCCGGCCGCTGCATGCGCTTGCGCGAAGGGTCGGACGCCTGAAGTACCGCTCGGGCCACTGCCAGCCTGAACAGGAGACGAAGTAAGCATTGCAAGCGCTGTGCCAGCAGATCGTCCCGGAATCGGAGTGAAAAACGCGCCGGCAGCGCTCATGTTCGCGCCAGCGTTGTGCGGCGCACCAGATCGGTGCCGCGGCCGGCGGCCGGAGTTTTGCCATTACAATGGCGCTTCCCCACTCCACCCTGCCCACCTCCATGATTGTTCTCGGCGTTGAATCCTCCTGCGATGAAACCGGACTCGCGCTGTATGACACCGATGGCGGCCTGCTGTCGCACGCGCTCTACTCGCAGGTCGCGATGCACGAACAATATGGCGGCGTGGTGCCGGAACTGGCCTCGCGCGATCACATCCGGCGCGCCATTCCGCTGCTGGAGCAGGTGCTCGATGCGGCTGGATTGCAGCGCACCCAGATCGGTGCGATCGCTTACACCCAGGGACCGGGGCTGGCCGGCGCGCTGCTGGTGGGCGCCTCGGTAGCGTGCGCGCTCGGACTGGCGCTGGACATTCCGGTCCTCGGCATTCATCACCTGGAAGGACATCTGCTGTCGCCGCTGTTGGCGAGCAATCCGCCGGAGTTTCCGTTCGTCGCGCTGCTGGTCTCGGGCGGGCATACGCAGTTGATGCGGGTCGATGGCGTTGGGCGCTACACGCTGCTTGGCGAAACGCTGGATGACGCCGCCGGCGAAGCCTTCGACAAATCGGCCAAGCTGCTCGGGCTCGGTTACCCGGGCGGCCCGGCCATTTCACGCATGGCTGAATTCGGCGATCCGCTGGCCTACAAGCTGCCGCGGCCGATGCTGCATACGAAGGACTTTAACTTCAGTTTTTCCGGTTTGAAAACGGCCGTCCTGACGGTCGTCAAGAATCACCCCGGCGCGGTCTGCGATCAGGATCGCGCCAACATCGCGCGCGGTTTCGTCGATGCGATCGTCGAGGTGCTGGTGGCGAAGTCGGTCAACGCGCTACGGCATACCGGCCTGAAGCGGCTGGTGATTGCCGGCGGCGTCGGCGCCAATACGCAGTTGCGCGCCGCGCTGAACGCGGCGGCCGCGCGCAAGCATTTCAAGGTGTACTACCCGGAGCTGGAATTTTGCACCGACAACGGCGCGATGATCGCCTTTGCCGGCGGCTTGCGGCTCAAGCATGACCCGACCCAGGCCAGCCGCAATTATGCCTTCACGGTGCGCCCGCGCTGGCCGCTGGCCGAATTGACGGCCGCCTGATGGCCGGGCCGACGACGCTGGAACTGATCGGCACGGCGCTGTTTGGCGTGGCGGTGCTGCACACCTTCTGCACCAAGTTCTTTGATCACCTGTCGCACAGCCATCCGCGCCATGCCGGCATCTGGCATCTGCTGGGCGAAGTGGAGGTGGTGTTCGGACTGTGGGCGCTGGTGCTGACGCTCTGCATCGTCGCGCTCTCCGGAACGCAGCCGGCCATCGACTATCTCGAGCAGCAGAACTTTACCGAACCGCTGTTCGTCTTCGCGATCCTGGTCATCGCCGGCACCCGCCCGATCCTGACGCTGGCACAGGGCAGCGTCGAAACCCTGACGCGCTGGCTGCCGCTGCCACCGGCCTTCGCGCAGTATGTGCTGACACTCACGCTGATCCCGCTGCTGGGTTCACTGATCACCGAACCGGCCGCGATGACGCTGGCGGCGCTGATGCTGCGCGATCGTTACTACGTGCGCGGATTGTCGAACCGGTTCAAATACACGACGCTGGCGGTGCTGCTGGTGAATGTCTCGATCGGCGGCGTGCTCACACCGTATGCGGCGCCACCGGTGCTGATGGTGGCTTCGGCGTGGGGCTGGGATATCGGTTTCATGAGCAGCGTGTTCGGCTGGAAGGCGGCGCTGGCGGTGCTGATCAATGGACTGGGCGTGGCGCTGCTGTGCCGCAAGGAGCTGGCCGGACTGAGCAATCCGATGCCCCCCAGCGACAGGCCGCCGATGCCACTGCCGGTGATCCTGATCCATCTGCTGTTTCTGGCCGGGACGGTCCTGACCAGCCATCATCCGGTCGCGTTTCTCGGCCTGTTCCTGTTTTTCCTGGGTTACACCGAAGCCTACCAGCGCCATCAGGACCCGTTGATGCTGCGCGAAGGCTTGCTGGTCGGATTTTTTCTGGCCGGACTGGTGGTGCTGGGCAAGCAGCAAACCTGGTGGCTGCAACCGCTGCTGGCCGGGCTGGATTCGACCGTGCTGTTCTTTGGCGCGGTCGGTTTGACGGCGATTACCGACAATGCCGCGTTGACCTATCTCGGTTCGCTGGTGAGCGGCATGACCGATTCGGCCAAATATGCCCTGGTGGCCGGCGCCATCACTGGCGGTGGCCTGACCGTGATTGCCAATGCGCCGAATCCGGCCGGCTTCGCGATTTTGCATGACAGCTTTGATGAAGGTTCGATCAGTGCCTTGCAATTGTTCGTGGCAGCGCTATTGCCGACTGCGGTGGCGGCCGGGTGCTTTTTGCTGCTGTAAAAGAAATGGCAAGCGTCGTCCAAACCGGGCGAAAATGCTTCAGCCGCATGCAGCCAAACAGGCCCAACGCAGCCAGCAGCATCGCATAGGTGGCTGGTTCGGGCACCACGCTCACGCTCCAGGTACCCGGAGCGTTGGCGAGCGTTCCCGAAAAATACTGGAACCCCTCGTATCCCTCGCTGACGCCGTCAAGGTCGGCTCCGGTCATGAATACCCGCGAGAACAATCGCCCGGTGGGCGCCCGGTACGAATAATCAATGCCAAGGTTCCACTGCAGCGGGATGCCGGCGGCATCGACCGCGCCAATATTGAAGGTGCCGATATTGTCCGGATGACAGGGCGTGCCCGGGCCGCAGTTGGGATCGAAGGGCGCAGGATTGTAGAACTCCAGCCAGGAATACTGCAGCGTGGTGGCGCCGAAGCCATCGTTGCCGGTGATCGAAAAATCGACACCCTGCGGAATGCCGTTGCCCGCCGAGAGCAATGTCGGTGAATAGATCACGGCAGACACCGAGCCGTCATTGACGAGCGTGCCCGACGGATTGGTCGGATTGACCTCCAGCGGTGAGATCGACGTCACGGGAAAGATGCGGCCGGTGTACTCGTACTTGTAGGAGGCCGCGGCAAGCTGCGGCGCTATTGCCAGCGTTGCCGCAGGGGCAAGCAGGCAGCGCTTCGCGATGGATGCGCCATTCCGTTTCATGAGGACTCCTGGGTCGGGTGCTGGTTAACGGGGGCGAACGGGGGCGCTGCCTGCGTCGCGGAAAGATTTGCCGCTGACGCGCAGACAGCGTACGCCGCCACTGCGACCGCTGTCTGCGGTGGCGACCGCATAGCCGCGTTGAATCTTGCCCTCGACTGGAAGCGCACTGCGCCCGCAATCACACCTTGCGCTTGCCCAGCCTGCCTTCCTTGCCATTCATCAGATTGGCGATATTGGCGCGATGCCGGTAGATCAGCAACGCGCTCATCACCAGCACCGCCAGCAGCATCGCATCAACCCCGAACAACAGGCCGTAATAAAACGGTGCGAACACCGCAGCCACCAGCGCCGCCAGCGATGAATAGCGAAATGCAAACGCAATCGCCAGCCAGGTCACCAGCGTGCCAACACCGAGCCACAGGTTAATGCCGAGCAGCACGCCCAGTGCCGTGGCGACGCCCTTGCCGCCGACGAAGCGAAAGAACACCGGCCACAGATGGCCGAGGAACACGGCGATGGCGACCAGTGCAATGCCACTGTCCTCGCCCCCGTATTGCGGGCCAAAACGCAGCGCCAGCCAGACCGCCAGCCAGCCCTTGAAGCCGTCGCCGATGAGCGTCAGTACCGCTGCCGCCTTGTTGCCGCTGCGCAGGACATTGGTCGCGCCCGGATTTTTCGAGCCGTAGGTGCGCGGGTCGGACAGCCCGAACAGGCGGCTGACGACGACGGCAAACGAGATCGAGCCAATCAGATAGGCAGCGAGAACAAACAGCAGCGTGGACATGACGTACTCCGTGAATGATTTTTGATTTTATGTTGGTGATCCTGCCGGGTGGCCAGGCCCGATCTATTCTTCCAACGCACACTGCACCGGTTGCGCCGCTACCAGCGCCGTTAATACCGCTGGCGCAATGCCGATCAGATAGCCGCGCCGCCCGCCGTTGATATAGATTTTTTCGAGCGCAAGAATACCCTGTTCGACATAGACCGGCAGCGCTTTTTTTGTGGCGAACGGCGAGGTGCCGCCCACCATGTAGCCGGAATGCCGTTGCGCCACCTCGGGCTTGCAGGGCTCGACCGCCTTGCAGCCGATCTGGCGCGCGAGATTCTTGGTCGATACCTTGCGGTCGCCATGCATCAGCACAATCAGCGGTTTGGCGGCGTCGTCCTGCATCACCAGCGTCTTGACCACCGCGTGTTCGTCCACGCCAAGTTCGCGCGCGGATACCGCGGTGCCGCCGTGCTCTTCATACGCATAAGGATGCTCGGTAAACGCGACGCCTTGCTTGCGTAAAAATTGGGTGGCGGGTGTCTCGGAGATGTGATCTTTTTTTGCCATGCGTGCTACGCTGTGAGAACGATCAGGAGGCCAATTATGCAGCATGAAATTCGCTTCGCAACTTTCAATGTATTGAATCTGGCCTTACCCGGCACGCGTTTTTATGAAAACCAGGAGCCGTACTCGATCGAGCAGTACGACCAAAAAATCAGCTGGCTGGCACAACAGCTTGATCGGCTCGATGCCGATGTCATTGGTTTCCAGGAAATTTTTTCGCAGGACGCACTGAAGGACGTGCTCTCGCGCACCGTCAATTACCGCGATGCGCATCATATCGGCAGCGATCCGCAACCGTCTGATGGCCAGCTCAGCCCGAGCGTGGCGCTGGTGTCGCGCCTGCCGATGATGGCCGCGCCCATCCTGCATGTCGACTTGCCGCGCGAGCTGGCGGTCAATCTGCCCGGCGTCACCGACCCGATGACGCGCTTTACCCGGCCGATCCTGCAGGCCGAACTGAAACTGCCTGGGCACGGCAGCATGCATGCCTTCGTCACCCACATGAAATCGAAGCGCCCCGACTGGCGCCACAGTGAACTGGAAGACGATCCCTTCCATCTTGGCATTGCGTCATTGCGCTCGCTGATCCGGCGCGGCGCCGACGCGCTCGGCCTGCGCTATCTGCTGACCGACCTGCAACTGGGACAGCGTGCGCCGCTGGTGGTCCTGGGTGACTTCAACGATGTCGCCTCGTCAGTATCGACGCAGATGGTGATGGGCACCGGCCGGCGCGGCAAGAGCGCCTTCTATGAACGCCTGTTCGACAGTTACCGGGTGCAGACGGGCAATGCACGGGAACGCGACGACGGCTTCACGCACATGCACGACGGCGCCACGGAAACCATTGATCATGTACTGGTATCGGAAGAATTTTGTGCCGGCTCGCGCTATGCGATCGGCGAAGTGCTGGAGGTGCGCTACCTGAACGACCACGTCGGTCTGCAGCTGTCAGCCGCGTCGGATCATGGCCAGGTACTGGTGCGGGTGCGTCTGTTCGGCGAAATGGCCCGGGCTGCTGTCGGCAAACTGCGCGCCGAATAAGAACGCCTGACATAACCGGTCTGGCACGGCGTCGCGCCGCAGCCAGTACACCTGCACGACAAGCCGCTGCAACGCAGCAAGGCACGTTTTGTCAGGCGTTTAAAAGGTGGTGGTGCGCGCAGTGCCTGGCGGGTTGCAGTAACTTATTTCGGCTGCCCGGCGGCGTCCGCCTCGTCGCCATCCGGTGTTTCTGTCTCTTCGGCCTCATCGCCGTCTTCAACGGCCTTGGACGGTTCGCCTTCAACGCCCTCGCCTGGCTCGTCCTTCTTGTCCGCCTTGCGCTTCAATTTTTCCTCTTTCTTGCGTTTCTTTTCGAGGTCCTTTTGTCGCCGTTCGTACTGGAAGTTTGTCTTTGCCAATGGGTCACCTTTGAGTGCTGCGGATAGTGGGAACAGCACAGGCCGTTTTCGGCACGCGCGCTTACCACGCAGGATACAGGATTAACCCCCGCCGAGAAACAAGACCATGAAATGGTTTATATCAATTTCTGCCAGATCAGCCGCGTGGATGATGCGCCGCATGCAACAACTTGAGCCGCTCGCGCGCAACATGGGTATAAATCTGGGTGGTGGAAATATCGGCGTGTCCCAGCAACAGTTGCACAACGCGCAAATCGGCGCCGTGATTGAGCAGGTGGGTGGCGAACGCATGGCGCATCGTATGCGGCGACAGCGGCGCATGGATGTCGGCCTTGAGCGCGTATTTCTTGATCAGGACCCAGAACATCTGCCGCGTCATCGGGCCGCCGCGGGCGGTCACGAATAGCGCATCATCCATCTGCCCGTTCAAAATCGCCGGACGCCCTTCTTTCAAATAGCGCGCGACCCAGGCGCCGGCATGCTCGCCAAACGGCACCAGCCGCGTCTTGTTGCCCTTGCCGGTAACCCGCACCACGCCATCATTGAGGCTCAGTTCGACCGACTTGAGCAGCACCAGCTCGGTGACCCGCAGGCCACTGGCGTACATCAGCTCAAGCATGGTGCGGTCGCGCAACCCAAGCGGTGTATCTACCAGCGGCGCGTCGAGCAACGCCACCACATTCGCTTCCGACAGGGTCTTTGGAAAACGCGGAGGCTGTTTGGCCGACACCATGCGCAGGCAGGGATCATCGACAAGCTGGCCATTGCGCAGCGCCAGCTGATAAAACCGTTTCAGCACGGCCAGTCGACGATTCGCCGAGGTCGGCCGGGACGCATCGTGGCGCGCGGCAAAATAGCCATTGAGATCGGCGGCGGTTGCGGCCAGCAGCGCCTTGCTGCTGGTGGCAGCCAGCCACAGAGCAAACGCGGTCATGTCGCGCCGATAGGCATCGAGGGAATTTTTTGCCAGTCCGTCTTCCAGCCACAGCGTGTCGCAAAAGGCATCGATCCGTTCGGCGCTGTCGCGCGTCAGAACGGGTTTGTCAGACATCGGTGACGCCTTCATGCGCCAGCAGCCAACGCTTGACGCCGACATGGAAGCCGCTGGCCTCATCGTGATTGGAGAAGCCGCCCAAACCACCGGCCGCAGTCACCCGATGGCACGGCACCACCAGCGGAAACCAGTTCGCACCGCAGGCTTGCCCGACCGCGCGCGGGGCCGACTGGATAATGCGCGCCACCTCGCCATAGGTCAGCACGTCGCCACGCGGAATCGCGGCGATGACCGCCCAGACGCGGTTCTGGAACGGCGTGCCGACTGGCGCCAGCGGCACGTCGAAACGAAAATTGGGATCAGCCAGATAACGCGTCACCTGCATGGCGGCGCGTTCGGACATCGAATCAGCAGGAGCCTGTTCGGCGAAGCTCGGCGGCAGATAGACCAGTTCGCGCACCACGCCGGCAGCACTGCGAATGCCGACCGCACCAAATGGCGCGGCAACGATGGCGGAAAAAAAGTCGGTGGTGGATGGATGGTGCATGGCCGCAGCATAAATCAAAATGGCCAAGAAAAAAGGCGCATCAAATGATGCGCCCTAACTTGTTTTGGTATTCCCCCGCTGTTTAAACAGCATTATTGAAATACCTGTCTCCTCATAGCTTCGGTATAGATACCGTTCTTGTTCGTCAATCACCTCGTAAATTCTTCCGTCGGCTTGCCATTTCGCAAACCCAGACCCGGAGTCTTCAGTAATTCCACGTAGGCGTCAAGCCGATTTTTCCACGATATGAAAAACCATTTCAACACATTTCTTTTGGTTTACTTGAGGTGTACTGACGACCGGCCGCAATGGACCCATTTGCAGCCAAAAATTTGCGCCGGATGTGACCGGTATGATTGACTCGCCTGCGCGATCAAGACGCAGGGAGATAGGACGAGATTCCAGCGCGATCGCCGCGCCATGCGCTCGCTGTCAGGCGAGGCGTGGCGCGACGGCCCGCTAATCAGCTATGGCTCAGGCGTAAGGTCGGGTGGTGCGCGACAGCGTGGAAGCTATTGCCGAAGTGGGCCGACAGCTTGAACACGCCGACCGCCTCACTCAGTTGCGTGGCCTGTTCCTGCAGCGAACTGGCTGCAGCGGAGGCCTGTTCCGTCATGGCGGCATTGCGCTGGGTCGATTCATCCATTTCATTGACGCTGAGACTCAAGCTCTCCAGGCCCTTGCTCTGTTCCTGGCTGGATGCGCTGATTTCGCGGATCAACTGGCTGACCTGCTCCACCGACGTGACGATCTCGCCCATGGTGCGGCCGGCGTCGCCGACCAACTGGGACCCGGCGCCGACCTTGGTCACCGATTCGTCGATCAACTGCTTGATTTCCTTGGCGGCGGTGGCGCTCCGGTGAGCCAGGTTGCGCACCTCGGCGGCCACCACGGCAAAGCCACGGCCCTGTTCGCCGGCACGGGCGGCTTCCACCGCCGCGTTCAGGGCCAGGATATTCGTCTGAAAAGCGATCGAATCGATGACACCGATAATGTCGGAGATCTTGCGCGCCGATGCGCTGATATCGTCCATGGTGTTCACCACCTGGTCCACCACCCGCCCACCCTTGGCTGCCACCTCGGCGGCGACCGTCGCCAGCTGGTTGGCATGCCGGGCATTCTCGGCGTTTTGCTGCACGGTGGTGGTCAGGTTACCCATCGAACGGGCCGCATTGCCCAGATTACCGGCCTGCGCTTCGGTGCGGGACGACAAATCGGCATTGCCGGTGGCGATCTCGCCGGAGGCGACACGAATTTCCGTGGCCGACGACTGGATCCCGGACACGATGCCGTCGAGCCGGGTGCGCATTTCAGCCAGCGCTGCCAGCAGGCTGTCATCGTAACGCGCATCGACAGTAATTTCGATCGACAGGTCGCCAGCGGCCACGGTCTGCGCGATCTTGCGTGCATATTCGGGTTCACCGCCCAGTTGCTTCCAGATTGCCCGGATCACAAACCACGACACCAGGATCAGGCTCAGGATCACCACGATGGCCACGCCAATGCTGATGAACAGCACCAGGGTAACGCGCGCCACGCTGTACGCGATGCCGTTCTTGAATTGCGCATTCGCCGCGACAACCGACTGATCGAGATCTGCAGTGATGACCGCGAGCGTTTTTTGCATCGCCGTGATCAGGACCGGGACCTCGCCCTTGTCCATCTCCAGCATGACCCGTGTGGCGGCCACCGCATCGGAGTAATAGGCATTGAATTCGCTGTTGAGCCGCGCGCCGGAAGCGCCCTGGCCGTCAATGGCGCCGTACACGGCAAATTTCTTGCGTAACTTTTCGGCAGATTCATTAATCGTGTCGAGACGTTTCTTGTCGCCTTCGAGCACCGCGTTCTTGAGGTCCTCGGAGATCGCCTGCACATCGGTGCGCAACAAGGCTGACTGGCTCAGCACGGGATAATCGATCGCGCCGGTGCGTTCGATCGCCTTCAGGGCACTGGTCGAATAATAGGCGGACACCGCCAGACCCATGCCAAAGATGGCTGCCGAGATCACCGGCAGCGACCAAATTCTTTTCTTGATATTCATTCTGCGCCTTTCGCATTGCAACATGCCTGGACAGGCAAGAGGGGACGCCGGTGGCTGACCGGCGCCCCGGCCTGATTATTTCAAACTCAGCACTTGCTTGACCGAACCGTCGAGCGCGCTCTTGTCGATGTAGCCGATCAGGTTGGGGTTATTGGCCACCAAGCCCTTTACGGCGGCACTGTCACCGACCTCTTTCGGCGGCTGGCCTTTTCCACTGAAGATTTGCTTTGACCAGAACGCCTTGACCTGGACGCCGGTCTTGCCGGTCGCCTTCTGGTAAAAGTCGTCCCGCACCGGGCCCTCGGCCTAGTCCAATGGCACCGCCTGGCCGCCACCCGGCAGCACAGCCGACTTACCCAGGAAGATGTCGGACACCTGATCAGCAGTCAACGCAGTGGCGGACGACTTGGCAGATACCACCACCACGGTTTCGGCCAGGGCAAGGGTCGCACCCAGGGGCATCGCGGCCATCAGCAGGGCGCCGCAGAGTATTTTTTTATTTAGCATGATGAAATCCTGATTAAAAAACGAAATCGACTGCAGCGCTCAGCACCTTGGCTTCGCTGCCGGCCAGACCGGTCTTGGCATTGGTGAAGAAGCCGGCGCTTCCAGCATCGAGCTGCACCTGGTCGAACTGCACCTTCAGCGACATGCTCTTCATGAAGTCCCAGCGCAGGCCGGCCGACTTCGTATCCTGGGCACGCAGGGCGAGCTTGACCTGGTTGTCATCCACGCCAACGCGGGAATAGGTCACATACGGGGTGAACTTGTTCCATCGGTAACCTGCCGTCACGTACTTGGCCTGCTGCGCGCGCTGAATGGCGCCGAAGTCGGTCTTGGTCCATTCGCCCATCACAAACCAGGTGCCTGGATCGTAGGTGGCGCCGAGGTTGTAGACATTCGCCTTGGCATAAATGAAGGTGCCGGCAGCGCCGTTGAGGCGGAAGTCGATTGCCGTTACACCGGCGCGCATCATCAGTGCGCCATAGTCGATGGTGTCAGCCACGCCGATGATCTTGGTCGCACGCACGCCATTCGAGACGCCACCGGTGTAGGCGACCGAAGCCACTTCGGTCTTGCCGTACCAAACTTGCGTGGTGTTGTTGACCGCACCAAACGCACGTCGATACGAAACATCGATGCCGTCGGCGTTGGTGGTCGAACGCAGGCTGTAGGTTTCGATCGGTGGGCGAATCCATGGATTGGCGTAACCGACCAGACGGGTTTCCGAATTCATGAAAGTCGGCATCGCGGTGCGACCTACGCGAACGCTGAGTTCCGGTGTGATGGCGTACTTGATGTTGGCCCATTCCACCGACGGCAGATAATTTCTGTTGACGCGATAACGCGACACCATCTGCACCACTGCGGAAAGGTTCTCCGACAGCTTGGCATCAAGCTGAAGCGCCAATTTGCTGTCGACACCGTAGGCCGAGCTGTGGGTGTATCCCGCGCCGTTTGGCTGGAATACATCGGCGACGTAATCGCCTGTGTGCAACGAATTGTGCACGGTGCCGAGCGTGCCGAAGCCGCTAACTTTAAACATGTCGGGCAGGTCGTCGGCATGGACAGCGCCGGCAAACAGTGCCGCGGCCACCAGCAGAACGCTGCGACGATAGGCTGGCAGTGATGATTTCTTCATAAGCTTTTGCATGATTTCCCCTAGTTTTGAATGCCTGTGGAGCAGTGCTCGCTGTATTTGTGATTCCACAGTGCAACAAATTATCTCAGAAAAAAACGAAGTTAACGATTTTAATGATGAATTGTTGTTCTGATCCAATACATTTTATTTGTTGCAATCGTTATTTTCGTTGGGATAATCTTTGCTAATGACGTCGTCGCTCGCGGCGAACGCGCACCAATTCATGCAGAAAAAAAGCAATTCACCTATGACGGATGCGCGCAACAGGGCCGATGCAACGGAATGTGGAGGGAGCAAGGCAGGTGCTACGGGGTATCAGGGAGGGGTTGGACAAATTGACTAACCATTTGTCCATCAACTACGGGACGTTCCGTAGCCAGCAGCGGACGGGAACGGCAGCGGGCCAGCGCAACTGTCTGGCCCGACACAGCTGCCGGCAGCCGCTACTCGGGAAGCCCGGAAATGGCATTCAAAAAGCAACTGGCCGCACGGGGCGGCCAGCTTGCGCCTCAGGACGACAGGCGCATCGTATACCGGTCGATGACGAACAGTTGCGCCGGCCGTGTACCTTCAGCGGCCCGGCAACCACTACTTCATCGATACACCAGGTTCGGCAGCCACAACGATATCTGCGGCACGTAGGTCACCAGTGCGAGGAAAGCGAGCATCGTCAGCAGCCATGGCCAGACCGCGATGGTCAATTCGGTGATGCCCATCTTGGTAATGCCGGAAGCCACGTACAAGTTCAAGCCGACTGGCGGATGGCACATGCCGACTTCCATATTGACGACGATCAGGATGCCGAAATGGACCGGATCGATGCCCAGCTTCATCGCCACCGGGAACAGGATCGGCGCCATGATCAGCACGATCGACGAGGGCTCCATCACGTTACCGGCCAACAGCAGCAGCACATTGACCATCAGCAGGAAAGCGATCTGCCCCATGCCCATGCCGGTGATCCAGCCCGCCATCGCCTGCGGAATGTTTTCGCTGGTGATCAGGAACGAGAACAACACCGCATTGGTAATGATGTAGAGCAGCATGGCCGACATCGCTGCGGAATCAAGCAGCACCTTGGGCACCTGTTTCATGCCCATGTCCTTGTAGACGAAGACGGCCACGACGAAGGCGTACACCGCAGCCATTGCGGCGGCTTCGGTCGGCGTGAACTTGCCGCTGTAGATGCCGCCCATGACGATGACGATCAGCAGCAGGCCCCAGGCACTCTTGCGAAAGGTGACCCAACGCTCACGCCAGCTGGCTTTCGGCAGACGCGGGTAGTTGTGCTTGCGCGCCAGGAACCAGGTGGTCAGGCCAAGAAAGAAGGCCAGCATCAATCCCGGCACCACCCCGGCCATGAACAGCTTGCCGACCGAAGTATTGGTCGAGACCGAATACATCACCATCACGATCGACGGCGGAATCAGGATGCCGAGCGCGCCCGACGTGGTAATCACACCCGCGCCGAAACCCTTGGGATAACCTTGCCGGATCATGGCCGGCAGGATGATCGAGCCAATCGCCACCACGGTCGCCGGCGACGAGCCCGAGACGGCGGCAAACAGCGCACAGGCCAGCACGCCGGCCAGCGCCAGGCCGCCATGCCAGTGCCCGACCATCGACGAGGCAAAATTGATCATGCGTCGCGCCACCCCGCCGTGGGTCAGGAAATTGCCGGCCAGGATAAAGAACGGAATCGCCATGATTTCGAACTTCTCAATGCCGGTGAACAGCTTGAGTGCGACCGATTCGATCGGCACGTCGGTCATCGTGAACAGGAAGGTCAGCACCGTCAGCCCGAGCGAAATCGAGATCGGCATGCCGGTCAGCATCAGCGCGAACAGCAGCACGAAAATAATCAGCGCGTTCATATCTTTGCTCCGCTGATTTCTTCGTCGAGGCCTTCGACAAAGGCGTGGTCGTGCTTGGGCAATTCGCCGGTCTTCAGGAACGTCCAGGCCACCTGCAGGAAGCGGAACGACATCAGGTACGAGCCCAGCGGGATGGCCATGTAGACCATCCACATCGGCAGCTCAAGCACTTCGGAGGTGCTCGAATGCTGTGCGATCTGGTACACGAAACGTGCCCCCAGCGTGCCGACGATGGCCGTGAAGCTGGCCCCGGCGAGCAAACCGAACACAACAAACTTGTTGCGCCACGGCGTGTTCATCCGGTTGATCAGCACATCGACGCCGACGTGGATGCCGGTGCGCACGCCATAGGCGGCGCCAAACTTGGCCATCCAGATGAACATGTAGATGCACAGTTCCTGGGCCCAGCTGGTGTTGATGCCAATCAGCCAGTCCTGCACGCCGGGAATCGGCAGGCCGGACAGGTAGCGATGCACGACCGCGACAAAAATCACCAGCGTGGCGCCGGCCATTAATGTCGCAATCAGCCATTCTTCGAGATGGTCGAGCAGTTTCATGGTGCCTTTCGGAAGCGGCCGATTACTTGTAGCCGAGCGCGGTGGCTTCTTTGCCAACGGCAGTAATCAACTCCTTGCCGATGCGCGACTCCATGTCCTTCTGCACCGGCAACAGCACCCGGCGCCACTCTGCCTTTTCCTTGTCGCTGAGTACGTAGACATCGGTCTTGCCGGTCTTGCGCACGGCCTCGAGGGCCTTGTCGTTTTCCTGCTGGGCAATCGCATTTGCGTACTTGGTAGCATCACGCATGGCGCCTTCCAGGCCGGTGCACACGTCGGCCGGCAAACCGTCCCAGAATTTCTTGTTGACGATGACGGCATAGCCCAGATAGCCGTGATTGGAGACCGTCACGTTCGACTGCACTTCATGCATTTTCTGGGTGTACAGATTGGACGGCGGATTTTCGGTGCCATCGACCACGCCGGTCTGCAGCGCCTGATAGACCTCGGAAAACGCCAGCACCTGGGGATTGGCGCCAAGCGCGCGCATCTGCGCATCGAGCACCTTGGAGGACTGGATGCGCATCTTCAGGCCCTTGAAATCGGCCGGCGTCTTCAGCGGCCGGTTGGCCGACATCACCTTGAAACCATTGTCCCAGTAAGCCAGCCCGGTGATGCCCTTGCTCTCCAGTTTCTTGAACAGGTCCTTGCCGATCGGGCCTTCCGTGACGCGGTACAGCACATCCTTGCCGGGGAAAATGTACGGCAGGTCGAATACCTCGAATTCCTTCACGCCGAGCGGGCCAAACTTGGCCAGCGACGGCGCCAGCATCTGCACTGCGCCGAGCTGCAAGGCCTCCAGCTCTTCCTTGTCCTTGTATAGCGTGCTGTTGGGGTACAGTTCAATCCTGACGCGACCCTTGAGTGCCTTCTCGGCCAATTCCTTGAAGCGCTCTGCGGCCTTGCCCTTGGGCGTGTCAGTCGCGACCACATGGCTGAACTTGATGATGATGGGCGTTTGTGCAAAGGCCATGCTGGCGGTAAGGCAGGCACACACGGCGAGGACGAAGGCAGACAATTTCATGGCATCTCCTGATACAGGGTTCAATTCGGGAATCGACGCTTATTGTCATGAGCGCATTGATGTCAGACAAGTGTGGATAACCACAGTGGCCAGCGGCCCCATTCGCCTGCCATGCCGCTACACTGGGGACCCTCGTTCCGAATACCGCGCATGAACCACCTCACCCACCTGATGCGATCCATTGTTGCGCCGCGCCGCCAGGCCTGGCGCTGGGGCTTGCCGATCATTCTGGTGCTGCTGTCGCTGGCGATCATGGCCGGCCTGCCATGGCAGGCGCAGCGCATGGAAGCCACCGAGCGGCAGGAGCAGCTGATTGCCGACACCCTGTGGGTGGAACAAACCATTCGCTTCGAACTGGGCCGCAATGAAGAAAGCCTGAAACTGATCGCGGCCGAAATCGTTGCCGGTCAGCTGCGGCCCAACCGCTTCCTCGATCGTGCCGCCGGGCTGATGCGCAATGGCCGCGAGATCAAGCGCATGATCTGGCTTGATGCCGACGGCGACGCCATCGCGGCGACCGATGGCAGCCAGTTGTCGCTGGCCGACCTGTCGGCCGCGTCGCAGGATGCGGCACTGCGGGCCAGAAAAACCGGCACGCCGCGCTATGCGGTACCGGCGGCAGATGTGGGCGCAAAGCAGCCCATTCTGCTGGACTACCATGTCCCCCTGTTTGCCGAAGGGCGCTTCGTCGGGATGCTGCTGATGACCTATTACGTCAGCGCGATTCTGGACGAAATGGTGCCGTGGTGGTTCGCGCAGGATAACCAGATCGACCTGCTCGATGCCGATGAAAAGCTGGTCGGTCGACGCATGTCGGGCGGCCCCGGCCGCGGCGTCTACACCCACCAGCGCACCATCGATCTGCAGGGGCAGAATCTGTCGCTGCGCACCAGCAGCGTGAAAGGCGCGCCACGTCTGCTGCCGGGCCTGCTGGTCGGCTCGGTGATCGCCTTGTCGATCGGCCTGGCCTGGAGCCTGTGGGCGCTGTGGCGCGACATCAACCGTCGGCTTGCCACCGAACGTGCGCTGCGCGAGCAGGTCACGTTTCGGACCGCAATGGAGAATTCACTGGTCACCGGCATGCGCGCACGCGACCTCGACGGCCGCGTCACGTATGCCAATCCGGCGTTTTGCAAGATGGTCGGCATGCAGGCCGATCAATTGCTGGGCAAGCTGCCGCCGATGCCGTACTGGGCGCCCGAAGCCATGGAAAACTATCAGTTGCGCTTCGCCCAGGTGCTGGCCGGCACGGTCACGCCACAAGGCTTCGAGACCATCTTCCAGCGCGCCAACGGCGAGCGTTTTCCGGTGCTGATCTTTGAATCCGCGCTGCTCGACGCGACCGGAAAACAGACCGGCTGGATGGGTTCGATTCTCGACATCACCGAACGCAAGCAGGCCGAAGACCAGAACCGCCGCCAGCTCGAACAACTGCAGATCAGTGCGCGTCTGGCCAGCATGGGTGAACTGGCGTCAACGCTGGCGCATGAACTCAACCAGCCGCTGGCGGCCATTTCGAGCTACACCACTGGCGCGCTGAACCTGCTCAGCGATCCGGCCGCCGCCAATGGCGCACGCGACGCCATGCTCAAGCCGGCACTCGAAAAAGCGGCGGCCCAGGCGCAGCGCGCCGGCCAGATCATTCGCAGCGTGCATGACTTCGTCAAGCAGCGCGCGCCCGACCGCACCACCGTGTCGATGCGCACCATTCTCGACAGCGTCGAACCACTCATCGCGCTGCAGGCGCAGCCGTTTTTCGTCAAGGTGCACCTGCGCATCGCGCCGCAGTTGCCGAACGTGCTGGCCGACCGCGTGCTGATCGAACAGGTGTTGCTGAACCTGACCCGCAACGCCATCGAATCGATGCAGCAGACACCCTACGAGCGCCGCATTCTGCGCGTCGAGTCCGCCAGCGCGCTCACGCCGACCGGGCATCTGGCGGTGGTAACCTCCATCATCGACCTCGGCCACGGCATTCCCGAGGAGGTTTCCGAACAACTGTACTCGCCGTTCTTTTCGACCAAATCGCAGGGCATGGGGATGGGGCTCAACATTTGCCGCACCGTCATCGAATTCCATGGTGGTACGCTGACCCATGCCGCCAACCCGGGCGGCGGCACGATTTTTCAGTTCGCATTGCCGATCCTGGTGGCCGAGGCGGCCGTGCCCGCCGCGGTTTCGTAATCTCGTCTTTCTATTTCTGGAGCCCCATGCTGCATATCATCGACGACGAAGACGCCATTCGTGACTCGCTGCTCTGGCTGGCGCAATCGCGCGCAATTGCCGCCACCGCCTGGCCAGGCGCGGCGCCATTCCTGGCGATGGTGGATCAGATCAACTTTGACGCAGGCGGCGATTGCGTGCTGCTGGATATCCGCATGCCCGACGTCAGCGGCGGCGCCCTGTTCGACATTCTCGCCACCCGCAAGCTCACGCAACGGTTGCCGGTGATCTTCCTGACCGGCCATGGCGATGTGCCGATGGCGGTCGACAGCCTCAAGCGCGGCGCCTTCGACTTCTTCGAGAAGCCGTTCAATGACAACAAGCTGATGGACCGCGTCGAAGAGGCGCTGGCGGCGTCGCGCGCCGCCGGGGCGCAGGCGGCCGTCCAGGTCCGGCTGGCCACGCTGTCGGCGCGCGAACGCGAGGTGCTGGACCTGATACTGATTGGCAAGATGAACAAGGTCATCGCCGACCAGCTCGGCATCAGCATGCGTACCGTCGAAGTCCATCGCGCCCATATCTTTGACAAAATGCATGTCAAGACCGCCGTCGAACTGGCCGGCCTGCTGAAGTAACTTGCCGGCGGCAACGCCGCCATCCCGTTCGCCATTCGTCGTCCCTGCGCGCAATCTGTCGCACCAATCCCGCAATTCATCGCATCGGCTTTGCCCGCCATCAACGATGCCGATACAGTCCCACGGGCATGCTGGCGTTGACCAATTTTTCGGCCCATGGCTGGCTCGCGCATGCAAATCATGCGATGCTTCTGCCTGCCGGGATGCGTCGACATTCTGACCCTACACACCGATAAAAAAAATGAAAAATGACTTGCCGATGAATCAAACCCGCGCTCCGCGCGCACGTCCGCTGCGCCGGATTGTTGCCATTGCGGTGGTGCTTGCAATCGTCATTGCCGCCGGCATATTTTTTGCGCTACGCGGCGGTGCCGCGAAAGTCGAAGCCAAACCGGCGCAACCCGCAGTGGCGGCAATGGAACTGGCGCCCGGCGATCTGCTGCGGGTCCAGGCGCGCGATCTGCGCGTTCAACTGCCTGTCTCGGGTGCACTGACCGCGCTCAACCAGGCTACGGTGAAATCCAAGGTCGCGGGCGAAGTGCGCGAGACGCCGGTGCCTGAAGGCGTCAAGGTGCGCCGCGGCGACATCGTCGTCCGGCTCGATACGGCCGACCTGAAAGCCCGGCTGGCCGGCCAGCAGGCCACGCTGGAAGACGCCCGCGCCCGCCTGACGCTGGCCAACAAGAATCACGAGAACAACACTGCGCTGCTCAAGCAGAAATTCATTTCGCAAAACGCGCTCGACACGGCGCAAAGCAATGTCGAACTGGCGCAGGCTGCAGTCAAGGCCGCCGAGGCCCAGCTTGATATTGCGCGCCGCGCGCTGGACGACGCCATCGTGCGTGCGCCAATTGACGGCATCATCAGCAAGCGCTTCGTCCAGATCGGTGAAAAGGCAGCGCCCGACATGGCCCTGTTCGCCATCGTTGACCTGGCCCAGCTGATCCTCGAAGCGCAGGTGCCGGCCAGTGAAATCCCGCGAATCAGCGCCGGCCAGACCGTCAACTTCGCCGTCGATGGCTTTGGCGCACGCAACTTCAGCGGCAAGGTGGTGCGCATCAACCCGGCCGCCGAAGCCGGTTCGCGTGCCATCATCGTGTATGTCGCGGTCAGCAATCCCGACAGCGCGCTGAAGTCCGGCATGTTTGCCAAGGGCGGCATCACGCTGGAAAAATCCGCCATGGTGCCGGCCGTGCCCCTGAGCGCACTGCGCGAAAAGAATGGCGTCGTCTCGGTACTGAAGATCGACAACGGCAAGGTGGTCGAGCAGCCCGTCAGGCTGGGCCTGCGCAATGAAGACGAAGGCATGGTCGAGGTGACCTCCGGGATTGCAGTCGGCACGCTGGTGCTGGCGGTCAAGCTCGATGGCGTCAAGGCCGGCACCGCAGTGCGTTTGCCAGCGAAGGTCTGATCATGTGGATGACCAAAACCAGTATTCGCAATCCCGTCTTCGCCACCATGGTGATGATCGGGCTGATGGTGCTCGGGCTGTTCTCCTACAAGAGCCTGGGTGTCGAGAAAATGCCGGACGTGCAGTTTCCGTTCATCTTCATTCAGGTGATGTATCCGGGCGCCTCGCCGGAAGCGGTCGAGAACGATATCACCAAGCCGATCGAGAACGTCGTCAACACCGTGCGGGGCGTCAAGAAAATCGTCTCCAGCTCGTTCGAGGGACGCACCAACACCTTCGTTGAATTCGACCTGTCGGCCAACATGGATCACGCGATCCAGGAAGTGCGCGACAAGATCGCCCAGATCCGCACCACCTTTCCGAAGGACGCGAAAGAGCCGTACGTCGCGCGCGAGCAAGAAAACGCCGAGCCGGTTGCGACGCTGACGCTGACTTCCGCCAGCGGCGACATGCGCGCGTTGTCGACGCTGTCCGAGCAGGTGGTGGTCAAGCGCCTGCATAACGTGGCCGGCGTCGGCCAGGTCACCACCGGCGGCAACACCAGCCGGCAGATCCTGATCAACCTGAAGCCAGCACAACTGACCGCGCAGAACATCGGCGTCGATGAAGTGCTGCGGGCGATCCAGATTACCAACAAGGACATGCCGGCCGGGATCATCAGTCGCGGTCCGTCCGAGCAGCTGGTGCGGGTCGAAGGCAAGATCAAGGACCCGCGCGCGTTCGGCAAGATCATCGTCGCGCGCCGCGCCAACGGCCCGGTGTTTCTGGACCAGGTCGCCGAGGTGGTCGATGGCGAGCGCGAACAGTCGTCGATTTCACGCGTCAATGGCGAACGCGCCATCAACATCAACGTCACCAAGATCCAGGACGCCAACATCATCGAGACCGGCGAAGGTATCAAGAAGGCCGTCGCCGACATGGCCAGGACACTGCCGGCCGGCAGCAAGCTGGCGATCGTCAATTCGAACTCGGATGCGGTCGAACGCCAGCTCGACGGCGTCAAGGCCACCATCATCGAGGGCGCCGCGCTCACCATGCTGATCGTGTTCCTGTTCCTGCACTCCTGGCGCAGCACCATCATCACCGGACTGACGCTGCCGATCTCGGTGATGGCGACCTTCATCGCGATGCGCGCCTTCGGCTTCACCATCAACGGCCTGACCCTGATGGCGCTGTCGCTGTGCATCGGCCTGCTGATCGATGACGCCATCGTGGTGCGCGAAAACATCGTGCGTCATCTCGGCATGGGCAAGAGCCACAAGCAGGCCGCCGACGACGGCACCACCGAGATCGGCCTGGCGGTAATGGCGACCACCTTTGCCATCGTCGCCGTGTTCGTCCCGGTGGCGTTCATGAAAGGCATCATCGGTCGCTTCTTCCTGCAGTTCGGCATCACCGTCACGGTGGCGGTGCTGGTGTCGCTGTTCGTCAGCTTCACGCTCGATCCGATGCTGTCGTCGGTCTGGCGCGATCCGGTGCAGAACCGCTTTCGCTGGGTGCCGTGGCTGGGCCGGCTGATGGAGCGCATCGAGCATGGCATCGACCGGCTGCATGTGGCCTACGGCCATGCGCTCGAATGGGCCCTGCGCTGGCGCAAGCTGACACTGTCGATGGCCCTGGCGCTGTTTGTCGGCAGCGTGATGCTGGTGCCGATGATCGGCGCGGAGATGTTCCCGGAGACCGATGAAGGCTTCATTGCGCTGAAGTTCAAGACGGCGGTTGGCTCCAGCCTCGAATACACCGATGAAAAGATTCATCAGGTCGAGGCTGCGCTGAAGGAGTTTCCGGAAGTCGCCACCATCATCACCACGGTCGGCGGCCAGGATGGCGCCAATACCGCCGAGGTCAACCTGAAGCTGACCGATCGCAAGCTGACCCATCGGCGCGTCCAGAAAGAGATCGAATCGGCCATTCGCAAACGCCTCAAGCCGATTGCCGGGGTCGAACTGTCGGTCGGTTTCGACAAGGCGATCTACATCGCGATTCTCGGCCAGGACATCGAGAAGCTCGATGGCGTTGCGAAGCAGGTGATGCAGAAACTGTCGCGCATCAAGGGCGCGACCGATCTGGAAAACAGCCTGGCGGCGTCGACGCCGTCGGTGATCGTCAAGATCGACCACGAGCGCGCCAGCGATCTGGGTCTGACGCTGCAACAGATTGGCGCGGCGCTGCGGCCGTTCGTCGCCGGCGACACCACCAGTTACTGGCTGGCGCAGGATGGCCAGAACTACGAAGTCAATGTGCAGCTGCCGAAAGCCGGTCGCGAACGCATCACCGACCTCGCCGATTTGTCGGTGCTGAGCAAGAATGTCACGCCGGATGGCCGCGCCATCATGGTGCCGCTGCGACAAGTGGTGGAATTCATTCCGTCGACCAGTCCGCAGGTCATCAAGCGCCAGGCGCTGCAACGCCGCGTCGGCATCTACGGCAACATCGAAGGACGGCCGGCCGGCGATGTCAACAACGAGGTGCAGGCCATGATCAAGACCATCGAGCTGCCACCCGGCGTGCGTTTCGATGTCGGCGGCCAGGCCGAGCAGATGAAAGACATGCTCGGCGCGGCGGTGGCGGCACTGAGCATTGCGGTGATCTTCATCTATCTGGTGCTGGCCTCGCAGTTCGGCAGCTTCCTGCAACCGGTCGCGATCATGATGTCGCTGCCGCTGTCGCTGATTGGCGTGCTGCTGGCACTGCTGGTCACCGGCAGCACGCTGAACATGTTCTCGGTGATCGGCTTCATCATGCTCATGGGCCTGGTCACCAAGAACGCGATTCTGCTGGTCGACTTCACCAACCATTCGCAAGCCAATGGCCTGAACCAGCACGACGCCATCCTGGCCGCCGGGCAGGTGCGCCTGCGACCGATCCTGATGACCACGATGGCGATGATCTTCGGCATGCTGCCAATGGCGCTGGGATTGGGCGACAGCGGCGAATCGCAGGCGCCGATGGGCCGCGCGGTGATCGGCGGCGTGATTACCTCGACGCTGCTGACCCTGCTGGTGGTGCCGGTGGCGTACACCTGGCTCGACAGTTGGGGACGCCGCGCCAAGCGGTTTTTCCGTGGTGCGGATGGCATCGAGCAGCCGGTTGCGGCTGCCCTGATAACGGAACCATAAGCAACCACATCGCGGCGGGCCATGCGACGTCGGACAGCGGCGCCGCAATGCACTTTTGTGGTAGCTTTTGCCGTTGGCCTGGTCGTTCAGGGTATGCTTCGGCTGTTGCCGCCCGACCCCACCAACGTACTGACTCGCAATGACGCTTGATCCGTTTCCCCCCCGCCTGCAAACCCTCATCATGATCTGGGCTTTGAGCATGATGGTCATGCTTGAGGAGGATGTGGCAATGCTGGCTTTCATGTTGTCGTAGGCGGGGAAATCGGGGCGCTGCGCTGCTGCTTTATAGCGTGACCTCGACGACCGAATCCAGCGACTCGGGCATGCCAAGAAACCGCCGCCATGCCTCCAGTACGATTTTCCATTGCCGCAGTTCGAAATGGCCTTCGGGTTGGTCGCACCAGTCTTCGAAGGGCAGAATGTCTACCTGTACACCGGAAGGCCGGAATGTCAATGCAACATCGTTACCGCCAGTTTCGATTTCGGTTTTGGTGCCGTTTTCGATGTCTTCGATGTTCTTGAGGAGGCGATCGCAGCCTATTTGCCGTTGCGCAACCGCGCCCAAAACTTCGCAAATATAGCTTTGGTAACGTTCTGCATCCTCCCCTTCCACGACTTCTTGCTTCCAATGAAATACCCGCCCAATTACTGGATGAATATAGCCGGTATCGTGATGAGAAAATCTAAGTTTCATTTCGCCCAATCTGAAAGCGAAAGCCACAGGACGGCATGGGCAAGCATGTCGCGAGCAAATGAATGAATCTGCTTGGGCCGCATGATGATGGGTGGCGATGTATTCAGGCTTGGAGCGTGACAGGATTATTCAGCCAATCTATTCAGGCGGGTCTGTTCCCCGCAAGGTCTTCTCGAAGGCCATCGGTATCTGGCACGAACTCCAATAAGTCGATCAAGGGCAATCGCTCACTGCTACGCCGCATGATGTTTAACCGAATGATCGGCACGGCTGCTAAGTCCATTGCCGAAGGAAAAGCCGCGCTGCGCGTAACGCTCATTCTCCGCGTTCATGCCTTCGATGACTGGCCGGTCGAACAGTCCGGCAGTGAGCTTGTTGCCGACCGGGCTGTTCCATCCATCGAGCCAGATCGATTCCAGCAAACCCGCCTTGGCATGCACCGAGCCGCGATAGCGGTAGCGCAAGGTTTGGCCATCCGGCAGTGTCTTCGCGATCAACTGGCCGAGGCTGTTGTACTGGTAGGTCAGCGTCAGGCGCTTGCCGTCGATGTCCTGCGTGTGGCCGGTCAGGCGTCCCGCGGCGTCATAATCGAAGCGCTCCTCACCGGCGAGATAACGGACACGCACCGGCTTGTTCGCCGCTCCCCAGACAATGCATGCATCCTCGTCGAGCGTGTTGCGCGCATCGAATGCCTGCACGGTGATGACGCGGCCGGCGGCGTCGCGGGTGTAGTGGGCGCGGCTGCCGTCCTGATTGATCTTTGCCATGATCTGGCCGGCAGCGTTGTAGCGATACGCGGTTTTGCCGGTGGTCGGACTTTGGGTTTGCACCAGTTGGCCGAAATCATCCGTCAGATACCGTGTCACGGCACCGTGCGCGTTGACTGCGGCGCTGGTCGAATCCTGTGCCGGTCGATCCGGATCTGCATCGACGGAGGTCAGCGCCGCCTGCACCGCGGCATACGCGGAGCCGGCCGTGTCCGGCCGCGCGAGGTTGATCGAATCGGACGTTTGCGCGGCCTCGATCAAGCGCCGCACATCGGCCAGCACCACGTCACGCCCGCCACCGGATCCCGTCTGGTCCGGATGCGGGTAGGCGGCTCCTTGTTGCGACACGCTGCCATCCGGGTTGAGCAACCTGGAGCGCATCAGTTGACCTTCGGTGTCGTGTTCAAGCGCGATGCGGTTGCTTTGCTGGTCGGCGATCCAGCCGATCCGTCCGGACGGCGTGTAACCGAACCACAGGTGCTGGCCGGTTGGGTCGACGACTTCGTTGGTGCGGCCGGCCGCATCATGGCGATACACCGTTTGCGCACCAGCCCGACGCATTTGCACCAAAGCGCCCTGCCCGTCATAGCCAAGTTCGGTGACGATGCCCTCCGGACTGGTGCTCTTGATCAGCCGCGAACTGGCATTGATGTCGTTTTTGTCGTACTCGAAACTGGCCACGCGGTTCATCGGGTAGGTAATGCGCTGGATGAAGTTGCCACCTTCGTCCCACTGATAGCGCGTGATGTCTGAATCCGCCGGGCTGTTGCTCGGGCCGTTCGCCAGCGGACCGTCAATTTGCGTGAGTACGCTCTTGCGGTGCAGTTCGGCGTAACGATAGGTGGTGGTGCGCTCGATGCGCGTCGGCGGGCCATCGGTTGCCGGCGCCCAGCCGGATTCGGTCACGGTCAGCGGCTGATTGGCTTCGTTGTAGGTGATGCGGGTGATGGCTTCCTTGCCGGGGATCACGCTGGGGCGCGCGATCAGGGTTGGCGAGCCGGTGTAACCGGGGCCGTACTCGTAGCGGCGCTGGATCAGCAACGGGCCGGGATGGCCGTTGCTGTAGGCGATGGTGCCGACGGTGAGCGGTCGGCCTACGTAATCTCGTGTGGTGCGGGTGCTTTGGATTGGGGTGCCGTTGGCATCGAGGCGCGTGACGTCGATTGTGCGCCCGAGCTTGTCGTAGCCGTAGCGCACATTGGCGGAATCGCACAGGCGACAGCCGGGGCCGCGCGCTTCCACGATCCGGTATTCGCCGCCGATGTCGCCGTGGCGGTAGACCGTGGTTTGACCGAGGCTGTTGGCCAATATCGTGGTGCCGCGTTCGGGGTAACTGAGCGTGACACGCTCGACGTTGTTGGCGTGGGTGCTGAGGATGGCGCGGCCGTCTTCCTGATAGCCGAAGGTCGATAGGCGGTAGGTCTTGCCGGCGTCGGTGCTGCTGATGCCGGTCATCAGCATGGGGTGTTGCGGGTCTTCGTAGTGGTACAGCCGGGCGTTGGTCGAATTCGGCGGACTGACCTTGACGAGGTTGGCGAGCACCAACTCCGGCGCCAGCGTCGCGCCCTTGGGCAAGCTGCTGCCGTATTCGTAGTTAAACCGTCCGACCGGGCTGATGATGCTTTGCACGCCGGAGAAACGGGTGCGTTGCCTGGCGGTCTGGCGATCCAGCGTTTGCAGGGACAAACGCCGTCGTTGCGGGTCGGTCACCTGCACCAGCAGGCCGTCGCTGTCGTACTGCAGGTTGACCGACTCGCCGGTCAGGGCACGAATCTGGGTCAGCTTCCGGGCCGCGTTGAAGCGCCAGGTCTGGCCGTCGCCACGGGTCCACACATAGATGTCGCCCTTGGCCGTTTCCTGCACGGCGACGCTGCCGTTGGCCGGGTCGGGTGTGCTGCACAGCGAGCGGTTCAGCGGGTCGCGGTTGAAGATGAGGCGGTGGCCGTCGGCCTCCAGGATCTCGATGGTGTCGCCGACGACGTACAGGTCGACTTCATACGACAGCCGCCAGCCGCGTCCGAGCAGGCCATTGGGCACGCCGGGCTGCGCAAAAATGCTGTTGTAGTGACGAACGATTTCCAGACCCAGCACGCCGGGCAAGGCGGGCATGTCGACTTCGCGCTGGTACTTGTTGCCGGTGATGAGGTTGATGGGGTTGCCGGCGCCGGAGCAGCTGCCCTCGGTGTTGCCGGCGCCATTGCTCTTGCAGACGTTGCCGCCGGTGCCCTGGCCGGGGGCGACGACGCCATCGGCGGCATTGGCCGGGCCGGTCAGTGCGAGGGTGAAAAGGAAAAAAACGAACGTGCGGAGGATGGCGCGGACGGACATCGGAACGGGCAGCGAGTGGACGGAACACTGATTTTGTGACAGCCGGTTACGCGGCGCAAACCGGTTGGTGGCGCGCGCGGGCAGGTGTCGGTGAGGCGGGATTTATTGCGGGAAGTTGTTGCGTGGAGCTTACGTTTCGGTAATCAACCGTCTGTATTCCATGGTCCGTCATCGGGGTCAGAGTAATTTTCGCGATGCCCCGTTGCGAAAAAAAACTCTGACCCCGATAACTCGGTTCGCCTGAACTTTGGGATCAGCAAAAGCTCCGTGCAAAGCTAATTACGGTGCGCCGCATCGCGCACCGGCGCGGCCTCCGCCAGCGGCGCGACCAACGCCGCGCCCTGATTCCGCACATTGCCGACCGCCTTGCTGACCGCATGCCAGGCAAACGTCTCGGGACCGAGCGCCTGTTCGCGCGCCAGCATCTCGGCGGCCTCCGCCGGTAAGTCGGGGTCCAGCCATAACGCGGCATCTGCGGCGGAAAACACCACCGGCCGGCGATCATGCACATCCACCATGCCGCCCAGTGCATCGGCCGTGACGATCGTGAATCCGGCGCTGGCCTTGTTGTCGCCGGCAGGTGCGAAGCTGGCCAGCGCCGCCATGAAGAGTGGTGCGTGGTCGCTGCGATGAATGTGCCAGGGCTGCTTCACGCCCTTGTCGCCGGTCCATTCGTACCAGCCGTCAGCCGGCACGATCGCGCGCCCGGACTTGAGCAAGGGATGCCAGTACTTGCCGCCGATTTTTTCCAGGCGCGCGTTGATCGCTACCGGAATCTTGCCGCTGGCCCACGCGGCCTGGTAGCCCCAGTGCAGGTCATCGACCTGATAGTGATCGTCGACGCGGTGCAGCAGCGGCCGAAAGGTGCCGGGTGCCACATTGAATTTGGGCTCGGCCGCGCTGGCATTGACCAGTCCCGGCCAGGCGCGTTGCTGCAGGTAATGCTCGATGGGCTGGCTTTGGTCGATGCGTCCGCACATGGTGGCTCCGGTAGTTGCGCGCTGATTGCCGCCTCATTGTGCGCGCGCCGCGAAATGCAGGGATCGCACCCCGTCAATGATAATGGCCGCCGTGACCGCCACGCCTGCCGCCGCCGAGATAGAGCGGGTTGGGCGAGACATAGGCAATCACCGAATGGTCGAGCATGCCGGGCGGTGCGACGCGGGCCAGATCAAAGCTCGACACCTCCTCCGACCCGCTGAAATTCCAGGCAAAGGATTTGTCGGCAGCGACGAACCGGACCGTCTCGCCGCCAATGACGTTGACGTGTTTTGTCGCCGGTGTGAGAAGGATGACCTTGCTGGCGGCGGTCTCGGGTGCAGGATCACCGAGCAATGACAACGGCTGTTCACGGCCCGTCGTGGCGCAGCCGGCGCAGGCAATGGCAAACAGCAAACTGGTGACAATCATGGTTTTCATGGCAATCGCTCCTCCCGGGTATTGATCGACGCGCAACAACAATCCTGACGTCGTGATCAACGCCATGTTGACTCAATGGTGATGGCCGCCCCAACCGCGCCGCCCCCAGAATCCGAATCCAATGGTCACGGGCGGTTCGATATAGACCGGGGCCGGTTGCACGTAGACCGGATGCGGTCCGTAATAACCGCCACCACCGTAGCCGTAAGCGGGCGGTGGTGGGCCATACACGGCGCATCCGCCGAGTAGTGTTGCAGCGACGCCGGCGACCAGCAGAGAGGACAGTTTCATGAGGGACTCCCTTGAGTTTCCTCACTATAGAAAATGGACCCATTTGAGGGGTCCATTCTTACCGTTTATTACAGCGTGGGCCGAGACTGGGTTGCGCTGGAGAGTCGCACCAGCCTTTTGCGCTGCACGGGTTGCCCGCCACCGGTACCGGGTAGGTTTTCAGGTACTATCGAATTGCTGAAAAGCACAAACATCCAAACACCAAAAGATAATGACATGCTGACTGATTTCCGTATTTCCAAACCACGATTGGCCCGGATCACGCTGCTGGGCGCTGCAACTTTACTGTCGCTATCGGCCATGGCGGCAACCGATCCGGATGCAAAGGCTGCAGTCAGCCCAATGGACACGGACAACATTATCAGCGAAGTAAGCGCGCTGGATCGCACCCGGCCTTTCCCGATCGCCGACAAGCACGCTTACTTCACAAACATCAAGAACGGCGACAAGGTCAAGTCGCCATTTCGGGTTTCGTTTGCAGTGTCCGGGATGGGCATCTCCCCCGTCAGTGCCGGCAAGATCGAGGGCACCGGCCATCACCATATCCTGATCGACAAACCCCTGCCGGTCGATATCAAGGCGCCGATTCCGTTCGACAAAGCGGACGCCACGGTCGAGCAGCATTACAAGCATTTTGGCAAGGGCGAAACCGAAACCGTGCTCGGCCTCCCGCCGGGTACGCATACCCTGCAATTGCTGTTCGCCGATGACAAGCACGTTCCGTATTACATCAAGAGCAAGGTGATTTCGATTGAGGTGATCAAATAGCGGCAACAGGGACATTGCAGTTTTTTCGGACAGATCCTCGCCTAGTCCGCTTGAAAAATTGCGATGTCTACGGGTGTCGTCGGTCCTTTGGAATTTCCCGGATTAACTTACCGTCCCGTATGACAACAAATTCAGTTTGTGTTTGAGCGGCAATGCGACGCGCCCGCTGTGCCGCACGCACCATCTCAGCGGTGACGTTGCGCATTTCCTCATCGCGAGACTCGCTATACCCGGCCGGCAATACGGGCCATTCCGCAACTACGTCGCCAGTTCGCGCAACACCTGCGCCTTGCTTTTGCTCACCGGCAGTTCAGCGCCATTGCGCAGCACCGCAGTGAGCCGGCCATCGAGTTCGCGCCGGAAGCGCGTCACATGGTCCAGGTTGACGATGTGGGTGCGGTGGATGCGGGCAAACTGCTGGGGATCGAGGCGCGCTTCCAGCCGGTTCAGTGCCAGATGCAGCAGGTGCTCGCCACCGGACGTGTGCGCCGTGACGTAGTCGCCAACCGCTTCGAACCGATGCACCTCGTCGACCGAAAGCGGCAGGATGCTGCGCCCGCTGCGCACGAACAGACGCCGCATCGGGGCATTGGCCAGCATTTCTCCATAGCGGTCAAGCGCGGGCGGTAGCGGCTCGCCAAGCGACGCCCGGATTCTGGCGAAGGCCGCCGCCAGTCGTGTCGCACCGAAGGGTTTCAGGAGATAGTCGAGGGCGCCCAGTTCGAAAGCGGTCGCAGCGTGTTCTGCGTGCGCGGTGCAAAACACGATGCGTGGGACGGGGGGCGGGAGCTGATGCAGCAGGTCGATGCCGGAACAACCGGGCATCTGAATGTCGAGCAGCACCACGTCCGGCTGCAGATCGCGGACGGCGACGATGACTGCCGGTCCGTCGGCCGCCTCGCCGACGCACTCGATCCAGTCGATCTCTTGCAGCAGATGGCGTAGCCCGGCGCGCGCCAAAGGCTCGTCGTCGGCGACCAGCACACGTACCAGTGCAGGTTCAGTCGTCATCGCTGCTCCCCGCGACGAGCGGCAGACACAGCGTTGCCGTGAAGCCGTGCGGTGACGCATCGACGTCAAGCCCGGCGCTGCTTCCGTACAGGCAGGCCAGCCGCTCACGCAAGCGGCGCAAGCCCGTGCCACTACTAGCCCGGACGGTGGCGGGTTCGGCGCCGACGCCATCGTCGCTGACCACCAGTTTCAGGTTCTGGTGACTGGCACTGGCCGTGATGCGCAGTTGCGTGTTGCCCAGCTTGGGCGCTGCGCCATGACGCACGGCATTTTCCACCAGGGTTTGCAGCGCGAACGACGGCAGACGCAACGCCAGCGTCGACTCCGGCAGGGTCGCCGCAATCTGCAGGCGTTCGCCGAAGCGCAGCTGTTCGATCGCCAGATAGCGTTGCACAAAGCGCCATTCGGCGGCCAGCGAGACCTGATCACTCCGTTCATCCAGCGCTGCCCGCAGCAGGTCGGCAAGCGCCTCCGCAGCCAGCGCGGCCCTGACCGGGTCCAGCGGTATCAATTGCACGACGGTGTGCAATGCATTGAACAGGAAGTGCGGGTGCAATTGCGCATGCAGCGCAGCCAGTTGCGCGCGTGCCGCCGCGGCCTGAATGAGAGCGCCGCGCCGTGCCGCCTGCTGCGCGTAGGCAACCGCCGCGATGGTCAGGTACAACCAGACGCCGGTGAGCGCAAACCGGCCGAGGCCAGGACCGGTCACGTAGGCCAGGCGCCATCGCAGCACGCTTTCAATCAGGCTGTAGGCAGCGACCCAGAATCCGGCATAGAGCGCCGCGGCCAGAACGTGCCACATCAGGAAGGACGGGCGGAACGGGGCCGGCCAGGGATGGCGCCGGGCGATCGCCTGCACGCCCATGCCGAGTATGGCGGCGCTGCCGATCATGCGCAGTGCCATCCAGGCGCTTGCCGCCAGGGGCATGGCGTGCACACTCGTGATCATGAGCGTGAACAGGATCCACATCGGCAGCCAGCCGATGACGAGCAGCAACCAGAATTGCAGCCATAACCCGCTGCGGGGAGGAATTGCCCGGTCGAGCATGGTCCCTAGTTACCGGTACGACGAACATCGAGGGTCATGGTGCCGGTGTCCCAGCTTTTACCCTCGTCATAGGATCGGTCCTGCACCATCCGGAAACTGACCGGCGTGATGGCAAGATAATGGGTACGGTTCCGATAATGTTTTCCTTCTGGTGTGGTGCCGCTGCTTGTCATGAGTATTTCGTCTCCCTGCCAACGGGCGGTCGCGGGCGTCGGCAACGCGCCCTTATAGGTATCGCGGCCCGTCACCTTCCAGCAATTCTCGTCGGGTGAAAATTTGCGTGTGAAATGCACGGCCGAGAGAACCGTACCTGAGGCATCGGTCAGCGTCAATTCATCCTCGATGCCCTGGCCATCGGCCGCGCGCCATGCCTTCCAGCCACCAGCCAGCTTGGGATTTCCATGAAACAGCGCCATCGCGCCGCTCACCTTGAGTTCGCCACTGACCTGCCATTGGCCGACCATGAAGTCGAATTGGCGCGCCTCTGGCGCAGCAGCGACGCTGGCCGCAGAAGCGCCCACTGGAGCGATAACCCAGCACGCAAGGACAAGCAGACGGTGGACGGACAGGTTCATGGCAGCTCCCGGAAAAGATGGCCAGAGCCTAGCATGGCCCCTGCACGCAAACGGCGATATTCGCCCAATCGCCCAACCAGGGGGGTGAACGGTCAGCGCTGCCGATGCTGCTCCGTCTATGCTTTCCCGCACCATCCATCGATCCGGGAAACTGCTCATGAATTTGTCCGCCCCCTACGTCGCCACGCCTGGCGCTGCGGCCCTGCCGGTGCACTCCGCTGCGGCAGCCCCGCTGGTACGCCTTTGCGGGGTAGGCAAGACCTACGCCGGCGCTGGCGCAATCTGCACTGCGCTGGAAGGCTTCGACCTGCAGGTCCAGCGTGGCGAGTTCGTCGCCATCTGCGGCCAGTCCGGCAGTGGAAAATCCACCGTGCTCAATCTCCTCGGCGGGCTGGACCGGCCAAGCACGGGCGAAATCTGGGTCGATGGCCAGGCCGTCCATGCGCTGCCGGAGCGCGACCTGGCGCATTGGCGCGGCGTAGCTGTCGGCATCGTGTTCCAGTTCTTCCAGCTGATGCCGTCCCTGTCCGCGCTCGAGAATGTGATGCTCCCGATGGATCTCGCGGCGCGCTGGCCTGGGCGCGAGCGGCGCAGCCGCGCGATGGCCCTGCTGGCACGTCTCGGGATAGCGGCACAGGCCGACAAGCTGCCATCGTTCATGTCCGGCGGACAGCAGCAGCGCGTCGCCGTGGCACGCGCCCTGGCCAATGCCCCCACCTTGCTGCTGGCCGACGAACCGACCGGCAATCTCGACACGCGCAACACAGCGGCATTGCTGGATCTGCTGCTTGAGCTGGTGGCCGACGGCCAGACCCTGGTCATGGTGACGCACGACCCCGCCGTGCTGCGCCGCGCCCACCGCACGATCACGCTGGTGGACGGCCGCATGGCGGATGCCGAGGGACGCCATGTTTGATACCCGCTGGCGCATGGTCGTGCGCGACGCCCGGCGTCACCGCGCCCGTACCTTGCTGGTCGTGGTGGCTGTCGCGCTGGGCCTGATCGGCGCCGGTGCGGTGCTCGACGCCTGGGCCCTGGTACGCACGGCAACGCAGACCGTCTATGGCGCGAGCCATCCGGTAGCGGCGACACTACAAGTGGTTCCGTTGGATGCTGCCTTCGTCGCCCGTGTGCAACAGATGCCGGGCATCCGCGCCGTACGGTTGCGGCGCACGCTGAGCGCGACACTGCAGACGGTCGGCGAGCGCAAGAGCGTCGTGCTGCATGCAGTCGACGATGTCACGCGGCCCGATATCGGGCGCCTGCAGAACGTCGAGGGCGCATGGCCGCCGGCGCCGGGCGAGGTGATCATCGAGCGCTCCTCGCTGGGCTATTCCGGCGCCGCGGTGGGACAGGATGTGCTGCTTGCCGTCCCCGGCACGGCGCCGATAGCGCTAAAAGTGGGCGGACTGGTGCGCGACGTGTCGGTCGCCCCCGGCTGGATGGAGCACGTCGTCTACGGCTACGTCAGCCTGGCGACCTTGCGCAGCCTGGGCACCCCGCCAACGTTCGACGAATTGCAGTTCACCGTCACCGATCCGGCCCCCAGCCAGGCCACGGTGCGCCAGCTGGCGTGGCGTGTCAAGACGCTGGCAGAGGCGCAAGGCCGGCGCGTCGGTCGCATTGATGTACCCATGCCGGGCCAGCACATCCATGCCGCACAGATGGAGTCGCTGACCATTGTCCAGGGCGCTTTTGGTGTACTGACCCTGATGGTGTGCGCCAGCCTGATGGTCAACCTGATTTCCGCCATGCTCGCCGGCCGACGCCGGGAACTGGGCGTGATGAAGGCGCTGGGTGCCAGCGAGGGGCAACTGGCGGCGCAATTCCTGTTGTTCGCAGCGGGCCTTGGCGTGCTGGCCGTCAGCGTGGCATTGCCGTTGGCCGCCTGGCTGGGACGCCTGTATGGCGACTTTCAGGCGGAGATGTTGAATTTTCCGCTGGACCAATGTGCCATCCCGGTCTGGGCGCTGCTGGTGCAGGTCGCCGTCGGCATTGCCTTGCCAGTGCTGGCCGCAGCGTGGCCGGTTGCAACCGCCTGTCGGCAGCCGGTGGCCGACATCTTGCGTCACACCGGCCTGCCTGCCAGCACCTCGGGCAATCGCACGCGTCGCTGGCTGCAAGGTCTGCCCTTGGCCCGGCCGCAATTGCTGTCGTTGCATAACGCGTTTCGGCAACGCTCGCGCTGCTGGTTGAGTTTGCTGGCGCTGGCCGCGGCGGGGGCGACCTTCGTTGGCGCCGGCAACCTGAGCGTGGCGGTCAAGCATTCCGTGGATCGGCTGTTCGACGCCCAACGCTATGACGTGAATTTGCGAATGACCACGCCCATGCCGGCGCGCGATCTGGTGGCTGCCGCCGTCGCGGTCCCGGGCGTGGCCGTTGCGGAAGCCTGGGGACGCGCCACCGCCGCACTGGCACACGACGACGGCACCGCGGGGAATGCCTTCGATGTGCTGGCCGTGCCAGTCCGCAGCCGCGTGCTGGTCCCCATGCTGCGCGACGGCCGTTGGTTGCGCGACGGCGAAGTCGACGGCATCGTGATCGGCAGCGCACTATTGAAAAGCAATCCAGGCTTGCAGCTTGGCCAGCCTGTGCAACTGCAGGTCGAGGGCCGCCCGGCCTCGTTTCAGCTGATCGGCATCGTCGACAGTGGGCCCGATGCGATTGCCTATACCGCACAAACCGCGCGCGCCGACTGGCAGGGCGACACACTGGCGTCGCTGCTCCTTGTACAGGCGCGCGACCGCAGCACTGATGGCCAGCGCGAGCTGATCCGGCGCTTGCGCACCGCGCTCGCAAGCCGGGGCGCGGAGGTCCGCGCGGCTCGCCTGCAGAGCGATGCCCGCCAGGGTGTCGAAGATCACCTGCAGATGGTCGTGAGTTTTCTTGGCGTGATGGGTTGGGTGATGATCGTGGTCGGTGGCATCGGCCTGGCCACGACGATGAGCGTGGCAGTGCTGGAGCGCCAGCGCGAGATCGGCGTGCTGCGCGCCATCGGCGCACGCAGCAGCACTATCCTCGGGATGGTCCAGCTGGAAGGCATGGTCATGGCGCTGCTCGGCTGGCTGTTGGCGTTGCCGCTTTCAGTGCCGGTCAGCGTGGTGCTTGGCCAGGCTTTCGGGCGCGTCATGTTCGCGGTTCCCACGGCGCTCACGCCAGAACCCGGCGGCGTCTTGCGCTGGTTTGCACTGGTCACCGGCGTGTCCGTGCTCGCATGCATGTGGCCGGCATGGCAAGCCATGCGGATGCCGGTGGCGCGGGCCTTGCAGTATGAGTAACGGGTTCTTCGCACGCCCGCTCACGATGCAATGGCTGCCGATCAAGGACGATACCCGCGGTACCGGTCGTTCGCCAGGCGCAGGCAGCGCGCGGCGTCAACGGACGTCCTGACGTGTCAGCGCACAAAAAACCCGCAGGTCTCATAGCGAGAGCTGCGGGTTTTTGTATTTCTGGGTACTTCTCGATGCCAATTCTTGGTGGTGATAGGTGGATTTGAACCACCGACCCCAGCATTATGAGTGCTGTGCTCTAACCAACTGAGCTATATCACCAAACAGCCCGAGAGTATGGGTAACTTGGGTTTTTCTGTCAAGCCGCAATTCGCGCCGATTTGCGCGTCGCTCACCCGCCCAGTGCGCGTTCGATGTGCGCCAGCACCAGCTGGCTCGCGGCGGGATCGAGGCAGTCGATGACGTGGCGGTCCGGGATGGCGCGCAGCCAGGTCAGTTGGCGCTTGGCAAGCTGGCGGGTGGCGGCGAGGCCCTTGTCGCGCAGCGTGGGGAGGTCGATCTGGCCGTCGAGGTATTCCCAGGTTTGCCGGTAGCCGACGCAGCGCATCGACGGCAGGCCCGGATGCAGGTCGCTGCGGGCGCGCAGGCCGATCACTTCGTCGATCAGGTTGGGGCCGGCGCGGTCCAGCATGGCGTCGAAGCGACTGGCGATGCGCTGATGCAGCACGCTGCGGTCGGACGGTTCGAGACCGACCGGGAGTAGCGTAAATGGCAACGATACCGGCGCGGCTTGGGCCAGCAGGTCGGACATCGGCACCCCGGTCAGACGGAAAATCTCCAGCGCGCGCTGGATGCGCTGGCTGTCGTTCGGCTCCAGCCTTGCCGCGCTGGCGGGATCGACCAGTGCCAGTTTGGCATGCATGCCGGGTGAACCAATCCGTGCGGCTTCGGCGTCGAGTTCGGCGCGCACCGTCGCGTCGGCTTCGGGCAGCACGTCGAGACCATCGCGCAGCGCCTTGAAATACAGCATGGTGCCGCCGACCAGCAGCGGCAGTTTGCCGCGCGCAACGATCTGTTCGACCAGCGCCAGCGTCGCGATGCGAAACTGCATGGCCGAATAGGCCTCGGCCGGATCGAGGATGTCGATCAGGTGATGCGGTGCGACGGCGCGTTCGGCCGCGGTCGGCTTGGCGGTGCCGATGTCCATGCCGCGGTAGACCAGCGCCGAATCGACCGAAATGATCTCTGACGGAATGACGCGGGCAATGGCCAGCGCGGCGGCGGTCTTGCCCGACGCGGTCGGGCCCATGATGGCAATGGCCAGCGGTTTATTGGCCACGCAGGAACAACCGGTCAAGATCGGCCAGCGCCAGTTGCACCCAGGTCGGCCGGCCGTGATTGCACTGGTCGGCGCGTTCGGTGGTTTCCATCTGGCGCAGCAAGGCATTCATTTCAGGCAGGCTGAGGATGCGGTTGGCGCGCACGGCGGTGTGACAGGCCAGCGTGCCGAGCAGTTCGTTGCGGCGTTCCAGCAGCACCCGCGAGCCGCCGAATTCGCGCACGTCGCGCAACACGTCGCGTGCCAGCGATTGCGCATCGGCGTTCTTGAGCAAGGCCGGCACCGCGCGCACCGCCAGCGTGGTCGGCGACAGCGCGGCAATGTCGAACCCGAGTGCAATCAGCGTGGCCTGATGATCGCTGGCGGTGCCGACTTCAACGGCGTCGGCGTGAAACGTCACTGGGATCAGCAGCGGCTGCACCGCCAGCGTGTCGTCGTCCAGCGCGGTCTTGAACTGCTCGTACAGGATGCGTTCGTGCGCGGCGTGCATGTCGACCAGCACCAGTCCGGCCAGGTTCTGGGCCAGGATGTAAATGCCCTGCAGCTGCGCCAGCGCGAAGCCAAGCGGGAACTCCGCCGTGTGCATCGCCGTCGGCGTGGTGGCGACCTGTTCGAACGCATCGTTGCTGTCGCCGAACAGCGCACCGTATTGCGCGGTGCTTTGCGCCACACCCGAGAACTGGCTGCCGAAGGCGCCTTGCTGTTGCGGCCGTTGCCACGGCAAGGCGCCGGCGGCCTGCGGTGGCGGCGTCATGCCATCGGCGGTGGCGGAGGTCTGCGCCAGCGCGCGGGTGACAGCATGGAACACGAATTGATGCACGGCGCGGCCGTCGCGAAACCGCACTTCGATCTTGGACGGGTGCACGTTCACATCGACCAGCGCCGGGTCGAGATCGAGCGCCAGCACGTACGATGGATAGCGGTCGCCGTGCAGCACATCCTGATAGGCGGCGCGCACTGCGTGGGTCAGCAGTTTGTCGCGCACAAAGCGGCCGTTGACGTAAAAATACTGCGCGTCGGCACGCCCGCGCGAAGCCGTCGGCAAGCCGGCGAATCCATGCAAACGCAACGGTCCGGCGGCTTCGTCGAGCGGCAACCGCGCTGCGCCAAAATCGCTGCCGAGGATTTGCGCGCTGCGTTTGGCGATGTCGGTCAGCGTCCAGTGGTCGACCGTCTTGCCGTTGTGCGTCAAGGAAAACGTCACGTCGGGGCGCGACAGCGCGATGCGGCGGACCACTTCGGCGCAGTGACCGAATTCGGTCTGATCGGACTTGAGGAACTTGCGGCGCGCCGGCGTATTGAAATATAGATCCTGCACATCGATGGTGGTGCCGACGCCGCCGGAGGCCGGCACCGGCGCGCTGTGGACGTGGCTCATTTCCCACGCATGCGCAGCCGTCGCGGTGCGGGTGGTCAGTGTCAGTTGGGCCACCGACGCGATCGATGCCAGCGCTTCACCGCGAAAGCCGAGCGTCGCCACATGCTCCAGATCGTTGAGCGAGGCAATCTTGGAGGTCGCGTGCCGCGCCAGTGCCAGGCTGATCTGCTCGACCGGAATGCCATGGCCGTTGTCGACGATGGCAATGCGCTTGATACCGCCCTGCTCCAGCCGGATGGTGATCTGCGTGGCGCCGGCATCGAGTGCGTTTTCGAGCAGCTCCTTGACCACTGCCGAGGGGCGTTCGACCACCTCGCCCGCGGCAATCTGCGAGATCAGCTGGTCGTTGAGCGCAGCGATGGCGCGGGGTACGGCGAGAGGTGCATTCATGGCGCGATTATACCGGTCGGCTGCGTCACGCTGCGCTGCGCATCAGCCCCGGCATTTTTTCCGGGCAGGGCCAGTTCGGGCGCAAAACACGGTAGTGTATGATCACGCCGCAACTGCCTCTGCGCCGCAAAATCACCAGGAAACCTATGGACTTCATGCAATTCATCGACCTGATCATGCACGTCGATAAATACCTTGGCACTTTCATCACACAATATGGTTCGCTGGTCTATGCGGTGCTGTTTGCCATCGTATTTTGTGAAACCGGTCTGGTCGTGTTGCCGTTCCTGCCGGGCGACACCTTGCTGTTCATCGCCGGCGCCTTCTGCGCTGACGGACAGATGAGCCTGCCGGTGCTGATGGCCTTGCTGGTCGCGGCTGCCATTACCGGCAACACGCTCAACTACCTGATCGGCCGCAAGATCGGCCAGAAGGTCTATACCCATAACTACCGCTGGCTCGACCAGGCCGCACTGCAGCGCACCCACACGTTCTACGAAAAGCATGGCGGAAAAACCATCGTGCTGTCGCGCTTCGTGCCGATCGTGCGCACTTTTGCGCCGTTCGTGGCGGGGGTGTCGGCGATGTCGTTTGCACGTTTTCAGTTGTTCAATGTGACTGGCGCGCTGGCCTGGGTGGTCGGCCTGACCGTGGCGGGTTATTTTTTCGGGAACATCCCGATCATTCGCGATCACCTGAGCGCGATCGTGATGATCGGCGTGGCCGCCGCCGTGGTGCCGGTGGTGCTCGGTGGCGCGTGGAAGTTTTACCGGCGCGTGAACGGTCGGGCAAAAAACGCCTGAGCGCTGGTGCGGTGTCGAACCGCCCCTGCCGCCCTGATCGTTACGCTACAAGATGACGGCCGTACCGTTGCGCTTGATCAGATCAACGCTGCGACGGGCGTCTTGGCGCACGGTGCTTGAGTTCAACCAGGGGTATGTCGACAACACCCCGGCGGCCCGGACCACCGCACGCGGCATGCACGACGCGCCCAGCACCGACAGCCCGCCTGAACGCACTCCTCGTTCCGTGCCGGCCCTTAGAATTCTTCCCAATCATCGTTGCTGCCGGTGGCAGCGGCCACCTTGCGCGGGGCCTTGCTGGTCAGCGCCGGCGCCACAGCCTGCCGGCGCGCCGGTGTGACCGCGACAGAGCGGGCCGCCGTTCTGGCTGGCTTTGACGCCGGCGCATTGACCGCGCCGCCGGGCACCTGAAACACGCTGACCACACCTGACAGCGTGCCGGCCTGATCCTGCATGCTCTGCGCGGCAGCGGCAGCCTGCTCGACCAGTGCAGCGTTCTGCTGCGTGACTTCATCCATTTGCGCGATGGCCTGGTTGATCTGTTCGATCCCGGCGGTCTGTTCCTGGCTGGCCGACATGATTTCGCCCATGATGTCGGTCACGTGCTTGACGCTGTTGACAATCTCGGACATCGTCGCGCCGGCCTGATCGACCAGCCTGGAGCCGGCATCGACCTTCTCGACCGAGTCGCCGATGAGGGTCTTGATCTCCTTGGCGGCGGCGGCGGAACGCTGCGCGAGGTTGCGCACTTCCGAGGCAACCACCGCAAAACCACGGCCCTGCTCGCCGGCGCGGGCCGCTTCGACCGCCGCGTTCAGCGCCAGAATATTGGTCTGGAAGGCAATGCCGTCGATGACGCCGATGATGTCGACAATCTTGCGTGACGAGGCATTGATCGAGCCCATCATCTCGACCACTTCAGCCACCACCGCACCGCCCTTGACGGCCACATCCGAGGCCGAAATCGCCAGCCCGTTGCCTTGCCGCGCGTTGTCGGCATTTTGCTTGACGGTCGAGGTCAGCTCTTCCATCGACGACGCGGTTTCCTCGAGCGAACTGGCCTGCTCTTCGGTACGCGACGACAGGTCCAGATTGCCGCTGGCGATCTGGCTCGATGCGGTGGCGATGGTGTCCGTGCCGCTGCGCACCTGCCGCACAATGTCGGCCAGGTTATCGCGCATGCGCGCCATCGCATACAGCATGCTGGTGGTGTCGCCAGTACGTACCGCAACGTCGGACGCAAGATCTCCGGCGGCAATCCTGCCGGCAACTTCGACCGCGTAACCCGGCTCGCCGCCAAGTTGCTTTGTCAATGACCGGGTAATCAGCACTGACGCGGCAATCCCGGCCAGCACCGCAACGACACCGAACAACAGCATCAGCGTGCGGCCGCCAGCGTATTCCTGCGCAGCGGTGGCGGCGGTATCGAGATTCTGTTTTTCTTCCAGTGCGATCAACTCACCCAGCGCTGCCAGCCATTGGCGTTGCACCGGACGCAGTTCCTTCAACAGTACCGCAGTGGCTTCCTCATTCTTGTTCTCCAGCCCCAATGCTGTCGCTTTGGCAATCAGCGGCAGGCCCGCCATGTTCAGGTCCCGTATCTTCACCACCAGCGATTTCTCTTCCGCGCTTGTCGCTGCGGATGCGGCAAGCATCTTGTTGAGCTTGTCTTCGGCCTGGGCGTATTTTTCAGCCTGCACCTTGATGCGCTCGGTTTCGGGCGCCATCTCGGTCGCGTCGGTCAACAGGATCAGGTTGCGCACCGCGATCATCCGGTCCAGCACCGTGACACGCATGGCCAGCACCAGCGAAGTCTGCGCATTGTTTTCGTTGACGATTTCATTGACGCGGCCGTTGATTTGACTCATGCGCGACAGGCCGATGCCCGCGATGATCACCATCAGCATCAGCAACAATCCAAAACCGTAAGCGAGTTTGGTACTGACTTTCATGTTGGCCAATGACATTGACGCTCCCCGAGTGTTTAAAAAATCGCGCGCGCGGGAGCAATACCGTCATTGATCCGCTACACGCTGCGTTGGTGGAGTCTATCGTCGCAGTCAGCAAATAGCGATGCCTTAACTGCCATGAAAAAAATTGTTTTTTTACGCAGTAAGCGCATGAAAAAAACCGGAAGTTACCACAGTTGCGCGATCGGCACGACCAGCCCGGTAAAGGCAGCCCAGTCGTTGGCCCCGGAGCGCAAACCCTTGCTGACACCGACGTCAATCGTCATGCGTTTCGACGGGCTGTACGCCAGTGCAACCAGCGCCTGCGTGGTCGACGCCACGTCGGGACGGCGCGTTCCCGACAGCTCGGCCGAGACGTTCCAGCGCTCGGCCAGTGCAGTGGAAAAAGCCGCCGACAGACCGGTCTGCACCCGACCGGCACCGGGATCAATCGCACCGACGCGGGTGAAGTTCAGGTTCGCATCCATGTGCACGGCGCCCAGATCCTGGCTGAGAATGCCGTTGAGCGTGGCGTCGGTCTTGCCGCCGCCGATGACATCGCGTGCGGTGGGCAGGCTCGCACCGAGCTCCAGTCCGAACGCAGTGCCCTCGCTGACCAGAAATGCGCGCTTGAGAATCAGCGAGGTATTGCCGATGCCGCGTTCGGTGGCGCCGCTGTCATTGCGCTGCGAGACCAGCGCCTCGCCACCGACCAGCACGCCCCACTGTTCGTTGAAGGCCAGTTTCAGCAGATACGGCAGGCTGTTGCGACGACTGCTGTCGCGCGAGGCCAGCAGACCCAGTTCGAGTTCCAGCTGGCCGGCACTGGGCAGCTGTGCGGAATTCGAGACGGTCGGGCGATACGGGGTAATCGGTGCATCGTCGCCGGCGGCGGATGCCGCGGAGGATGCCAACAGCAGCGCGCTGCACAAGGCAGCCGAGCGGATTACGTGCATGATGTTGCTCCCCTGATTGTTACGTCATCCGGTTTTTGGCCAGCGGCGGATTCTTTGCGAAATATTTACGGATGCCTTTGAGCACCGCGTCGGCCATCTGGTCCTGATAGGCGTCGTCCGTCAGCTTGGCTTCTTCTTCGGGATTGGAAATGAAGGCGGTCTCGATCAGGATGCTGGGAATGTCGGGCGCCTTGAGCACGGCAAAACCGGCCTGCTCGACGGCGCCCTTGTGCAGGCGGTTGATGCCGCCGATCTCGCCCAGCACCGCCTTGGCCAGCTTCATGCTGTCGTTGATTTGCGCGGTGGTGGACAGGTCGAGCAGGACGCTGGCGAGTTGCCGGTCCTGGTTCTTGATGTTCACGCCACCGATCAGGTCGGCCGAATTTTCCTTGCTCGCCAGCCAGCGTGCGGCAGTCGATGACGCGCCTTTTTCCGACAGCGCAAACACCGAGGAGCCGCGCGCCGTGGTTTCGATGAAGGCATCGGCATGAATCGAGACGAACAGGTCGGCCTGCACCTTGCGTGCCTTCTGGACGCGCACATGCAGCGGCACGAAATAGTCGGCGTCGCGCGTGAGCATGACGCGCATGTTGGGTTGCTCTTCGATCTTTGCCTTGAGCCGCTTGGCGATCGACAGCACCACGTCTTTTTCACGGCTGCCGCCACGACCTACCGCGCCCGGATCTTCGCCGCCGTGGCCGGGATCGAGTGCGATGGTCAGCAGACGCGTCAGCGGCGGCAGCTTTTCTTCGCGCGGCCTGGTATCGGTTCGGGTTTCGGCCTGCGGAGGAAGCGGCACCGGATCAAACTTGCGGTCGCGCGACCATTCGCCTTTTTCGATCAGTGCGGCGATCGGGTCCGGTGCATTGACCGGATACAGATCGAACACCAGCCGATGCTGATAATCGCCCACCGGTGCGAGCGTGAACACCTGCGGCGCGACCTCTTCCTTGAGATCGAACACCAGCCGCACCACGCCCGGCCGGTTCTGGCCGACCCGCACCTGCTTGATGTACGGATCGTTCGACTGGATCTTGGCCACCAGGCCCTTGAGGGCCGGATTGAGTTCGATGCCCTCGACATCGACCACCAGCCGATCAGGGTCCTTGACGACGAAATGGGTGGTCTTGAGATTGGTATCGTTTTCCAGCGTGACGCGGGTGTAATCCTCGGCCGGCCAGACGCGCACCGCCAGAATCTGGGCAGCGCGGGCCGGAATGGCGGAAAACACCGACAGAAGCAGCGTGCCGCCAGCCTTGAGGATCGTGCGGCGGCGGGAAAGACTTACATGTTTGGCGCGAAGTGGAGCTGGTCGAGACATTGAAAACCCTGGTCGGAATGCGCGACCAATTCTACCTTACGACCGTCGCCTGCAAGTGTCAGAAAGACGTCGAGGTCGGCCGGCGGCAACACCCCGTCGGCTTTCTCGGGCCACTCGACGATGCAGATGTTGTCGCTGTTGAAATACTCGCGAAACCCGGCATCGAGGAAATCGTCGGCGCTGAGCATCCGGTACAGGTCGAAATGCATGACCTCGACCATGTGGTCATGCAGTGCAATCGTGTACGGCTCCACCAGCGTGTAGGTCGGACTCTTGACATGCCCGGCATAGCCGGCCGCATGCAGCAGCGCCCGCGTCAGTGCGGTCTTGCCGGCGCCCAGATCGCCGTGCAGGTACAGCGTCAGTCCCGGCGTCAGCACGCGCGCCAGTGCCGCGCCCAGTGCAATGGTGCCGGCTTCGTCTTTGAGTTGGATGGCGATGTGCTGCATGGGCTGGAACGGCTTTCGGTCTGGTGTGCGGCAACGCTGCGGCAAGGGCGCGCCGCAGGACAGCGCGGCCCGATGAATTATAGGCCACGCTCCCCGCACCGGGCTGTCAGGGCTGCTCAGTCAGCCACGGTGACGACATTATTGGCAAACGTGATCCGGTCGGCTGCGTCTGCCGTGGCTTTGATCGGCGGCACATTGGCAATCGTGATCGGATTGACCGCTGCGCCATTCAAGCCACGCGGCACGGTGCGCACCACCTGGCTCTCGGGCAGTGCCGCACCGGTTTTCAGATTCGCATACACGAGGTCCATGGCCTGGATGAAATAGCGATGCAGCGGCACCAGCTTGTCGCTGTAGCCAGGGAAGCCGAGGAAGGAGTCGAAATGCTGCGCATTGGTGACTTCGATGTAGGCGAGCTTGCTGACGCCGCCTTCGATCATCTTGTTGACACCGAAGTACGGCCGCGAGCTGAAAGCCACCGGGATCAGCGTGTCCGAGCGGCCATGCACGATCACCGTCGGCTTGCCATGCAGATTGCCGTTGCGCAGAACCTCCTTGATGCCGAGCTGGACCTTCTGCGCATTGGCGCTGCTGCCGATGGCCAGTTCACGCAGGCAAAGCGCGCCGGTGGCGTTGTAATCGAACACCGCTGCATTGTTGACCGTCAGGGCATCGAGCACCGGGCCGTTGGCACTGTTGTTGTTGATGATGTTGATGCCGACCGTTGGCGGGACGCCATTGCCGGTGCCAAACGAGCTGGCCACCGCGCTGGCCGATGCCGCCGTCGGCAAGCCGGTGCCGGCAGCGGTTGCGCCGAAGCTGAAACCGCACAGGTTGTCACGCACACTGAAGCGGCCATAGGAATTGGCGTAGGTCAGCGCCACCGGCAGCGTGGCGAAGGAATAGTGCGAGGCCTGCAGGAACGCGCTCTCGGGCTGCCAGCCGGCGGCGATCAGGTTGGCCATGGCGCTGGCGGCATACTCGGCGGTGCTGGCGCCGGTCACCAGGCCGGCAGCGGCGAGCGCGGCACAGCGGTTGGTGGCGACGGCCGGGCTCACGGTATTGAACGCGTTGGTGGTGGGCGAGACCAGCGCGGCGCACGGTTGCAGCAGATTGGCCAGCGTGAAGTAGTCATACAACGGTTTGCCGGTGCCGACCAGCGTGGTGGCGCCACGCTTGACGCTCAATTTGGTATCGGCGGCCAGCTGTACGTTCGGTTCCGCCACTGCCACGCCGGAGATGAGGCCGGTCGAATCCTGCTCCGCCGCCGCCAGCGCCGCGCCCGCGCCATTGGACACGCTGGAGGCGATGGTGATGGTGTTCGATGGTTTCAGCTTGCGCAGATGGGTACTGTTATCCGCCGCCAGATCGCCATACTTTTCGTTCAGCACAAAGTAGGCGAACTCGACCGCCTGCAAGGTGAATTTGCCCCAATCCTTTTCCGGATTCTGCTGTGAATGCGCGTGCTTGACGGCAAAGCGGTTCGGTGTGGCGGCATTGAAGGTAGCGCGTTCGGCGTCGCTCAACGCTGCCGTGAAATGGGAATTCTTGCCCGCCGCGGCGGCGTCGCTGCGCACACCGTTCTGCAAACTGACCGTATTGTTTTGCAGGTCGTCGATGCCATTGCCGCTGCCCTTGTCAGTGTACGCCACGGCACAACCGTGCTTCAGGCCCCACTCGCCGGCCGTGGCGATCGCGCCGTAGACACCGCGCGAGCCGCTGGAGGCAGCCGTGACGATGCACGGGCTGGCCGGATTGAACGAGGTCGGCACCTGCACCATCATCGTCACGTTCTGGCTGCCGGTGCCATCGTCGGCATACGCCAGATATTCGGTGCCGGCGATGGTGCCTTCACTGGTTCCGGCCACACCGTTGATATCGACATTGGGACCATACAGGGTGCCGTAGCCACCTGCTGCCGACGGATCGATCAGGGCGCGGTAATTGGTATAGATCGCCAGCTTGCGCAACTCGGCGGCGGTGGGGCTCAACGGCGCGGCGATGGTTGGCGCGACGCTGGCGCCGAGGCCGGTCTTGCCCAGCCCGGCGGTCAGCAGATCGTCGCTGCTGCCGTCATAGGTGGTGCTGGTGATGGCGCCCAGGTAGACCGGCTTGAGGTTCTTGTCCTCGGTGCGCGAGCCGCCGCAGGAAACCAGGGCAGTGGCGAGCAACGCCGCCAGCGTGATGCGTATTGATGTAGTCATTGTCATCCTCCATACAGTTTTTTTATGTGCGTCCGCCCGGGTGCAAGCAGCCGGACTTCGACGCATTACAGCGCACCTGGTGGTCAGCAGGGCGAATTACAGGCAGAACGTTTGCGCTGCATCGGCACGCGCCGGGCAGCAGGGCTGGAAGCGGATTGGGGCATGGTCTCTTTCGTTTTTATTTTGTCCGCGCGCCGCGGTGATCCGGGAGCGGGAGTTGCTGCCGGGGTGCAGTGACGCCGGCGCAACTGCGGGACTGTTAGCACGTTCCATGCCGTCCCCTGCCGACGCGCAGATTGCCGGGCGTCGCGGCCATCGACGCCGCGTCGTTGCCGCCGCGCAGCGGGTTGCCCGTCCGGAAAGCCAGACACTGGCGAGCATTGCATCGGGTAATTCCGAGGCGTTGCGGGAGCGCTCAGTCCGTCCGGAAATCCGGACGACTTTCCGGGAAACCGGGCAGCCTCAGAGGTGCAATGCCGCGATTTTTTCGTAGAGGGTTGCGCGCGAGATGCCCAGCAATTGCGCCGCGCGGGTTTTCTTGCCGCCCGCCGCATGCAAGGCGGCGGCGATGGCCGCGCGTTCTGCGGCGGCAACCGTCTCGGCCAGCGAGCGCCAGCCGTCCAACGCGTCGGGCGCGGCGACGGCCGGCAGAATGGTCGCGAAGTCGTCCGCGCCAAGGGTTTTGCTGTCGCTGAACAGCACTGCCATTTCGAGCGTGTTGCGCAGCTCGCGCACGTTGCCCGGCCAATCGTACTGGCACAAGCGCTGCAATGCCGCTGGCGCCATCTCGCGGCGTGGCATGCCGGTGCGTTCGACGATCTGCGACAGCATGCTGTCACACAGCGCGCCCAGATCGGCCAGCCGCTCGCGCAGCGGCGGCAGCGTGATCGACAGCACATTGAGGCGGTAATACAGGTCCGAGCGGAAGCGTCCATTGGCGACGTGGCTCTTCAGGTCGATGCTGGTGGCGGCGATCACGCGCACATCGACCCGGATGACGCGGTTCGCGCCGAGCGGTTCGATTTCCTGTTCCTGCAACACGCGCAGCAATTTCGCCTGGATCTGCAGCGGCATGTCGCCGATCTCGTCGAGAAACAGGGTGCCGCCATCGGCCAGCTTGAATTTGCCGTCGCGGCCGCGCTTGTCGGCGCCGGTGTAGGCGCCGGGCGCCGCGCCAAAAAATTCCGACTCCAGCAGATTCTCCGGAATCGCCGCTGCGTTGATCGCGATGAAGGGCTTGCCGGCACGATCGGAGCTGGCGTGAATCGCCTGCGCCAGCAACTCCTTGCCAGTGCCGGTCTCGCCCAGCAACAGCACGGTGGTATCGAGCTGGGCGGCGCGCTGCGAACGCTGCTTGACCTCGGCGCAGGCCGGACTGCTGCCGATATAACTGTCGAAGGTGTAGCGCGTGGTGCGGTGATCGACCAGGCGCCGCTGGGTCTCGGCCAGTTCCTGTTGCAGCTTGTCGAATTTGCTGACCAGCGGTTTCAGGCAGTGGTGCATGTCGTACAGGCAGAAACCGACGGCGCCGATCACCTCGCCCTCGGCGTCGGTAATCGGCATGCGCGTGACTACAAAGGTTTGATTGCCAAAGCCCATCAGGTCGAGCAGGATCGGCTCGCCGTTGGTGAGCACCTGGCGCAGCAGGCTGTGCGGAATGATCGTCTCGATGGCCTGGCCAAGCACTTCCTGCGCGTTCAGGTTGCCCAGCATGCGCAGGTATTTGTCATTGACCCAGACGATATTGCCATGCCGGTCGATCGCAATGGCGCCCTCGAACAGCGCGTCGAGGCGCTTGAAAAGAGTACGCATCGACCATTCCTTGAGGCTGTCCGAATCGCGCATCAGCTCTGCAGTCAATCCCATGCCCGGCTCCTTGTTATTTTTATTCGGCCACTGGGTGCGGCGTGCCGTTGCAGGCGCAGCATCTCGTAGAATGGCCGTCTGTTTTTCTTCTTGCGTGCCCAATGAGTGTTCCGACCGTCGACCTGCTTGCGCTGTGCACCACCATCAAGGCATGGGGCCGCGAGCTCGGCTTTGCCGAACTGCGCATCACCGATGTCGATTTGCAGCATGCCGAATCCGGCTTGCAGGCATGGCTCGACGCCGGCCATCACGGTCAAATGGATTATATGGCAGCACATGGCCTGAAACGCGCGCGGCCGAACGAATTGGTACCGGGGACCCTGCGCGTCATTTCCGCGCGGATGGATTATTTGCCACGTGACACCGCCACCGACTGGCGCGCGCGCGAAACGGCGCGCCTGGCCGATCCGGCCGCAGCGGTGATCTCGGTGTATGCGCGCGGCCGCGATTACCACAAGGTGCTGCGGGCACGCCTGCAGCAGCTGGCCGACCGCATCGCCGCCGAAATCGGTGAGTTCGGTTACCGCGTGTTTACCGATTCAGCCCCGGTAATGGAGGTGGAACTGGGCAACCGCGCCGGGCTGGGCTGGCGCGGCAAACACACGCTGCTGCTCAGTCGCGAAGCCGGTTCGATGTTCTTCCTGGGCGAACTGTTCATCGATCTGCCGCTGCCGGTCGACGCCCCGGTGAGTACCCACTGCGGCGCATGCACAGCCTGCATCGACATCTGCCCGACCCAGGCCATCCTCGGCCCATACCGGCTGGATGCGCGGCGCTGCATTTCGTATCTGACCATCGAACTCAAGGGCAGCATTCCGCTGGAGCTGCGCGCCCTGATCGGCAACCGCATTTATGGCTGCGACGACTGCCAGACGGTTTGTCCGTGGAACAAGTTTGCCCAGCGTGCCGTGTTGCCGGACTTCGACGCGCGTCACGGCCTCGGCAGCGCCGATCTGGTGACGCTGTTCGGCTGGACCGAAGCGCAGTTCGACCAGATCATGGCCGGCAGTCCGATCCGCCGCATCGGTCACGAGCGCTGGCTGCGCAATGTCGCGGTCGGACTTGGCAACGCGCTGCGGGCAGCGCCGTCGGAGGCGCTGGTCGCGGCATTGCAAACGCGCATCGATCACCCGTCCGCGCTGGTGCGCGAGCATGTGCTGTGGGCGCTGGCCGAGGCTACAGAACGAAGTTGAAATCCCGCACCAGTGCGCCTGGCAGCAACGCGCTGCCGGTGGCGCGCTCGCCCCAGGAATCGCTGCTCAACAGCAGCTCGCGCTCGGCGGTCAGTGCCAGCAGGTTGTCGCCCAGCAGGCGGAACAGCGAATCGTCGAAGCGCATCACATTCAGCGGTGCGACGATCTCGCCGTGCTCGACCCAGAAGGTGGCAAAGCGCGTCATGCCGGTGATGCGGCAATTGGCCCGGTCCGAGAAATTCAGGTACCACAGGTTGCTGATGTAGATCCCGGTGTCGAGCTCGGCCAGCGCCTGTGCCATCGGCAGGCTGCCCGCCGCCAGCTCGATGGCCGCCATGGTTTCGGCCGCGCCGGCGCCGTTGGTGGTCAGGCCGTATTCCATCGCGCTGCGTGGCGAGATCATGCTGCCGGTCAGTGCACCCTGCTCCAGCAAGTGCAGGCGCGGTGGCTTGATGAAGCCATCGCCCTGGAAGCCCGGCGCAAAACCGCCGGCGCTGTCTTCGGTCAGATTGATCGACGGATGCAGGCGCACGCCTTCGTCGCGCATGCGCCGCAGCGAACTCTGCTTGGTGCGCAGCGACTTTTCGGACAGGCCCTCCCAGTTGAACATGCCGATCAGTTCACTCATCGCCGTCGGTGTCAGATAGGCCCGGTACGCGCCCGGCTTGACCGTCACCGGGGTGCGCTTGAGGATTTCCAGCTGCGCGATCGCGCTGTTCATGCGCTCGGCAAAGGCGGCCTCGTCCCATGCCGTGCCGGCGTAGGAGGATTTGACTGCCTTGTCGCGGCTCTGGTACAGGCTCCAGTCCAGATTGAAGGTGGCCGCCTCGAACCAGTTGCGCTGCCCGAACGAATTGGCAAAGCCGCGATACACCGGGCCGCTGGCGAGGATGCCGACCAGATCGACACCGGCGCTGGCGCGCAGCACCTGATCGACGATCGCGGCGGTGGGCGGCAATTGCGACGGCACGGCCTGTTCGGTCGCGTTTACTTCACTGGCGATGAGCAGGTGCGGGTCGTCCGGCAGATCCGGCAGCTGCCTGCGCAGGCTGGCGATGAGGCGATCCAGCGTCGGCCGGTCGGCTTCCAGATCGCCGGTCAGCGCCGTGCTGGCCGAGCAGTGGCGGCGCCCCGCGATCAGATGCAGCGACAGGAACGCCTGCCGCACGTGACCGGACTGGCGCAGCGCGCTGCGATTGAAGCGCACGAAGTCGGTCGCCTCGGCCGAGAACCAGCACTTGAATTGCTCATCCGACTGGATGCGGCTGCCGACATGGGCGGCGAGTTGTTCAAAGTAGCGTTGCATCAGTCCTGCCCTCCAAATACATCGACATTGGCAAACAGGCAGGCTGGCGACGCATGGCCGACCCGGATCACCTGCGACGGTTCGCCCTTGCCGCAAAACGGCGTACCCATGACATCGACGGTCGAGGCATCGCCGACCGCCTTCAGCGACCGCCAGAACGATTCCGAAATGCCGCGGTAGTTCGGATTCTTGACCACGCCCTTGAGCTGGCCATCTTCGATCAGGCGACCGCTTTCGCAGCCGAACTGGAATTTGTTGCGCGAGTCATCGATCGACCACGACACATTGGTGTCCATCAGCACCCCGCGCTCCACCGAACCGATCATGGCTTCGAGCGAGCTGCTGCCGGGTTCGATATTCAGGTTCGCCATGCGGTCGATCGGGGCGCGGTTCCAGCTGCAGGCGCGCGCATTGGCGACGCCCTCGACACCGGCCCGCGCCTGCGAGATCGCGCCGCCCAGCGGCCGCTCCAGCACCCCGGCGCGGATCACATAGGCCTTCTCGGCCGGCTGGCCGTCATCGTCCCAGCCGTAGCTGGCAAACTGCTCGCCGCGGCTCGGGTCATGCGTCACATTGAGCAGCGGCGAGCCGTACTGGAAGTGGCCAAACATGTCGAGCGTGACAAAGCTGGTGCCGGCGAAATTGCGCTCATCGCCGAGGATGCGATCGAGCTCCAGCGGATGGCCGATCGACTCGTGAATCTGCAGCATCATCTGGCCCGGCATCAGCAACAGATCCATGCTGCCGGTCGGGCAGTTGGGCGCATTGAGCAGTTCGATCGCCTGCGCGGCGATGCGTGCGCCCGAGCCGTAGAATCCGGCATCGTTGAGCACCTCCAGCCCGCCCTGGCGACAGTAGCCGTTGTACTGCCCGCCCAGCGTGCGGGTTTGCGTATCGGCGCCCTGATTGGCGGTCACCGACAGATTCGGAATCACGAAACTGAACTGTTGTTCGAGATCGCCGCCGTCGGCGGTCAGGTACAACTGGCGCGTGCTCATGGTGCCGATCGAGGCACTCCAGTCCACGATGCGCGCATCAATCTGGCAGGCTGCCGATTCCCGCATCAGCAGCGCAATCAAGTCCTTGCGCGACGCCTCCGGCGCATTGGCGCGCACCGGACTGGCATAGCGCCCGGTCGGACGCGGCATGGCAATCGTCGAATAATCAATCACCGACCGTCCGGCGCTGGCGACGGCCCAGGCCTGCGCGCGCGCAATCGCGTCTTTCAGCCCGGCCACCGTCAGATCACTGGTGGCGGCATAGCCATACCCGCCGCGATGCATGATCGTGACCATCGCGCCGCGATCGATGGACGTCGTCAACGGCTGCAGCAGGTTTTGCCGCACCATGATCTGTTCGCTGGATTCGTCGACGATGCGCAGCGCGCAAAAATCAACGGCCGGGGCGAGGGAGCGGAATTGGGTGCGCAGGGTGTCGAACATGGTGACTTTCGAGGGAGGTTTTTGGGAACGGTTGCAGGGTACATCAGCAGGAGACAAGGGCAATTTTTCGCGACGATTTTCGTCAACACCAACACCTGTCGTAAGCGACTGAGGTGTCGGACAACAACTCAGCCAGCCGTTTCCTTTTCACCGGGGTCGCACAACGCGATCCCTTTTTTTACGACTGCAATATATTTTGGATCGGACGGAAAGTATTCAAACTGCTGGTGGCGTCTTGAATGCGGCGATCGATAGAAGACCAGAAAGCTGGTGACGTTGGATTTCACCTGTTTTCGGACCTGATCAATCTTCGTCATGTCGCGGGGTTTGCAGTTATTACCGAGCGCATCCATGATGTCGACATCCGGCGCAGGATTGGTCGCGCCCGCAGCAACAGGGCCGGCAAGGCAAATCATCGTCGCAAGAAGACGTACCCTGTCGGGAAAGAGTCGCACTGTTTTCTCCGATACGTTATCAGGTCGGCAAAGCGCCGGAAGCCACACCGAACATTTTCTCGCAAGACGCCAACCGGTATGTACGGAAGTGTAGCGCGCGGCAATCAACCGCACGTATTCCATGGTCCGTTATCGGGGTCAGAGTAATTTTCGCGATGACCCGTTGCGAAAAAAAACTCTGACCCCGATAACTCGGCTTGCCTTAACTTGAACAACCGCAAAAACTCCGCGCTGTCGTTGCAACGGTCGCACACCGCACCGGCAGCAACCGGGGTCGGAGTTTTTTTTCGCGACGCTTTTTCGCGAAAATTACTCTGACCCCGGTTGCGGGCTACGGAGTGCTGAGCTCGGCAATCAACCGCACGAATTCCATGGTCCGTTATCGGGGTCAGAGTAATTTTCGCGATGACCCGCTGCGAAAAAAAACTCCGACCCCGATAACTCGGCGTGCCTTAAATTGAACCACTGCAAAAGCTCCGCGCAGTCGTTGAAGCGGTCGCATACCGCACCGGCAGCAACCGGCACGTCAGTCCCGCAACCCCTTCGGAATCGCACTCAGCAACGTGCGCGTATAGGCATGCTGCGGATTGCGATACAGCTCATCGGAATTGGCCAGTTCGACCACGCTGCCCTTGTTCATCACCATCACCTGATCGGCGATGTATTTGACGACGGCCAGATCGTGCGAAATGAAGATGTAGCTCATGCCGAATTCTTCCTGCAGGTCCTGCAGCAGATTCAGTACCTGGGCCTGTACCGAGACGTCCAGCGCCGATACCGATTCGTCGCACACCAGCACTTCCGGCTTCATGGTCAGGCAGCGCGCGATGGCGATGCGTTGTCGCTGGCCGCCGGAGAATTCGTGCGGGTAGCGGTGGAACGCCGCTTCGGGCAAGCCGACTTTTTTCAGCAGCGCATAGGCCATGTCGGAGCGGTCCTTGTCGCCGGTGCCGATGTTGTGGATGCGCAATGGCTCCAGCAGAATCTGGCCGACCGTGAAGCGCGGATTGAGCGAGGCGTACGGATTCTGGAAGATGATCTGGATGCGCCGCTTGTAGGCCATGAACTCCTTGTTCGACATGGCAAGGATGTCCTTGCCTTCGAACAGCGCCTGGCCCGAGGTGGCTTGGTGCAGGCGCAGCAGCGTCAGGCCGACGGTGGTCTTGCCGGAGCCGGATTCGCCCACCACGCCGAGCGTCTTGCCGCGCGCGAGTTTGAACGAGACGTCACTGACGGCCTTGAATTCCTTCTTGCCGAACAGGCCTTCGCGGCTGTAAAAACTTTTTCCGAGATGGCGCACGTCGAGCACGATCTCTTCGCTGCCGGTCAGGCCGCGGGTGCGTTGCTCGGTCAGGCCGGCCGGCTCGCCATCGCCTTCCAGATAATCGGCGATCACCGGCAGGCGCATCGGCCGCGCATCCAGCGATGGACGGCAACGCAGCAGCGCCTTGGTGTACGGGTCTTTCGGCGCGTTGAAGATCTGGTGAATCTCGCCTTTTTCGCGGATCTCGCCGTTGCGCATGACGATCACGGCGTCGGCGATCTCGCCCACCAGCGCCAGGTCATGGGTGATGAACAGCACCGACATCTGGCGCTTTTTACGCAGCGCGTCGATCAGGTCGATGATCTGCTTCTGGATCGTCACATCGAGCGCGGTGGTCGGTTCGTCCGCGATCAGCAGTTTCGGTTCGCAGGCGATCGCCATGGCGATCATCACGCGCTGCTGCTGGCCGCCGGACAATTGGCTCGGATACGCATCGATGCGGGTTTCCGGGGTCGGGATGCCGACCTCTTCCAGCAGCGCCAGCGTGCGTGCGCGCGCCTGCTTGCTGTCCATGTTCATGTGCAGCTTGAGCACTTCGCCAATCTGGAAGCCGACCGTGAAGACCGGATTGAGCGAGGTCATCGGCTCCTGGAAAATCATCGAGATTTCCTTGCCGCACAGCTGGCGCCGTTCGGCAATCGACAGCGCCAGCAGGTCGCGGCCTTCGAACAGGATCTTGCTGTTCGGGTCGACGATGGAGTTGTCGGCCGACAGCAAGCCCATCACGGCCAGCGAGCTGACCGATTTGCCGCTGCCGGACTCACCGACCAGGGCGATGGTGGCATTGCGCGGGATGTCGAACGAGATGCCTTTGACAGCCTCGACGCTGTGGGTTTTGTCGGTCAGAAAACTGACGCGCAGATTGCTGACGGACAGCAAGGGGGTCGAATTCGGTGTCATCGCAGTTTCCTATTTGAGCTTCGGATCAAGGGCGTCGCGCAGCGCGTCGGTAAACAGCGAGAACGCCGTCACCAGCACCGCCATCGCCACACTGGCTGCCACCAGCTGCCACCACTTGCCAAGGATGAGTTCGTTTTGCGCTTCATTGAGCATGCTGCCCCATGACACGGTGCCGACCGGCACGCCGAACCCGAGGAAACTCAGGATCACTTCCGACTTGATGAAACCGACCACCAGGATCGAGATCTGCACCAGCGCCACGTGACTGACGTTGGGGAAAATATGCGTGAACATCTTGCGCATGTGCGAGGCGCCAATCGCATCGGCGGCCCAGACGTATTCGCGGTTCTTGTGCTTGAGGTATTCGGCGCGGATCAGGCGATAGGTGCCGGTCCAGCCGGTCAGGCCGAGGATCAGCACGATGGTCAGCACGCCTTTTTGCTGCAGCACTGCGGCCACGGCAAGGATCAGCAACAGGTACGGCACCGAGGTGAAGATGCTGTAGAACCAGTTGAAGAAATCATCGACCTTGCCGCCGAAATAGCCGGAGACAGCGCCGAAGACGGTGCCCAGAAAGGTCGCCAGGAAGGCCGCAACGATGCCGACCACGATCGACGTTTCGGCGCCCTTGATGGTTTTCTTGATGATGTCGTGGCCCCACTTGTCGCCACCGAACGGCAGCGTCTCGCGGCGCACCAGCGCGGCCTTGGCGGCGCCGCCCTTGGCCAGTTCGGCGCGCACTTCGGCCAGTTCCTTGCCGATCGGGTCGGGAATGCCGTAGTCGTTGACGATCACCGGTTGCTGGGCGCCGGCACTGGCGCGCAGTTCACGGATGATGTCCTTCAGGGGATCGAGCGGGTTTTCGGGCGGCAGCGCTTCGCTTTCCGCCGCGGCTGGCGAGCCACCGCGTTCGGCTGCCGTTTGCGCGCCGACAAAGGTCGGCGGCGCGTAGTTGACGCCGACTTCAGCATCCCAGTCGGAGGCCAGCAAGCCGCTGGCCGACAGCACCAGCGCGACCAGATAGGCGACCACCACGGCCAGTGCGAACATGGCGGTATGGTCGGCACGCAGCCGGCGCCATGCCAGTGCCCAGAGTCCGGGCGAAACCTGTTTTTCAGTATGTGTCATCGAGTGCTTCCTACTTCAGCTGAACGCGTGGATCGACGGCCTGGTACATCAGGTCGGTCAACAGATTGAAGATCATGGTGGCGGCGGCGACATACACGGTGATCGCCTTGATCACCGGGAAATCGCTGCGCTCGACGGCCAGAATCACTTCGCGGCCAATCCCCGGGATCGAGAAGAAACGCTCGATCAGGAACGCGCCGATCAGCAGCGCCGGCAGGTTCGACATGACGTTGGTGATGATCGGGATGGCGGCGTTGCGCAACACGTGCACCCACAGGATGCGACGCTCCGAGACACCCTTGGCGCGCGCGGTGCGCACGTAATCCTGGTTGACTTCATCAAGCACGAAGGTGCGGAACAGCCGCAGGCTCGGCGCGACGCTGACGGCCAGGCCGATGATGATCGGCAGCAGCGAATACTTGAACAGGTTCTCGAAAAAACTGTCGCCCCAGCCCTGCACCGGGAACAGGCTCAGCTTGTAGGCAAAGAAGTACTGGAACACGATGATGTAGACCAGAATGCTGACCGACATGCCGATGGTGCAGGCCACCATCACCGAGCGGTCCAGCACCGAACCGCGTACGAAGGCAATCGCCAGGGCGAGGCCGACGGCGATCAGGGTTTCCAGGATCGTCAGCGGAATCAGCACGGTCAGCGACGGCCCGAGGCGCGAGGTGATCACGTGCGAGACCGATTCACCGGTGCTCCAGCTGCTGCCGAAATCGAACGTGACAATCTGCTTGATGAAAATCCACAGCTGCACCCAGATCGGCTGGTCGATGCCGAGCTGGGTGCGGATGTTGGCGATCTGCTCCTTGTTCGACATTTTTCCAGCCAGGATATAAGCCGGGTCACCGCCGACCCAGTTGAACAGGATGAACACCAGCAGGATCACCCCGAGCATGGTCGGCAGCATTTGCCAGAGACGCCGCAATATGTAGGAAGTCATGATTTTCTTTCAGGGTTATTTGCGTTTTTCGATGTCGAAATACATCCATTCCGCGTGCAGGATCGGATGCTTCTTGAAACCGATCACGCGTGGCTGCGAGACCATGTTGCGATAGCGGGCATACCCCATCCGCTGGGCCGAGTAGATTTCCATGATGCGGGTCATCTTGTGATAAATCAGGTCGCGTTCCGGCCCGGCCGGCAGCTTTTGCGAAGCGCGGTAGAGCTCGTCGTAGGCGGGAATCTTGGCGCAGCCATTGTTGTTCTGGCCGGTGTTGGGGCCGTAGTACAGCTGCATGAAATTGTCGCCATCGGGATAGTCAGCGATCCACGGCGAGGTGCGGGTTTGCAGCTGGCAGCTCTTTTCGGCTTTCAGCAGATCCGGGAACGGACGGATGTCGCCATCCATGCGCACACCGATCGAGTTGTAGGTCTTCTTCCACATCTCGGATTGCTGCTGGCCGTTGTTGTCGTTGCGGGCCGAATACTTGATCGTGAACGGTTTGCCATCGGGCAGATTGCGGAAGCCATCCTTGCCGCGCTTGTAGCCGAACTTGTCAAGCAGTGCATTGGCCGCAGGCAGATCGAACTGGATCGAACTCTTGTATTTCGGATCATGGCCGACGATGCCGGGCGGGATCGGGTACTCCAGCGCGATGGCTTCGCCGTTCCAGACCAGCCGGATTTCTTCATCGACGTTGTGCGCCATGGCGATGGCACGGCGCAGCGCGATCTTGTGCTTTTCAAAGCCGCCCAGCACCGGGTCCTGCATGTTCCAATAGTAGTAGCTCGATTCCGGATCGACGATGCGCGAGAGCTGGATGCCCTTTTTCGCGAACTCGGGCTTGAGCTTGCCGCCGCTGAGGAGCTGCGGCGCCAGCGGGCCCTGTAATTCGAACAGGTCGACTTCATCGTTCTGGAATGCCAGCAGACGCGACTGGTCTTCGATCATCACGGCGATCTCGATGCGGCCGATCTGCGGGAACATCTTGCCCTTGAGCCTGGCGACAATGGCCTTGTCTTCCGGATCGGTGCCGGCTTCAAAATCCCAGGTGAAGGGCCGGTAATCCGGATTGGCTTCGAGCACCATGCGCGAGGCACGCACCCATTCGGTCAGATGATAGGCGCCGGTGCCGACCGGATTGGCCATCACCTGGCCGCCCGTGTCCTGGTATTTCTCGACCACTTCGCGCGCCATCGCCGAGGTCGGCTCATGCGCGAGGATCATGCCGAGGTTGAAATCGGGCTGGGTCAGATGAATGCGCAGCGTGTACGGATCCAGCACTTCGAAACCGGCGATCTTGCTGTCGTAATCAAACTTGCCGGTCTTCTTGGCGTCGGCGGCGAGCGCATCGAGGCCGACCACCTTGCCTTCGAACAGCCAGGTATGCGGCGAGGCCAGTTTCGGATCAAACAAACGGCGATACGAATACACGTAATCGTTCATCGTCAGTTCGCGCTTCTTGCCATTGAAGGCGGCATCCGGAAAGAAGTAAATGCCCTTCTTCAAATGGATCGTGTAGGTCTTGCCTTCATCGGTGACTTCCGGCATGCCGTCGGCGGTCAGTGGCCGCAGTTTGGCCGGACGCGCCAGATAGTCATAGGTGTACAGCGTCTCGAACACGGCTTGCACCACATGCGCCGAATACAGGTCGCGCCCGATCGCCGGGTCGAAACCGGTTTCCGCAGCGGGGAACACATAACGCAGCACCTTGGTCGGGTCGGCCGGGTTGGTCGCGCCGTGCGCAGCGGGCAAGATGCCGATGACGGCAGCCAGGATCAGGCCGCGAAGCCAGAGTGATTTCATGGTGGTGGTTCCTTGCAAAATGCCATTGCCAAAATCGATAGCCAATCGATCAGTGTTTTTCAATATCCAGGTACTGCCAGTTTTCGCGCATGATCGGATGCTTCTTGAAGCCCTGCACCCACGGCCGGACCAGCCAGTTGCGCACGCGCCAGAGCCCGAGCACGGTGGCCGAATCGGCTTCCAGCTGGCGGAACATGGCCGTATACAACTGTTTGCGCTGCGGCCCGTCGGGCATCTGGCGGGCCTGCTCGAAGGCGGTGTCAAACGCCTTCGACGCATAGCAGCTGCGATTGCCCTGTCCGCCATTCGGCCCGTAATAGCTTTCCAGGAAATCGCTGCCATCCGGAATGCCGGCCGAACCGCCCAGCCCGAACATCATCAGCTCGCAATTGCTGGCGGCTTTCAGATTGTCGGCAAAGCTGCTGACCGGGAACTCGGCATGCAGGCCGATGCCGTCCAGCGCGCGCTTCCAGAGCTCCATCAGCAGCTTGTCGCGCGATGACGGCGACGAATTCACTTGCAGCACCAGCGGTTGGCCGTCCGGGAAGGTCCGAAAGCCGTCCGGCCCGCGCCGATAGCCAAAGTGATCCAGCAATTTGTTCGCCAGCGCCGGATCATACGACAAACTGCTGCGATAAGACGGATCAAAACCGGCTACGCCCGGGGGCACCGGCGCTTGCGCCTTGACGGCCTGGCCGAAGCGCGCCTTGACGATTTCCTCGTCGTAGCTGTAGCTCATCGCAATCGCGCGGCGCAGCGCGATCTTGTCATTGGTCATGCCGCCGACCACCGGGCTCTTGAAACTGAACAGGGTTTCGGTGATTTCGGGCGCGATGTAGCGATACAGGCGGATGCCCTGGTTGGCGTATTCCGGCTTGAGCTTGTCGATGTCGAGCACGCGTGGCACCACGTTTTCGGTCAACAGGTCGAAGTCGAGCTGGTTGCCGGCGAAGGCCAGCCAGCGCGATTGCTCCTCTTCGATGATGCTGATCTCGACACGCCCCACCTGCGGCATGGTCTTGCCCTGCATCTGGCGAATCAGCTCGGCATCGCCGGGCTCGCCGGACGATTTGAAATTCCAGACGAAGCCGCGATAGTCCGGATTGGCCTGCAGGATGATCTTGCTGCGCGGGACGTATTGCACCAGCTGGTACGGACCGGTGCCGACCGGATGGGTGTTGGTATTGGCGGCATACATCTCGATGACTTCGCGCGCCACCGCACCGGCGGTCGGATGCGCCATCAGGTACTGAAAGGTTTGGTCCGGCGCATTCAGGCGTACCCGCAGCGTGTAGCGGTCGGGCGTCTCGACGCCGGCGATCGGCGCGTCGTAATCGAACTTGCCGGTTTTCTTGGCGGCGGCGACCAGCGCATCCAGGCCGATGATCTTGCCCTCGTACGAACTGGCTTGCGGCGAGCGGTTTTTGGGATCGAGGATGCGCTTGATGGTGTACGCATAGTCGGCCGCGACCAGCTCGCGCGGCACGCCCTTGAAGGCCGGGTCGGAGGTGAAGCGGATGCCTTTTTTCAGATGGAACAGGTAGGTCTTGCCGCCATCGCTGACCTCCGGCATGCCGTCGAGGCTGTTCGGCGCGAGTTTCGCCGGACGCGCCAGGTAGTCATAGGTCAGCATGGTGTCGAAGATTGCCTCGCCCACCCAGGTCGAATACAGGCTGTTGTTGGTCTTGACCATGTCGAAGCCGTCGTCCGGCGCTTCGAACGCCAGATGCAGCACCTTGGCCGGGTCGGCCGCAGCCAGCGCCGACGAGGACGATGCCGCCAGCAGCAAAGCGGCGCACAGATGGCGAAAATGGGGATGCAGAGTCATGCGGCGCGGCTCAATGCTTGATCACGTCGATATATTCCCAGCCGGCGTGCAGCACCGGGTGCTTCTTGAAGCCGAGCACCCACGGCCGCGTGACCCAGTTGCGAATACGCAGCACCTGCAGTACCCAGGCCGTGTCGGCTTCCATTTGGCGGTTCATTTGCGCATACAGCTTCAGTCGCTCCGGGCCGGGCGGCAGCGCGATGGCCTGTTTGTACAGGGCGTCGAAGGCCGGCGACTGGTAACAACCGAGATTGCCCTGCTGCGAGTTCGGACCGTACAGCAATTGCAGGAAATTCTCGCCATCCGGGTAATCCACATTCCAGGCGCTTTGCCACATCATCAGGCTGCAGGCCGTGGCGGCTTTCATGTTGTCGGCAAAATTGCTGACCGGGAATTCGGCGCGCAACCCGATCTGGTCAAAGCCGCGTTTCCACAGCTCAGCCGTCTCCTGGTAGATCACCGACGCTTCCCGGTTGATCCTGATGACAATCGGCTGGCCATCCGGCAGGGTCCGATAGCCATCGGCACCGCGCTTGTAACCGAAGCGGTCGAGCAGCTTGTTGGCCAGCACCGGGTCATACGCAATGCTGCTGCGATAGGCCGGGTCGTAGCCGACCACACCCGGCGGAATCAGCATCTCGGCGCGGCTGGCCTGACCCTGACGCAACAGGGTGATGTCATCGTGGAAGTTGTAGATCATCGCGATGGCGCGCCGCAAGGCAACCTTTTCGATGCCGTAGCCGCCCACCACCGGGTCCTGCATATTAAAGAACGTAAAGCTGATGGCCGGCTCCGTAAACCGTTGCAGCCGGATATTCTGTGCAGCGAATTCCGGCTTGAGCTTGTCGCCATCGAGCGCGGTGCGCGCGGCCAGCTGCGGAATCCAGTCGATATCGATCTGCTTGTCCTGAAACGCCAGCCAGCGCGCCTGCTCTTCCTCGATCACGCTGATTTCGATGCGGCCGACCTGCGGCATCTTCTTGCCCTGCATGTCGCGCACCAGTTGCTGATCCATCGGATCGGCCGAGGGCTGGAAATTCCAGGTGCTGCCGCGATAGACCGGATTGGCGACCAGCGTGACCTTGCTGCGCGGCACGTACTGGTCCAGCATGTAGGCGCCGGTGCCGACCGGATGCCGCCCGCTTTGCAGGCCATACGACTCGATCACTTCACGCGCGGTGCCTGCCAGTGCGCCATACGCGACCACATACAGGAAGTTGTAATCCGGCGCGGTCAGATGCACCTGCAAGGTGTACCGATCCGGCGTTTGCAAGCCCGCAAGCGGCGCGTCGTAGTCAAACTTGCCGGATTTTTTGGCGGCGGCCACTGCTTCGTTCATGCCAACGATCTTGCCATCCAGAAACCCAGCCGATGGCGAACGGTTGACCGGATCGAGCAGGCGCTTGAAGGAGTACGCGTAATCCTGCGCCACCAGCTCGCGCGGCTTGCCCTTGAAGGCAGGATCATCGGTGAAGTGGATGCCTGGAATAAGGTGGAAGGTATACGTCTTGCCGCCGTCGCTGATCTCCGGCATGGCGGTCGTCGTCCGCGGCACCAGCTTGGCCGGGCTGGCGAGGTAATCGTAGGTCAGCAGCGTCTCGAAGATCGTCTCGGCGATGAAGCCGGAGTAGTAATTCTGCGTGCGCACCATGTCGAAGCCATCATCGGCGTCCGAAAATGCTGTCCGGATCACCTTGGCCGGATCGGCCGGACTCACGGCATGCACCGGGCCCGCAGCCAGCAACAGGGCGAAGCCGCCTTGCCTGATTAGATTCCACATTCGTCGACATCCCTCATACGCTGCCGTCACACCCACCACATCGGTAAGCAAACGTCGTTGCTTCGCGCCGTACCAGCAGGCCTGCGCTGGGGGCCGGAGTCAACGACGTCGGTGCCATCTCTGGTCGACCCGGCTAATGGCTGGGTCATGACGGATCAATTTGATTGATCAACCCGTAAAAGGGCGTAACCATAACGCATGTCCGGTCGCTTGACGCGAGCCGAAAATTTATTTTCATGTTGCTGCGCAGCACAAACCGGGTTTCGGCAGCAACCCGCCGTAACTCTCGTTGCGACCACGGAAAGCGATCATCAAGCGAATTCGGCGATCGATTTATAAAATTTAGCTGGTATTCCAATTGACCATACAACCGGACCGTTTGACGCTGCCGGGCAACATCTTCACCAGCCTTAACGCATCCATCCCAACCATTAATTCACTGTTGTTTTATTGCCCGAATTACCATGCCCGCGTGTTGACACCCCCTGCGGTTGGATGGTTCCATGTGTTCCACAAAACCAATTTCCAAAAGAAATTGTTTGTCGAGCCGGTGCAGACCAGGCGAATGAAAATTGACTCTAAAAAACATTTATCCCCGAAGGAGTTTTGTAATGATGATGGAAACCGTTTTGTCACGTTCTATCCGCTTGATGTGTGCGAGTGGCATGCTGTTGGGCTTGGGCCTCGCAACCACAGCTCAGGCACAGGAAGCGGCTGCAATGCAACGCGTTGAGGTTACAGGATCTTCAATCAAGCGCTCTGAATCAGAGGGTTCATTACAGGTTCAAACTGTCACCCGGGAAGACATCCAAAAACTTGGAGTTACTTCCGTCGAGCAGTTGCTCACCTCGGTCACGGCAATCTCAGCCGTAGGCGCAAGTAATTCCGCGCAAGGTGTGGGGACGACGACATACGGCGAATCGACGGCGAGCTTGCGCGGACTTGGTTCAAGCAAAACACTCATTCTTGTCAATGGACGTCGTCTTGCAAGCTATGCGACTGATGGCGCTTCGGTTGACGTCAATTCGATCCCGCTCGCTGCAGTGGACCATGTCGAGATCTTGAAGGATGGCGCGTCGGGCGTGTACGGCTCTGATGCAATTGGCGGCGTTATCAACTTTATCCTGCGCCGCAACTTCCAAGGCACTGAACTTGGCGCCTACACCAGCGCGACCAAAGACGGTGGGGGATCAACCAACAAAGCCAGTATTCTCTTTGGTATTGGTGACTATGATGCAGACCGGTACAACTTAACTTTATCCGCCGATGTTGCTAAAGAAACGGCTGTAAAGGGATCACAGCGCAGCTATGCACAGGATGCATTCACGAATGACGGTATGCGCGACCAAAGCGCCACACCAAGCGGCGCCCTTCGCACATTCGATCCGACCACGGCTGCGAACGCCGGCGGAATTGTCCCAAATTCACTGAATTCCCAAGGCAAGGGGATCGGGAATGCACTGTCGCCGAACAACTGTGCACTCAATGGAAGCTCATTCGATGCAAATATCGGCACGTGCCGGTTTAACTTTGCACCCTATGCGGATTTGATTCCTGAAGTGACACGCACTAACGTTGCGGCGAACTTCCGGTTTAAGCTGAGCGAAGACACGGAACTGTTTGCAGAGGGCTTTCATTCGCACCAACTGACAAAAGTCAGTGCGCAATCGTCGCCATACAGCGTCTCTTTCCTGGCGCCAGATCCTTTATTTGCCACCCAAAACGTATACCCGGCAATCATTCTGAATCCGACCAACCCCGCTTATCCAGCGGCATTCATCGCGGCCCAAAAGCCCTCTGCCGCCGGACAACCTGTCACTACCAGTTATCGTGCTTTCGATGGTGGCGGGCGTATCCGTGAGGATGTGGCGGATCAGTCCCATCTGGTGTTAGGTGCACGCGGCACTTTCAAGGGCTATGATTTTGATGTCGCATACAATCACAACTCCAGTGATGTTACCGAGTCAACCAAGCAGGGATTTCAAAATCAAGTACAGTTGGTAAGATTACTGAGCGGAAATGACGCGTTTAATCCATACGTCAAGAATCAAACCCCTGCCCTTGCTGCACAAATATACGCAACAAACTACAACGGCCAAATCATTAATTCTGTGCTCACAAACGATGCACTGAATGCTCGTATTTCGGGCGACTTGGCCACAATCCCTGCAGGCGTCATGCGTTTTGCAGTTGGTGCAGCGCTGGTTGATGAGCATTTGAATCTGAATCCAAGTGCCGCCTATCAAGCAGGTGACGTTTCTGGCTACGGCGGTCAAGCACTGCCTTTGTCGGCATCCCGCAATTCATCGGCACTGTTCGGCGAATTGAATGTTCCGATTTTGAAGAATCTTGAAGCCGATCTTGCGGTTCGTGCAGACAGATTCCCTACCGTCACGAGCACCAATCCAAAAGTCAGCTTCCGGTTCCAGCCAGTTTCGCAACTTTTGTTACGCGCTTCGTATGGCAAAGGATTCCGTGAACCATCACTGCCAGAACTGAACAATCCACAAACCTTTGGGACGAGTGCGCAATTCGTAGACCCTGTTACCGGCGTGAACAATCAATTCAACATCACCACCGGTGGCAACCCAAATCTGAAGCCGGAGAAGTCAGAGCAATCGTCGGTTGGCTTCGTCCTGGATCCAGTCAAAGGCGTGTCGATCCAAATGGATTACTGGCGGATCGGTGTAAAAGATCTTGTTACAACGCTGGCGCCACAGTTTATCGTTGCGCAAGCCGCCGCAGGAAACAGCGCCTACACTGGCTTGGTGACGCGTGATAGCGCCGGCAACATTACCAACATCCAAAGCACTAATCTGAATGCTGGTAGTCTGAAAACGCAAGGTATTGACGTCGATTTGCGCTGGTTGATTGCTAAAACTGCCGATTACGGCACCTTCAGTACGCATCTGAATGGTACGTACCTGACCAAGTTTGATGAAAAGCTACCGGATGGCACGATCCAGCCAAGCATCGCTGCAACAATCGATAAGGACGGCAATGCATTAAATGCAGTTTCGGCAGGTGGAATTATTTTCCGCTGGAAGCATCAGTTGAACTTCGACTGGAAGTTCAACAACTTTGCGGTCGACATAACCCAGAATTACCAGTCGGGCTATCGCGACGCAGCAAGGGCTGACTCGGCAACAGGTACAGAAGCCGAGAAAGTTGGCGCATTTTCAACTTGGGATTTGCAGGGTTCTTACACAGGCGTAAAAAACCTAACCCTGCGGGCTGGCGTGAAAAATTTGTTAAATCGTAAGCCGCCTCAGATCATTGGCTTGGGAAACTATTTTCAGACCGGCTTCGATCCCTCTTACTATGATGCCCACAGTGCGTTGGGTTACCTGACCGCAAACTATAAATTCTAACAGCAAGCAGAAATAGCGACACCAATTCAAGATCGGGTAGCAGTCACAATTTCACGATCAGCAGTAACTTGCATGTCAGGCCGCCGGGTAACCCCAGCGGCTTTTTTTTCCTGTATTTTTTGGCAAGAATTGATTTAAATTGTTTTCCGATTCGACTTTGGTCAATTTGTGGGGCATATTTTTTTTGATGAAGATGGAAAAGCGGCTGCAAATCCGTCGTCAGCAAACGATTTTGCCAACAACGATTGATACCAAAAATTTGCTCGCATATGACATCCATGGCCATAGTGCCGCCGATGCATCCCTAAAACAAAATAATGTTCAGAAACCCGCAAAAACGGGAATGAAAATGGCTCGTCCGTGCGCCACGCAACACTCAAAATTTGAGGTATCTCCTTGATTATTTTGAACTTAAATTTATGTTGTGACGAGAAGCAAGCTATGTATAATCCTGCCTTGGCCCGAATTTAAGATGCCTACAGACCCAGTTTTTGAATGGGTTTCGTTACGAAAAAAGACCCTGTAATGGAGGAGTTAAGGCATGGATTTCTCGCAGCAAGAACGCAACCCGGCGAAAAAATTTGGTGGCCTCGCGGCAGTCATACTTCTGCATGTGTTCATCGTGTATGCGCTGGTCTCGGGACTTGCACGGAAGGCAGTTGAAGTCATTGCCCAAATCCCGGTCGAAACCAAGATCATCGAAGAAGTGAAGGTCCCACCTACACCGCCTGATGCGCCGCCACCGCCGCCTAAAATGATGGCGCCGCCGCCGCCATTTATTCCGCCGCCTGAAGTCATGGTCAATACGCCACCACCAGTAAACGCGATTTCCGCAGTGTCGAACGTCAAACCTGACAATCCGGTCATGCCCGCACCAAGCGTGCCAGTGGTGGCGGCACCGGCAGCAGTAGCAGCCCCCCCGGTTGTTGTCGCTGGAATTACCGATCTCAACAGTTGCAAGCCGGAATACCCGCGAGCTTCGCAAATTGCTGAGGAAACTGGTACAACGCGGGTCGAATTCATCATTGGTCCGACTGGACAATTGATCGATGCCAAAATCAAGAAGTCCAGTGGTTCGCGTAATCTGGACCGCGCTACGATTGCAGGCTTGAGCAAATGCAAATTCGTGGCAGGAACGCAGGATGGCAAAGCAGTACAGTCTACGTTCTCGGCTGAATATGTCTGGAAGTTAGAAAACTAGAAACGCAGCATCGACGCTGTATCACCCTTGACGTAGTTTTGTTATTTAATTGGAGGAAGCATGTTTTTAAATACCCGTTTGTCTGCTTTTGCTGCAGCGCTGTTGTTTTCCGTAGCTACCTCGGCCGTGCTGCTGGCACCGCAAACGGCGCTGGCCGCTGATCCGGCGCCAGCAGTCGCGGCGCCCGCCGCCGATGCCGCTGCTCCTGCCGCCGCACCAGCACCTGCCGCAGTCGATTCGACCGCTGGCACCGCCACCGCTTCGATCGCCCCAGCCAAGGAAAAAGTCGATAACCCATACGGCCTCGACGCCCTGTGGAAAGGCGGCGACTTCGTTGCCCGCGGTACGCTGGTGATTCTGGTTATCATGTCGATGAGCAGCTGGTACATCATCATCATCAAGCTGATCGATCAGATCAAGCTGGGTGGCCAGGCCGCTGACGCCAACAAGAAATTCTGGAAAGCCGGTTCGGTGCAAGCCGGTGTGGCAACCCTGAAAGAAGGCAGCCCGTTCCGCTACATCGCCGAAACCGGCATTCAATCCACCGTGCATAACGACGGCGCCTTACTGGAACATATCGATCTGAACACCTGGGTGACGATGTCGATCCAGCGCGCTGTCGAAAAAGTCCAGAGTCGTCTGCAAGATGGCCTGGCTCTGCTGGCAACCGTTGGTTCAACCGCACCATTCGTTGGTCTGTTCGGCACCGTCTGGGGTATCTACAACGCGCTGACCGCTATCGGTATCGCTGGCCAGGCATCGATCGACAAGGTCGCCGGCCCGGTTGGTGAAGCGCTGATCATGACCGCCATCGGTCTGGGCGTCGCCGTTCCTGCCGTGCTGGGTTACAACTTCATCGTCCGCCGCAACAAGGGCGCGATGGAAGATGTCCGCGCCTTCAGCAGCGACCTGCACTCGGTGCTGTTGTCGGGTGTGATGTCGACGGCAAACAACAAGGTCTAACCATGGCAATGTCTCTCGGATCTTCCGACGGAGATGATGACGAGGTGATCTCCACCATCAACACGACGCCGCTGGTCGACGTCATGTTGGTGCTGCTGATCATTTTCCTGATCACCATTCCGGTCGTGACCCATACGATTCCGGTCAAGCTGCCCAGCGAAGTCATCGAGCCTTACAAGACCAAGCCAGAGAACATCAATCTGGCCGTCAACAAGGACGGTGACATGTTCTGGAACGAGCAGCCTGTGGCCGATACCGCCGCATTGCTGACACGCCTGAAAGTCGTCGCGGTGCAGACGCCACAACCCGAACTGCATATTCGCGGCGATCAGAACACGCGCTACGAATACATCGGCAAGGTGATCCTGACGGCGCAGCGGGCCGGCATCGTGAAGGTGGGTTTCATCACCGAGCCACCGCCACGCGGCGGCTGACCCTCCCAGACAAAGGAATGTTATGAGTATGAATGTTGGCTCAAGCAGCCGTGACGACGAACCGATGATCGAGATGAACATGACGCCGTTGATCGACGTCATGCTGGTGTTGATCATCATGCTGATCATCACCATCCCGATTCAGAACCATGCGATCAACCTGAACATGCCGGCTGGCAATCCACCGCCACCGACCACTTCGCCGGTGGTCATCACGGTCGATGTCGACTTTGACGGCACCGTGTTGTGGGACGGCGTGGTCGTGCCGGATCGTGCGGCGCTGGAAAGCAAGATGCAGTCTGTTGCAGCGCAGCCGGTGCAACCGGAAATGCATCTACGGCCGAACAAGCTGGTACCGTACAAGTCGGTGGCGACCGTGATGGCAACGGCGCAGCGCCTTGGCGTGACCAAGATTGGCATGGTCGGTAATGAGCAGTTTCTCAACTGAAGCAAGATAGTCGTTTGATCGATCGGCAGAGGCTTTCCTCTGCCGTTTTTTCATGTTGTCCCGTTTGAAAGAATTCATCATGTCCTCATTTCGTACAGTCTGCCTTCGCGCATTGCTGGTCGCCGTCGGCCTCAACACCGCACCCGCCCTGCTGGGCATCGCGTCGGTTGCGCATGCGCAGGAAGCAGTGCGCGGCGAACTCGGCAAACCGTTGCAGCAAGCGCAGGAAATGATGCGCGCGCAACGCTACAAGGAAGCGCTGGCCAAGGTACGTGACGCCGATCGCATCGGCGCCAAAAATCAGACAGAACAGCTGATGCTCGACCGCATGCGCGGCGCTGCCGCCCAAGGCGCCGGCGACAACGAAACGGCCGCCCGTTCGTACGAAGCCGCTATCAATTCGGGCCGCATGCCGGCTGGCGACAACGTCAAGCTGATGCAGGCGCTGGCGATTCTGTACTACCGCGCCCAGGACTACAGCAAGGCGCAAAACTGGATTCAACGCTACATGAAGGAAGGCGGCAGCGATCCGCAAGTGCGCGCACTGCTGGCCCAGACCTACTTCCTCAATGGCGATTTCGCCCGCGCCCAGAAGGAATTGCTGGCATCGATCCAGAACGAAGAAAAAGCCGGCCGCAAGCCGTCCGAAGAATCGCTGCAACTGCTGGTCAACTGCGCACTCAAGCAGAACGACAACAGCGGCTACGTGGCCGGCATGGAAAAGCTGGTCAGCTACTACCCGAAGAAGCAGTACTGGGCTGATCTGGTCAACCGCACCTCCGGCAAGAAGGGTTTCCCGGATCGCCTGGTGCTCGATGTGTATCGCCTGCGCCTGGCGAGCGGACTGTTGAAGACGTCCAACGATTACATGGAAATGTCGCAGTTGGCCCTGCAGGCCGGCTATCCGTTTGAAGGCAAGACCATTGCCGACCTCGGCTTCAAGGCGGGCATTCTTGGCGTTGGCGCCGAAGCACCGCGCCAGAAGCGCCTGCTCGATCTGGCCAATAAAAGCGCTGCCGAACAGAAGGCCGGGCTGCCTGCGGCTGAAGCCGAAGCCACTGCCAGTAGCGATGGCAATGCGCTGGTCGAGCTGGGGTATGCCATGGTCGCGATGGGCCAGGCCGACAAGGGTATTGATCTGATGGAACAGGGTATCAAGAAGGGCAGCCTCAAGCGTCCGGACGAAGCCACGCTGCATCTGGGGATTGCCTATGCGACCACGGGCAAGAAAGACAAGGCGCTCAAGACCTTCAAATCGCTCAAGGGAAACGAGGCGCCGGCCGATCTGGCGCGCCTGTGGATCGTACAGACCAATACGCCAATGAATTGAGAGCGGCTGGCAGGTTGTCAAAAAAGCGCACTGGGTAGTGCGCTTTTTTTTGCCCCGCCGCAGCCGCCGGCGCCATCGTCCGGCGCCAAATTGCCGTGTTCATTGGTGGTACACTGCGGCTTGCCCCGGCCCCTCTGTTGGTAGCCGCAATCGTCGGCACCGGGCGTCACCCCTGACCGTCCATTACGCGGAGTTCGCCATGCGTCTGTTTCGATTTCTGAGTTGCCTGCTGCTGATTCTCGTGACGCTTCCCGCGCTGGCCTTCGAGCGACATTTCCCGACCAATGTGAAGCGTGCCAAACTAACCATCACCAACTATCCGAACATCAAGATCAACGGCAAGGACCGCATGTTGTCGCCGGCCGCACGGATCTGGACCGTCAACAACCTGACGGTGGTGCCGAATGCGTTGGGTGATGCAACCTTTGTGGTCAATTACACGGAAGACATCGAAGGCGCGATTGACCGGGTGTGGGTGCTGACTCCCGAAGAAGCCGCCGTCAAATTGCCATCCTGATTACCCAATCCATTCGCCCTGACTGACCTCATGCAGAAAAAAGTATTCATCAAGACCTTCGGTTGCCAAATGAACGAGTACGACTCGGACAAGATGGCCGACGTGCTCGAAGCCGCCCACGGCCTGATCAAGACCGACACCGCCGAAGACGCCGACGTAATCCTGCTCAACACCTGCTCGGTGCGCGAAAAGGCGCAGGAAAAAGTCTTTTCCGATCTGGGCCGCATTCGCGAGCTGAAATTGCTCAAGCCGGATCTGGTCATCGGCGTCGGCGGCTGCGTGGCGTCGCAGGAAGGCGCTGCGATCATCAAGCGCGCGCCGTATGTCGATGTAGTGTTCGGCCCGCAGACGCTGCACCGGCTGCCGGCATTGATTGACCAGCGCCGCAGCAGCGGCAAGCCGCAGGTCGACATCAGCTTTCCGGAAATTGAAAAATTCGATCACCTGCCGCCAGCCCGGGTCGACGGCGCGACCGCCTTCGTCTCGATCATGGAAGGTTGCAGCAAATATTGCAGTTACTGCGTGGTGCCCTACACGCGCGGCGAGGAAGTCTCGCGCCGCTTTGACGACGTGCTGGCCGAAGTAGCCGGTCTGGCGACCCAAGGCGTCAAGGAAGTCACCTTGCTGGGCCAGAACGTCAATGCGTTTCGCGGTGAAATGGCCGACGGTGAGATCGCCGACTTTGCGCTGCTGATCGAATACATCGCCGAAATCGACGGCATCGAACGCATCCGCTTCGTCACCAGTCATCCGAAGGAATTCAGCCAGCGCCTGATCGACGCCTACGCCAAGGTGCCGAAGCTGGTCGATCACCTGTACCTGCCGGCGCAACACGGCTCGGACCGCATCCTGATGGCGATGAAACGCGGCTACACGGCGCTCGAGTACAAATCCATCATCCGCCGCCTGCGCGCGGTGCGGCCGAACATCGCGATCTCGTCGGACTTCATCGTCGGCTTTCCGGGCGAGACCGAGGCCGACTTTGAAGCGATGATGAAACTGATCGACGACATCGGCTACGACAACAGCTTCAGCTTCATCTTCAGCCCGCGTCCCGGCACCCCGGCGGCAACGCTGGAAGACGACACGCCGCATGCGGTCAAGCTGGCCCGCCTGCAGCGCCTGCAGGCCGTCATTGATGCCAACACCAAGCGCTACAGCGCCGAGATGGTTGGCAAGACGTATCGGGTGCTGGTCGAAGGCCCGTCCAAAAAGGACCCCAGCGAAATGCAGGGCCGCAGCGAAAACAACCGCGTCGTCAATTTCGACGGTGGCGCCGATGGTGCGCGCCTGGTCGGCCAACTGGTCGACGTCACCATCACGGAAAGCTTCGCCTACTCGCTGCGCGGCGATCTCGCGCTGATCACTGATCGGCAACTCGCTTGAAAACCCGCACCCCGGCCGAGCCGATGTACTTCATTCCCGATCCGCTGGACAACATCCGGCTGGCGCATCTGTGCGGGCCGATGGATGAAAACCTGCGACAGATTTCGTCGGCGCTGGACGTGACCATTTTCCGGCGCGGCGAACGCTTCATCGTCGGCGGCAACAATGCCGAACGCGCCACCGCGCTGCTGGAAAAGTTCTATGCGCTGGCCGATAACGTCGTCTCGATCGAGGAAGTCCAGCTGGCACTGGTCGAACAGCGCGCCGGGATGACCTGGGCCGCGACCCCGGCTGCCACGCTCAAGCCAGTGCGCGCGCCGGGTCGCCGCAAGGCGCTGGCGACGGTGGCGGCTGCGGTCCCGGAAGAATTCGACCTGTCGCACATCGAAGGTCCGGTGCTGAAAACGCGTCGCCACGATCTGCGTGGCCGCACCCCGCATCAGCTCGACTACCTCAAGGCGATTCTTGACCACGACATCACCTTTGGGATTGGCCCAGCCGGCACTGGCAAGACCTATCTGGCGGTCGCCTGCGCAGTCGATGCGCTGGAACGCGATGCGGTCAAGCGCATCGTCCTGACCCGCCCGGCGGTCGAAGCCGGCGAACGGCTCGGCTTCCTGCCCGGCGATCTGGCACAGAAAGTCGACCCGTATCTGCGTCCGTTATACGACGCCCTGTACGACTTGCTCGGTTTTGATCGCACCCAGAAGATGTTCGAAAAGCAGGCCATCGAAATTGCTCCGCTGGCATACATGCGCGGCCGCACGCTGAATCACGCCTTCGTCATCCTCGACGAAGCGCAGAACACCACGCCGGAACAAATGAAAATGTTTCTGACCCGGATCGGTTTCGGCAGCAAGGCCGTGATCACCGGCGACGTCACGCAGATCGACTTGCAGCGCACCCAGAAGAGTGGCCTGGTCGATGCCATCGACGTGCTCGATGCCGTGCGCGGCATTGCCTTCACGCGCTTTAGCAGCGTCGACGTGGTGCGTCATCCACTGGTAGCGCGGATTGTCGATGCCTATGAGGCGGTCGGCACGCCGGCGGCGATCAAGCCGGTCAAGAGCGCAGCGAGTCGCAATGCCACAAAAAAATAAGCTCTCGCTGACCGTGCAATTCGCCGATGCGCGACTGGCCGAACAGGTTACGCGGCCGCTGCTGCGACGCTGGGTCCAGGCGGCGCTGTTCGCGCCGGCGGAGTTGACGATCAGGCTGGTTGATGCTGAAGAAGGCCGCCAGCTCAATCGCGAATTCCGCGACAAGGATTACGCAACCAATGTGCTGACCTTTGCGTACAGCGAAGATGAGGCCGAGGAAGTCACCCGTGCCGACCTGATCCTGTGCACCGACGTGTTGCAGGCCGAAGCGCTGGCGCAAAACAAGACACTGGTCGAACATGCCGCCCATCTGGTGGTCCACGGCGTGATGCACGCACAAGGCTACGATCACGAATCCGATGCCGAGGCCGACGAAATGGAAGCGCTTGAGATCGAGGTACTGGCGCGCCTCGGGTTTGCCAATCCCTTTCTGGAGCAATAGCAGGAAAACGCAGCGTTGCGCGATGCAACCCTGCCCTGCAACGCACAAGGCCCGCTGAGCTCAACGTTCCGGCGCCGCCGTCACATCCTCCGGCAGACTGGCGCCGGTGTCCGCCCTGGTCGCACCATCTCCCAGGTCCCGGACTTTCGCAACGAACGAAAACCGCTTGCGCATGGCAAGGATCGGTTTTTCGACGAAATGCCAGGACAAATTCGACATCAGCAACACCATGCTCAAGCCGCACAAGAACGTGAATGCGGTCCCGGCATAACTACCCATCGCAATGGCCGGGAACAGCGCGATCACGCTTTGCATTAACGGATCGTGATACAGATAAATGCCGTAGGAATAATCGCCCTTTTTGAAATACGATGGAATGGGAATGGCCGACAGGCCAATGAACACCGTCATGTAGGTCAGCGCCGGCAGCAGCACGAGACGGGAGATATTCCATGATGCGACGCGCGGGAACAATGCCGCCAGAATACACAGCGCAACGCAGCCCCAGAATGCAGTCTTGCTGTATTGGATACTGGCGCGCCACTGATACGCGACGATGCCAAGCAGGAATGCCTCAAGGATTTGCGATTCCTTGCTGACCAGCAGAAAGTCGGCCGCGCCCTGCAACGTCTCGGGCAGCATGGCAAACAGCCCGAACGGGTGGATGAATCCGCCAACCAGCAGGAAAACCGTGGTCAGCGCGAGCACCTTGAATTTGCTGCGGAGCCAATTGGCGACGATGAATATCGCCGCAAAGACGTAGCACATGATTTCGTAGGGCACGGTCCAGAGCGCACCATTGACCTGGTCGGAATGGTTATTGGTAAATACACCGGGCAAGGAATAGTGAATCCAGCCAAACACGTTGAGAAAGTAAACCCGAAAGCTTGCGCCGGAAAAGTAGTCGCCCAGAGAGTAGGTCGTCAGCAGCGGTCCGATCACCAGCGCGCAAATCACCACGTCGACTGCCAGTGCCGGGACAATCCTGAGTCCGCGGTTCAACAGGAAATTCTTCAGCGACAGGCGAATTGCACTGGCGGTAATCAGGAAGCCGCTGAGCGCAAAGAACATCGGCACCAGTGCGTAGGTGAGGAACCAGCCCGGCGTTTCCATCAATGCTTCGCGGTACCCGGTCAACTGGATGGCATGCACAAAGACGATGCATACGGCCAGAAAGACGCGCAAAAAATCGAACCCAGGGCCAATGCCACGATAGCGGTTCAGGGTCTGCTCAAGACTTGCCATTACGATTCCTTCATTTCTTCTTGCCTGATTCGTCGGACCCAGGCCGGGTCACGTTCTGCATTCGGTGGCGGGCGGACAGCTGCGACAGCCAGGTAATACCGGTGCGGAAGTACGGCACCTGGATCGATTGTGCGCATTGCCGCGAGATCCGTGGGTTGGCCAGATACGCCGCCGCGATGCCTGCCGTCGCGCATGGCGATGATGTCACGCCAGGCCCACGGCAGATATTGATAAAAATCATGCGGGATCGCCTGTGCCAAACAATCATCCCGATCGCGAAAAGTGTGTCAATTTACACAACAAAAATTCAGCTGTCCATTGAATACAAAAGCTATCAGTAAAACGAAGGATTTACAGTCGATCAGCGACGATACGGCGCAAGCAAGTTGCGGAAAAAATACGCATTTCCCCAGATCCATCATCAAGCGCCATGCGTGTTGACCACGGTCACGCGCAAACGACGCGCAGTGCAAATGGCAGTGGGTAGCAGGATTGAATCAGCGCCGCCCGCAAACTGTGGCGTAACAATACGACAGGTGGATGGCGAGCCGGGCCGCGGGGAATCGTCAGTGGTCCAGCAGTGCGTCGTGTTCGACCGGCGGCAGTTCCTTGTCGGCGCTGCCGGATTCCGGCTCGATGCCCACCTGCGCGACCGGCGCCTGGGCACCGGATGGCTGCCCGGCAGTTTCGGCGAATGGCGCTGCCGACGCCTGGTGCGGGCGTCCGGTTGCGCTCGAACCGGATGCCAGATTGCTGAATACCGGGGTGCCGTTGGCGTCGATCCAGGAGCGGATTTCGGCGTCGGCGCCGCATGGCATGGACGACAGGCCGCCCGCCAACAGAGCCGTTGCAAGAACTAAACGGGACAAACGCATGGTGTCGAGGAATTCAATGTATTACCGGGAAAGCCGGCAGGCACCGCCCGCCGGCTCTGAAACTGCCAATTACGACTTGCGGCGACGCGCGGCAACACCGAGCAAAGCCAGACCGGCCAGCGGCATGGCGTAGGTTTCCGGCTCAGGAACGGCAGTGATGACGTTGCGGCTGGTGTAGAACTTGCCGCTGGAAAGCACCACGCCACTGATTTGCTGGCTGAGCGGACCGGCCGAAATCGACGTGACAGCGTTCTGGATGTAATCCACGCTGGAACCGATTTGCTCGCCATTCGCATTCAGGAACGTCAGGTTCGTCGGGCCTGGGAAACCGTACGCACTGTTGTCTTGCTTAAGCAGGAACGAGTAGATCGACACGGGCGCATTGAAGTGCATCAGGATCGGCGCATCCAGCGCATTCAAACCGGTCACGCCAGCAGCTGCGGTCCCGTTGTAGCCATTGAGGGACATATCGCTGAGAAAGGCAGGATAGGCTGGATCGACCACCCAGTGCTGACCGATCTTGTCGAAGTTGGCGTCGAGGATATCTTCCAGATTGGCGCTGCCGAAGCTGACGTCGGCATACTTGGTCAGGCTGTTGGCCTGCGAAAAATCAAAGCTGTAATCGGCGTGCGCAGCCGAGGCAGCAAAACCGCTGACGGCGATGACCGCTGCCAGCATGGTGCGCTTCAATACTGAGTGCTTGAACATGGTGCTATTCCTTTTGGATGAATGCGTGCGGGCGAACCCGGCAAGGCCCGCGCTCCCGAATCGGGGCGCGGGCCGGCGCTGATTTATTTTGAGCCGCCGAACACTGCCTGGCCGATCTTGAAGAACACGTCGGTGTTATCCATCACGCCCGAGAACAGGATCGAACCGCGACCGAATGCCGACAGCGGGATATCGGTGGCGGTATGCACGCCCTGGTCGCCCGGCACCTGGCCGGTAACCAGATAACCGGTGCTGGCGTTACGGGTGTTGGCCAACGCCGAACCATTGGCAGCGAACGTGGTGACCGGGTAGGTGCTCAATGGCGCCTGACCGATGAACGATTGCTGCGAGTCCTGCGCCGGCTGGGCGCTGGCTTTCCATGTTTCGAAGCGGTCTGCGTTACCGGCGTAACCGATCAGCATCTTGCCTGGCACATCGGTGGTTTGTGGATAACCATCTGGCAGGATCGTGTATTTCGGGAACGCAGCAGCGTCGTAGGTGGCGACGTTGGCTTTGCTCGGGAAACCGCTGCCGGTATAGGCGCCGATGATGCCCACGCCTGCGCACTCATGGTCAGCCGTGACGATGACCAGCGTGTCAGGGTTGGCGGTAGCGAAGTCTTGCGCAACCTTGACGGCACGGTCGAACTCGATGGTTTCTTCGATGAAGCGATCGGCATCCATCAGATGCGATTGCTTGTCGATCGAGGCGCCTTCAATCATCAGATAGAAGCCGTTGGTGTTGTTCTTGTTGAGCACCTTGATGGCCTTGTCGGCCATTTCGTCGAGCATTGGCTGGTCAGGGAAGCCATAGTCGTCGACGATCGTCGAGGTACCGCGACGCTTGCCGATCTTGTCGAAGGCCACGTTCATGTTCGAGTAGCTGAACAGACCGAGCAGCTTGTCGGGCACGCCGGCGGCATCCATCGACGTCTTGTCGGCAGCGTAGGCAAAGCCAGCGGTCTGGAAGTCGGTGATCAGGTCGCGATTGATGTCGATGGCGCCGGGAGCAGCGCCCCAGCCGGCGACCAGGTCGGATGGCAGCACGTAGTCGGTCGACGTCGAGCGCACTGAACCGTTGCCGGTGTTGATGCTATTGGCTGGTGCAGCGGCCGAATTCTTGGCCAGGAACCACTTTCGTCCGCCGCCCATCAACACGGTCAGACCGGTCAGGTTGCGGTCGTCAAGATACTGGTCGACGATGCCGGTGCCGTTGCCGCGATTGGAGGTGTGCACGGCGTTGGCCGCTGGTGTGGCATCGAACACGTCAGCCGTGGTCACGATACCGAGGCTTTTGCCTTTGGTGCGGTGCAGGTACTCCGACAGGTATTCGACGCGTGGATTGTCGAAGGCGTCGGTGGTGTCATCCGGGAACACGCCTTCCTGGTTGTTCTGCGCCTTGTTGCCGGTGACGTAGTTGGCCATGCCAGGTGCGGAATCGGTGACGATCGAGTTCAGTGACGAGGTCATGACCATGCCGGTGAACGGGAAGGTATCCATGGCCAGCTTGCCTTGCGCCATGCCCTGGGCATAGCCCTTGACCATGATGCGGGCGGCGGTGCGGTGGGCGGCGCCCATGCCGTCGCCCAGCAGGACGATGACGTTCTTGGCAACGCGGCCCTGATTGGTCAGGATTGGCATGACTTCGAAACTGCCGGTGGCGGTGGTGCTGGTGCCATCGCTCTGGGTGGCGGTCGCGGTCAGCGTGTGCATGCCGATGGTCGAATTCGAGTACGCGCGCAGCGACGCGGCAACAGCGCCTGGTGCGGTGGCGGTGATGGCAGTGGCTGGCACGATGCTGCTGTTGGCCGCTGGTGCAGCGACGATCACGCCATCGACGGCGAAGCTGACGGAAGTAATCGTCAGGCCGGCTTCAGGACGCACGGTAGCCTGCAGGTCGAAACGCTGACCCGGCAGGAAGCGCGCCAGCGTCGTAGCGCCGACGACAGCCGGGTTGCTCGGCGGCGTCAGGCGCGAAATCGTTGGCGCGGCAACGCTGGCACAGGCGACCGTGCCGAGTGCGACAGCGATCAACAGCTGCAGGGTGTTCGGGGCAAAATATGGTGTTTTCATGAAACGCTTCCAGATGAGTTGAAATAGTTATTTGATTAAATACGGCTATTTTTTGGCGTGCTGTTCCTGCTTCGGTGCCTGCTTCGGGGATTGCCTGGGTGCTGCGTGCTGTGCTTCTGCGGTAGCCAATTGCTGTGGTGTCATGGCGCGAGCCAGATTCGGGTCAAGCTCCAGGCGCACCGTCGAGACATGGCCATCGGCCTCCTCGAACGGTCCCAGACGCAAGGTGCCGGTCAGTTGCAACAGGCCGGGGTAATACGGCAGCGGCGCTTGCTCGGCATTCGGATTCAGATGGACGAAGACCGAACTGGCAGGCAGATCGTCGGACAGGCTTTCATCTTCGTCACCCAGCGACACCGGCAGTGGCGTGAGGATGAACATGCCGGCCACCGGCGTTTCGGCACGGGCCATGTAGCCAACAATGCGTACGCGCTTGTCGGCCAGCGCAATCAGCTTGTCGGAGGCATCGAGGCCGCGTGGCCCGATCGGCATCTTGAAGAATTCACGGAATTTCAGCTCGGCCACATCGGTCGGCAATGCCGCCAGATCGCCACGCACGGCCACGGCCGCTGGCGCCGGGCGCACATCGACCGGATGCGCGACCAGCGCCGTATCATCCTTGGCCAGCACCAGTGCTGAACTGCACAGCCCGCACGCCAACAACACGGCAGCGCAGGATTTACGGTGAAAATTTGACGACATGACCACAGCGCACTCCTGAAAAAGTTGAATGACCCGCGTTCCTGCCAACCCCGTGCGGGATCGAAGGCGGACTGTCGCGGATCATTTAAGTTCAATTATGCTAAGGAAACGCGGAACAAATCGAATTCCGCTTGTTTGACGGCGTAGCGCGGGATTTTTGTTCGCGTTACGTCGAACGTTTGCGATTTTTCCTGTGGTC
>NZ_JAXCHT010000020.1:0-90798 GCF_035984655.1 Actimicrobium sp. GrIS 1.19 | reverse complement strand
GGAAAGCGGCATTAAATCGCTTCGCCATCCAGTTTGAAGACCGGGTGCCGCAGGCTTAAACGAAAACCCGTTTACACAAAATACCTGACACCCCCTGGGGCTTCAGCACATCCACTGTGTGGGCAAGCAACTTCACCATTCCCGCGCACCCGGAAAGACGGCGCCATTCGCCGCCGCGCTCCCCGGCGCAGGCCCGCGCCTTGGACCTGCGAGAGTGGCAGACTTGATGGCGAAACCGTCTTTGTCAGATGCTGTAATCGTGCTTTCCGGTATTCCGGTGTTGGGCTTCGTTCTTCAGCTCCTTCAGGTCGAATTTCCATAACGCCTTGAAATTTTCCTGATCGCGATGGAGCTCCGCTTGGTAATTGGCTTCATCCTGTTCCCTGACCTTGCGATACCCCTCCATGGTGGCCTTTGGATTGCTGAAGTAGGTGCGTTTGTGAGCGAGGGTCAATTGGTGGTACGCCTCTTCCTTCTGTTTGCGCATTTGCTTGTACATCTTCTTGTCTTCCCTGCATGCGCGTTCGCCAGGAAGGGTGCGCGGATAACCCGGATTCAAGCCGTTGTTGCTCATTTCCTTCTCCATTAGTGAACAGAAATTCGGCCAGGTAATCGGCCAAGCTTTGTGTTGCTATCGGATAGGTGCCTTCTGGAAGGAAGTGGTTCCGTGGTTGACGCGGAATGGTCAGCCCTGGCGGATCGGGATTGTCGCGAAGTCACTCCGTCGCGCCGATGTGCAGTCAAACATGATGCCGGCGGGGCGGGTCTTGCACGGGGCCGGGCGGCCCCGCCGTGGGTGCGGTTGTACCGCCGGCCCTGATCAGGCAATCAATTCCGTATGTCGAGCGCCCGGTTCAGACTCAACGCCGCCAGCGAGCAGGCCGCGCCGGACAGCAAGTAGACGCTGACGTAGGCCAGCCCGAAATGGGCCGACAAGCCGAGCGCAACCAGTGGCGCAAATCCCGCGCCGACCAGCCAGGCAAGATCCGATGTGAGCGCCGCGCCGGTATAGCGGTATTTGGCCGGGAAGTTGGACGTGACCGCCCCGGACGCCTGGCCGTAAGACAGCCCGAGCAGGACGAAGCCGATCAGGATGAACACATTCTGTCCCAGCTCGCCGCCATCCATCAGCGTCGGCACGAAGCCGCTGAAGACGGCGATCAGGCCGGCCAGTGCCGCCAGCGTGGTGCGACGGCCAACCCGGTCCGCAATCAGGCCCGAGGCAACCACGCCGATGGCCGCCAGCGTCGCACCAATCATTTGTACGACCAGGAAGGCGCTGACCGAGCGGCTCGAGTACAGGCTGATCCATGACAGCGGAAAGACGGTGACGATGTGAAACAGCGCATAGCTGGCCAGCGCGGCCAGCGCGCCGGTAATCAGGTTGCGCCATTGCGAGCGACTCATGTCGATGACGCCGGTCGGCTCGAGCTCACGCTCGTCGAGCAGGCGGGAATACTCTTCGGTGGCGACCAGACGCAGACGGGCGAACAGCGCCACGACATTGATCGCGAACGCGCAGTAGAACGGATAGCGCCAGCCCCAGTCGAGGAAGTCATCCATCGACAGGTTGGTCAGCAGGAAAGAAAACAGTCCGGCGGCGATCACGAAGCCCAGCGGCGCGCCCAGTTGCCCGAGCATCGCATACCAGCCGCGCCGGTGTGGCGGTGCATTCAGCGCCAGCAGCGACGGCAAGCCATCCCAGGAGCCGCCCAGCGCGATGCCCTGGCCGATGCGCAACAGCGACAACAGGACGATCGAGGCGAATCCGAGATGCGCATAGGTCGGCAGAAACGCAATCCCGGCGGTCGACACGCCCAGCGCAAACAGTGCAATGGTGAGCTTTGCCTCGCGCCCGAGCCGGCGCTGGATCGCCATGAAGGCGACCGTGCCGAACGGCCGGGCGACGAATGCGAAAGAAAAAATCAGGAAGGCGTACAGCGTGCCTTCGAGGCGCTGCTCGAACGGGAAGAACACCGACGGGAACACCAGCACCGAGGCGATCGCATAGACAAAGAAATCGAAGTATTCCGAGGCCCGGCCGATGATGACGCCGATGGCGATTTCACCCGGGGCGATGCGTCCATGACCGGCGCTTGAATGGTCCGCAGCGGAGGTGTCGCGGTGTGCGGTAATATCGGCTGGCGGTATGCCGCCATCAGTGCGCGAGCTGGTCATGGTCATCGTTTCTCAAATTGGTCTCGTCAGACAGTTCGCAGAGTTTATCCACTTTTTGCCGCGCGGGGCTTGGACAAAACGTCCAATCGCTAACTGGCAACAGGCCAAGTACAGTTGTAAGTTCTTGAATCTTGTACGGGAAACCCAGGCATGTCTTCCTCTCTATTACGCCGTGGAATGTTGCTGCTGACTGTGATGTTGCTGGGCGGCTGCAATACGGTCGTGATGAATCCGTCTGGATTCGTCGCTGCGCAGCAGGGCCGGTTGATCGTCGTCGCCACGGTCCTGATGCTGATCATCATCATCCCGGTGATCGCCTGCACGATCTTTTTCGCCTGGCGTTATCGTAAAAACAATACCGCCGCGACCTATGATCCCGAGTGGAATCATTCGACCCAGCTCGAACTCCTGATCTGGGGCGCGCCGCTACTGATCATCATTGCACTGGGCCTGGTCACCTGGATCAGCACCCACACGCTCGACCCCTACCGTCCGCTGCAGCGCCTCGATGCCGAGCGCGCCATTCCCGCCGGTACAAAAACGCTCGTCGTCGAAGTCGTTGCGCTTGACTGGAAATGGTTGTTCATCTATCCGGAACAGGGCATCGCCACCGTCAACGAGCTGGTGGTCCCGGTCGATGTGCCGGTGCGCTTCAAGATCACGGCCTCGACCGTCATGAACTCGTTTTACATTCCTGCGCTGGCCGGCCAGATCTACGCCATGCCCGGGATGGAAACAAAACTCCATGCGGTCATCAACCAGGCCGGCGTGTACGACGGGTTTTCCGCCAATTACAGCGGGGCCGGATTTTCTGACATGCGCTTCAAGTTCCACGGTGTCAGCCCGACCGCCTTCGCCGATTGGGTGAAGGCGACCAAAACCGGCGGCGGCACCTTGCAGCGTGCCGACTATCTGGTGCTGGAGCAGCCGAGCGTACGCGCACCGGTCAGTCGCTACGGCAGCGTGGCGCCGGATCTGTATGACGCCATCCTGAATCGCTGTGTGGGCGCCGGCGCCGTTTGCATGAAGTCCATGATGACCGGCGAACACGCAGGGATGCATCACCATGAGTAAGGCATCGTCGAATCACGTGCCGGGTACGGGCTATATTGCCAGCAACACGTTCCAGTTTTCCTGCGAGACGCACCATGTTTAACGATATTGAATTGACCAAGCTGATTTTCGGCCGCCTGACCTGGGCCGCCATTCCGTTGCACGAACCTATTTTGCTGGTCACCTTTCTGATGGTCGGCATCGGCGGCGCCGCGGTACTTGGCGCCCTGACGTACTTCCGCTTGTGGGGCCCCTTGTGGCGCGACTGGTTCACCAGCATCGACCACAAGCGCATCGGCATCATGTACATCGTGCTTGGCCTGATCATGCTGCTGCGCGGCTTTGCCGATGCCTTGATGATGCGCGCGCAGCAAGCGATGGCCTTTGGCGACTCGGCCGGATTCCTCCCACCGCATCACTACGACCAGATCTTCACGGCACATGGCGTGATCATGATTTTCTTTGTGGCCATGCCGCTGGTCACCGGCCTGATGAACTACGTGGTGCCGTTGCAGATCGGCGCGCGCGACGTGGCGTTCCCGTTCCTGAACAATTTCAGTTTCTGGATGACGGCCTTCGGCGGCGGCCTGACGATGGCGTCGTTGTTCGTCGGCGAGTTCGCCACCACCGGTTGGCTGGCGTATCCGCCGCTGTCGGGCATCCTCGGCAGTCCCACAGTGGGGGTCGACTATTACATCTGGTCGCTGCAGATTGCCGGGGTCGGTACGCTGCTGTCGGGGATCAACCTGATCGCCACCATCGTCAAGATGCGGGCGCCGGGCATGACCATGATGCGCATGCCGATCTTCACCTGGACCGCGCTGTGCACCAACGTGCTGATCGTGGCTGCCTTTCCGGTGCTCACGGCAGTGCTCGGGATGTTGTCGCTGGACCGCATGGTCGGCACCAATTTCTTCACCAACGACATGGGCGGCAACGCCATGATGTATGTGAACCTGATCTGGATCTGGGGCCATCCCGAGGTCTACATTCTGGTTCTGCCGGCCTTCGGCATCTTCTCCGAAGTGGTGTCGACCTTCTGCAGCAAACGCCTGTTCGGCTACGCCTCGATGGTCTATGCCACCATCGTCATCACGATCCTGTCGTATCTGGTCTGGCTGCATCATTTCTTCACCATGGGGTCCGGCGCCAGCGTCAATTCGTTCTTCGGCATCACAACGATGATCATTTCGATTCCCACCGGCGCGAAGATCTTCAACTGGCTGTTCACCATGTACCGCGGTCGCATTCGTTTCGAGCTGCCGATGATGTGGGCGATGGCCTTCATGATTACCTTCGTCATCGGCGGCATGACAGGCGTGCTGCTGGCCGTGCCATCGGCGGACTTTGTGCTGCATAACAGCCTGTTCCTGATCGCCCACTTTCACAACGTGATCATCGGTGGTGTGCTGTTCGGCATGTTCGCCGGTATCAATTACTGGTTCCCGAAGGCGTTCGGCTACAAGCTCGATGTGTTCTGGGGCAAGGTGTCGTTCTGGTTCTGGGTAGTCGGTTTCTACCTGGCGTTCATGCCGCTGTATGTCCTCGGCCTGATGGGCGTGACCCGACGCATGAGTCATTTCGACGACCCGTCGCTGCAGATCTGGTTCCAGATCGCGGCCTTCGGCGCGGTGCTGATTGCGCTGGGCATTGGCGCAATGCTGGTGCAATTCGTGGTCAGCTATGTGCGCCGCGCGTCGCTGCGTGATGCCACCGGCGATCCATGGGATGGCCGCACACTCGAATGGTCGACCTCGTCGCCGCCACCGGATTACAACTTTGCCTTCACCCCGCGCGTGCATGATCTCGATGCGTGGACCGACATGAAGAAGCATGGTTATGTCCGGCCGCTGGCAGGCTTCACGGCAATCCACATGCCAAAGAACACCAGCGCAGGATTCGTCATTGCGGCGCTCAGTGCGGTGTGCGGCTTTGCGCTGATCTGGCAGATGTGGCTGGTGGCCGGGTTCGGGTTTGCTGCGATGCTGACGGCAATCATCGCCCACACGTTCAATTACCATCGCGATTACTTCATTCCTGCGGGCGACGTCGTTCGCACCGAGGGCATCCGTACCCGTTTGCTGGAGCAACATGTCTAATTCCATCGTCACTGACGGCACTGCCTTGCACGCCACCCCGAGCGAGCGCTTTTATGTGCGCTCACATCATCCCGAGAACGGCACCCTGCTGGGGTTCTGGCTGTATCTGATGAGCGACTGCCTGGTGTTCGCCTGTCTGTTTGCCACCTACGCCGTCCTCGGACGCAATTACGCCGGCGGCCCGACTGGCGCCGAGCTGTTCAATCTGCCGCTGGTTGCTGCCAACACCGGCTTGCTGCTGTTTTCATCGATCACCTACGGCTTTGCGATGCTGACGATGCAGAACAAGCAGCTGCGCAGCACGCTGGCCTGGCTGGCGCTGACCGGCGTGCTGGGCGCCTGCTTCATCGGGCTCGAGCTGTATGAGTTCGTGCACCTGGTGCACGAAGGCGCCGGACCCCAGCGCAGCGGTTTCCTGACCTCGTTCTTTGCGTTGGTCGCCACGCACGGCCTGCACGTGACCTTCGGCATCATCTGGCTGATGACGTTGATGTTCCAGCTGGGTCGTCATGGGCTGAGTGTCGAGAACGTCCGGCGTCTGACCTGCCTGTCGATGTTCTGGCACTTTCTGGACGTCGTCTGGATCGGTGTGTTCACGTTTGTCTACCTGATGGGATCCTTGCCATGAGCGAGCAGCACAGCAACGCGGCGCACGACGCCGACCATGGCCATCACGATCATGCCGCGCATGGCAGCCTGAAATCCTACTTCACCGGCTTTGTGCTGTCGATCATCCTGACCGCGATTCCGTTCTGGCTGGTGCTTGGCAAGGTGTTCGAGAAGTCGAGCACCACCGGCCTGGTGGTGCTGGGGTTTGCCGCCGTGCAGATTGTCGTGCACATGATTTATTTCCTGCACATGAATACCAAGTCCGAAAGCGGCTGGTCGATGCTGGCGCTGATCTTCACCGTCATGCTGGTGGTGATCATGCTCAGCGGCTCGATCTGGGTGATGTACCACCTCGATCACAACATGATGCCCGGCATGATGCCCGAGGCGATTGGCGAGATACCGCATGCCCTTGATGCGATGCCGGCGCCGATGGACCCGGCCATGCACGCGCTGCATGGCGCGCACAAGATGCCATGACACGCGCGCCGCGCGGCGCCATGCGTGACCGGCGTCTGCTGACTGCGATTGTCTTGCTGCTGGTAGTGGGGTTTGCCGCACTCGGGACCTGGCAGCTAGAGCGGCTGGCGTGGAAACAGGATTTGATGGCGCGGGTCGGACAGCGGGTCAATGCGCTCGCCATCGATGCGCCCGGGCCGGCCAATTGGGCGCAGGTCACACGGCAATCCGACGAGTACCGGCGTGTGCGTGTTACCGGTGCCTTCCTGTACACCCGCTCGACCGCAGTCCAGGCCGTGACGGAATTCGGCAGTGGCTTCTGGCTGCTGACACCGCTGGGCCGCACCGATGGCAGCGTGGTGCTGATCAATCGCGGCTTTGTGTCGCAGCGGCCAGTCGGCGCGATAGCGGATGCAACCGAGCTCACCACCGTGACCGGCCTGTTGCGCATCTCCGAACCCGGCGGCGCTTTCTTGCGCAGCAACGATCCCGGCCATGAACGCTGGTATTCGCGCGACGTGGCCGCAATTGCGGCGGCGCGCGGCCTTGGTCCGGTGGCGCCGTTTTTCATCGATCTGGATCGCGCCTCACAGCCACGCCGGTCCGCCGGGGACAACGGGGTACAGCCGATCGCCGGGTTGACCGTCATCGCTTTTTCCAATAATCATCTCGTGTATGCATTGACTTGGTATGCTCTGGCATCGATGGTGGCAGGCGGCTGGCTGATTGCCATGCGCCGCGACCGCCGCCGGCCGCGCACGGCCCGTCAAGATCACGAGAGCAATGATGTTTCCCAACCCTGAACTGCTGGCTTCCAGCGCCCATCCGGTCCCGTCAGTGGCAACCACGTCCGCCCGCGATGCGGCAGGCTATCGGAACATGCTGCACCTGATCCAGTTACGCTGGATCGCGGTGGTCGGCCAGATCAGCACGATTGCGGGAGTCACCCTCGGCTTTGGCATCGTGCTGCCGCTCGACAGCATGATCAAGGTGCTGGTGTGCCTGATCGCCTTCAATATCGCCAGCCAGCTGCGTCTTGGCGAGCAGCGCATGGTTACCAATAACGCCTTGTTTTTGGCCCTGCTGGTGGATGTCGCCAGCCTTACCGGCCAGCTGTATTTCAGTGGCGGCATTACCAATCCGTTCGCTTTCCTGTATTTGCTGCAAGTCATTCTGGGCGCGGTGTTGCTGGACGTCTGGTCGACCTGGACCATCGTCGGCATCACCAGCGCCTGCCTGGCCGGGCTGGCGCTGCTGTCGAAACCGCTGCAACTGCAGCAGGAACATGTCGGTCAGTTTTTCAGCCTGTACGTGCAGGGCATGCTGGTGTGCTTTGCCCTCAACGCCGCGTTGCTGGTGATTTTCATTACCCGCATCAATGCCAATCTGCGCGCCGGCGACGCCCAACTGGCGCATCTGCGCCAGCGCGCTGCCGAAGAAGAGCACATCGTGCGCATCGGCCTGCTGGCATCCGGCGCAGCGCATGAACTGGGCACACCACTGGCGACGCTGGCGGTCATCCTGGGCGATTGGCGGCGCATGCCCGAGTTCAGCCGCAATCCCGAATTGCAGGAGGAGATCACGGAAATGCAGGTCCAGCTGCAACGCTGCAAGGCCATCGTCAGCGGCATCCTGATGTCGGCCGGCGAGGCGCGTGGCGAGTCGTCGGTGAAGACCACCCTGAATACCTTTCTCAACGAGCTGGTCGAGGCATGGCGCGCCAGCCGACCGATCGACAACTTCGTGTATCAGAACCATATCGTGCAGGATGTGCCGGTGGTGTTCGATTCGACCCTCAAGCAGATGATCTGGAACGTGCTCGATAATGCCGCCGAGGCGTCGCCGCATTGGGTCAGTCTGGAAGTCACGCGGGAGGCGGACATGCTACGCCTGTCGGTGAGCGACGCCGGCGCCGGATTCACTCCCGCCATGTTGACGCACTTCGGCAAGCCCTATCAGTCGAGCAAGGGGAGTCCTGGCCGCGGCCTCGGCCTGTTCCTGAGTGTGAATGTGGCGCGCACGCTGGGTGGCTCGGTGACCGCCGAAAATCGCAAGGATGGCGGGGCCGTGGTGCATCTGAAACTGCCGCTGGCGGCCATTGCCCTCGACGCGGGAGCGGGTGGATGACAACCGATCGACTGCTGCTGATTATCGAAGACGATGCCGCATTTGCGCGCACGCTCGGGCGTTCGTTCGAACGGCGCGGCTACGACGTGGTGCTGGCAGCCAGCCTCGATCAGGCCGCCATCCTGCTGCAGCACCAGTCGCCGCGCTACGCCGTGGTCGACCTGAAATTAAACGGCAGCACCTCCGGACTGGCCTGCGTCCAGATGCTCAACAAGCATGATCCGGCGATGCTGATTGTTGTCCTGACCGGCTTCGCCAGCATCAACACGGCAGTCGAAGCAATCAAGCTCGGCGCCGTGCAGTACCTCGCCAAGCCGTCCAATACGGACGATATCGAAGCCGCTTTCGGACACATTGCCGGCAGCCGCGAGATCGAGCTGACCAATCGTTCGACGTCGATCAAGACGCTCGAATGGGAACGCATCCACGAAACCCTGGCAGCGACCAACTTCAATATTTCCGAAACGGCGCGGCGGCTTGGCATGCATCGGCGGACGCTGGCGCGCAAGCTGGAGAAGCAGCGGGTGAAGTAAAGATTTGCGGGACTGGCGAAAGAAAAAAAGCCCGATTGCTGCGAAATCGAGAATATAATTCCGCCTGTAACGTTACTCTTCTGGCAACTCCTGTGTACACTTCCGGTTAATTGCTTGGATGCATTCGGTATCGGGTTTTTCACATCGCCAGGGCATTTGCGCATCATGCGATGGCGGTCTGTGCCGATCGGTTATTCCAAACCAGTTCATTGTTCGATTCCGTGCGCAAGGTGGCCGGCGATGGCGGTCTGCGATTTTCTTAAGCTATTCGATGGTCACTTTTATAAAGAGAAAGCAATGCAATTCTTCCCACGTAAATTTCTGGCTTTGTGCTTCGCTGTGTTGGTGACAGGCTGCGGTGGCGGCTCCAGCCCAGGCGCGGCGAATTCTGATCCTGCAAGCACAAGTCCGATGGTCCTGGCAGCTGGCTCAACCTTCACCGTGACGGCCAATGTATCGGTGTTGGTGCCGTCCGGCACCGTCGTGACGTCGACCAATGGAAACGTCGTCACCGTCAACGGAACGAACAATACGGTCAGCACGCAGGCCGGCGCTGTCATCACTGTTCCGGCAAACGCAACGGGACCGGCCACCGATCTTGTGACAACCGGTCAGGCGCCGACGGGGAGTGTTTCAACTGCGCCGGCCAACATCACCTTGCTTGCCGGCTCCGCGACCACTAGCTTCAGTCCTGCCGATGGCACTGGCACCGCAGCCATCCTTGGGGGCGGCGGCCACATGGTCGTGGATGCCAACGGCAATATCATCATCTCGGACCGTGGATCGCTGAGAACAGTTACTCCGGGCGGAGTGGTCACGACGCGGCAGTCCGCGAATGGATCCGACTTTTATGAAGGCATTGCGATTGACGCAGCTGGAAATATCTTTGGCTCACACTCGTTCGTTGCTTCGTCTCCCGCGAGTCCGACAGTCTGGGGAGCGTCGATCAACGAGCTAACCGCTGCCGGGGTGCCGCAGCAGCTATTGGCAAATTGGGAAAATTCTTCATCCACGTCATCGATTGGCGTCGGCGCCATGGCTGTGGACAGCAAGGGAAATTTGTATCTGGCGGATGTCGTGAACAATCGGATCGTGAAGTTTCCCACCACCGGCAATTGGAATGTATTTGCGGGCAGCGGAGCGAGCGGCGACATCGACGGCGCCGGCGCCTCTGCCACATTCACGATGAGCTTCGATTCCGAAATCGCAATTGACGCGCTGAACAACCTGTTTGTTGTCTCGAATGGATTGATTCGGAAAATTGCGCCTGACGGGACGGTCGCGACAATCGGCAGTCGATTGGCTACCACAAGCAGTGCCATTGCCATCGACCAAGCGGGGAACATCTACCTTGCCGGATCTGGAAAGCTCTATCGTGTCAGCAGTGGCGGAACCGTGACGTCTTTCGCGTTTCCGAACACCACGGAGTTTGTATCGTCGATGGTCACGGACAAGCAGGACAATCTCTATGTAAGCACGCGCGGGCTGGGTGCGCAGATTTTCAAGATCGCATTCTAAGCGCGCACGGTCATTGGTTTGTCGCATCGGATGGCGCAAGCATGCACAGATCGATGGCTTAAAACAAAAAACCCGCCAGGCAGATGCCATGCGGGTTTTAGTCTTTTTGCTACGGTGTGATTCAGGTGCTTGGTGCGGGAGCCGGAATCACATTTCACCTTGTAAGCCTTATGGATGTTAGGTTTGTTGGTATGCGATTAGAAATGTGCCAACAAAAATACCATCAATAAGTAATGCGTGTCCAATTTGCAACGGCTTTGAATCTGAGTGTCGGACGCTGTTACCTCGCGTGCGCGGAACGCTCCAATAGGTGTTGGAAAACCGTGTTGGCAGATACCTGCATGTTGGTAATTGGATCGGCTAGTTCTCCAACGGGGACAAGAATAGTCCTGTGGTGGTGTTGGGAAGTATCCACAACCAAGGCATTGTGTGTTGGCTACGATGAAACCAATAATAGAAGAAATCAAAGGCGAATAGCGGGACGAAAATAAACACGGCCGCCATCAATAATTTTGATATGCCATGGTGATTCGCCAATATTGAGGACAAATCTGCTTTGATCCAGGGGCCGCCAAAAATTGACACAATTTTTGTTATTAACATCCCCAGAAAAAATACTGCAAAAAAATTAAAGGTAAAGCTGATCAAACTGAGCTTTATATTTGTCAGCATTCCTTTTGGATCCTGATTTTTTTGTGCAGGAAAGAATCTCTCGAGCACAACGAAAAAAATCATCCCACCAAAAATAGAAGCCCACGCGATGAGAGTCGGAGAAAAAGCGTTTTCAATGTAATTTAAATAGTTTTTGAACATTTCGCACATTTCAGAAAAGCAAGTTGCGCATTGTATCGCAGACAACCCAAAGGTAAGCCGCCGTTTTCCTGCTAAAGAGCCGCATCATTCCGCGTGTACGGTCCATTCAGGGGGGCTATCTCAGATAATTTCGACCTAACGCGGTCATTCCGCTCAAGTCGCCTACTTCATGCGACTCAACAGGTCGTTGTATTCCCGGAGCAACTCAGCAACCTGTTTCCCTGCCGCTTTTGCCGCGACGTTGTAGCCGCCGTGAATAAAAGCGTTCTGACTGCTTGACGCCTTCCCCGCGTCAGTCACTGGCCCGGTGGATCGCTCCCACGGTTTCCATGTGCGGATTGCTGCCGCCTGCTTTGCCCGTCGCTCTGGTGTCCAGCCGTTCGCCATGATTCGCCCCCAATAGTTCGTTTGATGGATTGATATTTTTTTCCGTGCGCGATGCTGGCGGTTTCTGGTCGCCGCCGTTGTTGACCTGCTGCTGCTGCGCGATGTTGGCCTGCTTGATGAACGTGGCGGACTTCGGATATTGCACCTCCGCCAGTGTCTCGATGGTCGCCCGGCATTGCGCCTGGGCTTTAAAGGCCAGCCGTAGATATGCTTCTGTGGTGCTCAGGTGCGTGCCCAAGTTACCGGCGGCCCGCTGCGCCAGTTCATTGAATATCGTATTCAGGGTCATCGCCTGCGCCGTCAACGTGGCCTCCAGTTCGGACAGATCACCAGCGTTCACTTTTGCTGCCTTCTCGGTCATCGCGTCAATCGTCCTCATCAAATTCGATGACGGGAAATTGCGTGCCGTGAATGCCTTTGCCGTGACCGTGTTCGCCACAATAGGCGAGATGGACAGGGCGGCTAGCTGCTGTTCAGGACTCTTACCGGCTTCCTTGATTACTTGCAGGGTTTGCGAATTGTCGGCGCTCGCCGGTGTCGCCGCCTTCTTGCTGATTGCTGCCTTGGGTTTCGTCATGGTGTTACCTCCAGTCGGTGATTGAATCCTGCGCATCGCTGCAATACGTCCACCAGATCGGCTGGCGTCGAAGCGTCACCGATCCACAGCTTTCGCCATTGGCTGCATCGTCGGTGAACCACATCGCCGGACAGGTGTTTGCATTCAAGGCAGATGCGCCGGTCGTCGTGTTCGTCGTCGCGGTGCGCCATCCGGTCAGCCAGTGCGCTTGCATCGTCCAGGTTCAATCCGCGATCCGTGAACAGGGCAACGCGTGCGGTGAACAGATCGGTTATCGGTGTGGCCGGATCATTGGCGGGGTCAGCGTCCGTGCGGATTGACGGATCAGCTTCACCGATCGAATTTTGAGAATACGCAGAACCCGGCCCTACAAAAACTACAGAAACCCCTTCCTGCCCTTTTCGTAGTTTTTGTAGGGTCGCGTCTGGCGTCTCATCCAATTTCTTCAGACGTGCCAGCCAGTTCATGCCGCACCCCCGGCCATTCGCATCAGCACCGCCGGATTCACCTGATAATGTCCGCTGGGCCTGCCGCGTCCCATTGCGTCACCTGATGATTGCGTCTCTCTGCGCAACCAGTCGTAATCCACCAGCACGTCAGCCGCCTTGCGCACCGCTTCCGCCGTGGTCAATCCGGCCCAGCACTTTTGCGCGGCCATCCGTGGCGTGAAGTCGGCACCCAGCGAACCGGCCATGACCTTCTTTAGCAGCGATGCGGCCCCGGCGGTCTCTGGCATCAGCGCCGCCGAATACAGCCGGTTGGCATGACTGCGCAGATAGTCGCCCCACGATAGCGCCCGGATCAATTCACGTTCACCGATCACGCCGCCATTGTCCGGTGTGTCGATCAGCGCGAACACCAGCGCCAGCGCAGGAATCAGCTTGCGGTACTTGGCGAGATGCGACTCCATCGCCGGGTGCAGGTCGCCGCTTTTGATTTCCTGTTCAAACGGTATGCGCCATTCGACAAACAATGCCTGCGCCGCCGCATCAAAGCGCCATACCTGCGCTTCGGTCTCGCTGGCGGTCTCAAGCTTCGCCAGTCGCTCGAACACGGCCCCGGCGGTTTGCCTGGCTGGGGTATCCGGCCATTGGTCAACATGGCGGAATTCGCCGCTTACGTCAGGCCACACGGTCAGGCCGAAGCGCTGCAACAGGCCATCGTCGGCACTGCCGCCCGATACGGCACCGCGTACGTATTCCTGAATCCGGCCCGGTTGAATCCCGCCGATCATGGACAGGCATACGCGGTCGATATGGACGGTGCCGCGCCCGATGCGATCAAAAGTGTAACCCTGATTGCCGTCATAGGATTGCAGGTAAAAGGCGCGTGAACCTTCCTGCCCCTGCTTGTCCATGCCGGTCAACAGGCCGTAGATTTCGTCCCGATACGATAGGGTTCCCCACGGATTGACGCCCAGCAGTTCGCCCAGCTTTTCGACGGTCGCATCGTTGACGATGAACCGCCGCGCTGTCGGTTCTGCCGGTGGTGCGTCCAGTGGTTGCAACAGCGCACGCGCCGCCGCCGGGTCTTTGGTCGCCAGCCCCTTGGCTTTCTTTTCGTTGTTCGCACCCTGCAACTCGATCAGCTTCGCTTCGATTTCCCATGCCTCATGTTCGGCCTGCCATAGCTCGAACTCGCTTTGCTGCAAGCGGTTCAATGGCTTCAGAACTTCACTCAATGCCGGGCTTTTCATCACGCCGGGCCTGCCGATAATCAATCCCCACAGATTCGGCACGACTTGCCAGTCGTCGCGCTCTTTCGGCTGGATCACCGCACGCGCACCAATCAGGCTGGATAGCGCCACCACTGCGCCGACTGCCGGAAAGTCTGGCGGGCACTGCATGCGGTTCGCAATATCCATTACCCAGGCACGCAATGCCACCGGCAATAAATCCGGGTCGAAGGCTTGGACTGGCGGTAACACGTCCGGTAGCGGGGTTGGTGTCGTCCATCCGTCGCCGCCGGGTTTCGCGTCCGGTGCGCTTGCCGCATCAATGCAGTGTCTTACTGCTGTCGCGCCTTCAATCTGGTGCAGGTCGTTGAAGTCGGTCGCCTTGTCCGGTCGCACGTCGGCAAACACTGGCACCGCCAACATTCCGGCCACCGCCAGCGCCGCCGCCGTTGCTTTAGTCATGCCGGGATTGCCTGCGGTGCGGTAGTCGTCGTCGGCTGCAATAGTGATCGTCAGCGCCGGATATTTTTCGTGCAGCGCCATCGCCACCGGCAACAGGTTGCCAGCATCGAAGGCAATCGCCACGGCCAGCCCGGTACATTCGTTGATGCTCGCGCCAGTGGCGAAGCCCTCACAAATAATCAGTCGTCCGTCAGGCTTCCCAATGCTGAAGTAACAGCCGTTCACGCGCCCGTCCCGCATGTAGCGTTTGTCGCCATTCGCCCAGATGGTTTGCAGGCTGTGCAGTATGCCGCTGCTGTCACGCATTGGAATCAGCAACGTGTCGCCCGATACTCGGGCACCGTGCGCCTGTATCCCCTTCGCCGTCAGATAAGGATGCGCTGTCGCCGCTTCAGACCCCGCCAGCCGTTGCCCCGCCGCTTCCCTGCCGCTGGCATGGCTTCGCGCCTGTTCGTCGTCACGCTGCCGCTGCATGGCCTTGCTGCGCTCTCGCATGGCCTGCCGTTCGGTGCTGCTCAACTCACGGTCAGACTTGCCGCACCAGGCCGATTGAAACCCGCTGCGCCAGCATCCAAACGAACCTGCCGGTATGCCATCGCTGTGCAGCACGTACCAGCCGGAATCGTCGCCGCGCTTGCCGTTAGTACTGAAGCGGTGCAGCTTGCCATCGTCGTGTATCTCGTCCGGTGCGGTCAGCCCTGCGGCTTCCATGGCGCTTCTGAACTTGTCCAGATGGTCACTCATGCCAGCCCCCGAAAACAGGTCGCCAGCACTGATGCGCCGCGCAGGAATGCCACCTTGATACGGATGCAGAGTGCTATGATTTTGCTGAACTTGTTGGTGTCCGCCGTGGTGGTCTCGAAGCCCCTGGCGGATTGTTTTTTGTGGGTCATTGAGCGGCACCGCCTGCGCGTTGCGCAATGAAGGCTTCAACGACTGCCGCATCCCATACCGTGACCGATTCACCCAGCTTGAACGGCTTCGGGAATTTGCCCTCCCGCACCCAGCGCCAGATTGTTGCAGGACTGACGGGCAACATGCCCTTGCTCTTTTTTGTGGTCGCAATATCTGCAACCCGGATAACTCTCTGTGACATGAAACACCCCTTGAAAATTCGCCGTGGCACGGCATGGGGTGAATCATTATTTATTGCAAATGATTTATGAATAGCGACAAGCGGTCAGCCGTAACAGCGTAGCCGCTTGACGTGTCTTTGTAGCGGCTAAACGGATAGCTTTGCGGGTTTTCGAAGCCACTCTGCAATAGTCCGCTGCGCATTTTCATCTGACAAAGTAGCGCCGATTGTTTTCCCATACTGGATCACGGCATTCTTCATTTCGTGTGCAGCTTTGTTTGCCGTTCGAACGTCTCCGATCTCGCGCTGTTCTACCGTCCATTTTTCTAGCTCACGCATTGGTGCATGGCGCTTGTCCGCACCCTTCATTCCATTGCCTGATTGATGATTTTTTATGATGCAAGCAGGGCAGATGCAAGCAGTGCGGCTTTCCGGCATGCCCGCCAAAAATCCCATAAGATAGCTACCAGTGCAAAGGGCATCAATTAGTTCAGATTCGGTTTTCGTAGTCATCGCTATTGACGTCTGTACAACTGCGATACAAAGAATCCGTCGTTCATAAAATTTCTCTCCATTTTCGTCATCGACATTAGGTTCAGCGTCTTGCATGCCTTCTTCAAGCAGCGCGCTAAAAACACCGTCATCAAGCAGAAACAGATTTCGACGTTCTGCCTGAAATGTTACGCCCTCTAAAAGACTGCTAATTTGCACGCCATATTTCGTATCAAACTTACCCATAGCATCCCCTTGATGCCCCTGTAAAAAAGGTGCCAGCCCAGCCCGTCAGGGAAACGGGTTTTCGGGGATCAGCCTATGGCTGGCGTAAAACGCTAAATCGTTGCGCGTATCGGTATCACTTCAGCCCCGGCCCGGAGCTTGTCCAGATAATCCGCCCACCGCTGCATCATTTCGCCACGCGCCGGAAGGTGTTTGGTGCGGTTATACGCTGTACCGTTGGCGTCGGTAACTTTGTGCGCTAACTGGTGCTCGATCAGGTCGACGCGTTCGTTCAGCACTTCATCCATGATGGTTCTGGCGGTCGCCCTGAAGCCGTGCGCGGTCATCACTTCTTTGCTGTAACCCATGCCGCGCAAAGCTGCGTTGATGGTGTTCTCGCTCATGCAGCGGTCAAGGGTGCGTATGCTGGGGAACACGTATTTGCCTTGCCCGGTCATCGGTTGCATGGCGCGAAAGATCGCCAATGCCTGCGCCGACAGCGGCACCATGTGTTCGATGCGCAGCTTCATTTTCGTCGCCGGAATGCGCCACTCTGCCGCGTCAAGATCAAGCTCTGACCATTCCGCCGAACGCAGTTCACCCGGTCGCAGAAAAACCAATGGTGACAGCTTTAATGCCGCTGCTGCATAGGCATGGCCGGAATAACTGTCGATTGCCCGTAACAGCCCGCCAAGTTGTTGCGGGTCAGTGATTGCGGCACGATGGACTTCGATAGCTGGCGGTATCGCGTTCTTCAGGTCGACAGTTACATCGCGCTCTGCTGCGCCCAATCCCACCGCAAAGCGAAACACGCGAGCACAAAGCCGCTTGATCTGGTGTGCAGAATCGACCGCGCCGCGTGCTTCTATCTTTTGAAGCATTGCCAATACCTCAGGCGGCTTGATTGTTGAAATTGGTTTGCTGCCGATGGACGGGAACACGTCCTTTTTGAGCCATGTGGACAGTTTTTCGTGTGTGCTTGCGGCCCGGCTGGACTCAGTTTTTTCCAGCCACGCCCGCGCCATGCTCTCAAAGGTGTTCGCTGCCGCGTCCGCTCTGGCTAACTTGTCGTCGCGCTTAGCTTGACCGGGGTCGATCTTATCCGCCAACAGTTCTTGCGCCGCGTCACGCTTCTTTCGGGCCTTCAGTAACGAAACTGCCGGGTAGGTGCCAAGCGAGAGTGTTTTTTGCTTGCCGTCAAAGCGGTAGTTCATGCGCCAGTATTTGCCCGTTGCACTGACCAACAAATACAACGCCTGGCCGTCTCCGTGCTTCTCTCCAGCCTTAGCGCCGCTGTGCTTTACCTGCTTAACAAAGGTGTCGGTCAGTGCCATTTTTTGCCCCAGTTGTTGGTATGCGTTTTTGGTGGTTTTTGGCGTACCAACAAATGCACCAACAAAAAACCGCTATGTGATGGTACCGGGTGCAATGGCGTGAGACAACAAAAAACCCGCGAAGCTAGATGCCATGCGGGTTTTGAGACTTCTTGATACGGTGTGATTCAGGTGCTTGGTGCCGGGAGCCGGAATCGAACCGGCACGCTGTTACCAGCGCGGGATTTTGAGTCCCGTGCGTCTACCTATTCCGCCATCCCGGCAACGCAGGCAGCATTATGTCCGATTTGCCCCTGCACGGCAACCTCGGATGTTGATCGCTGCCGGCTTAGCTTGAAAAGGCCTGGATCCCGGTTTGCGCCCGGCCCAGAATCAACGCGTGGATGTCGTGCGTGCCTTCGTAGGTGTTGACCACTTCCAGATTCATCATGTGGCGGATCACGCCGTATTCATCCGAGATGCCGTTGCCACCCAACATGTCGCGCGCGGTGCGGGCGATGTCGAGTGCCTTGCCGCACGAATTGCGCTTCATCATCGAGGTGATTTCCACCGAGGCAGTGCCGTCGTCCTTCATGCGCCCCAGTCGCAGACAGCCCTGCAGGCCCATGGTGATTTCGGTTTGCATGTCGGCCAGCTTTTTCTGGATCAGCTGATTGGCCGCCAGCGGCTTGCCGAACTGCTTGCGGTCGAGCACATACTGACGCGCGATATGCCAGCACGATTCTGCCGCGCCCAAGGCACCCCACGCGATGCCGTAGCGGGCTGCATTGAGGCAGGTGAACGGACCCTTCAGGCCGCGCACATCGGGGAAGGCGTTTTCTTCCGGGCAGAACACGTTGTCCATGACGATCTCGCCGGTCAGGGAGGCACGCAGTCCGAATTTGCCATGGATCGCCGGAGTCGACAGGCCAGCCATGCCTTTTTCGAGAATGAAGCCGCGAATGGCGCCTTCGTCGTCCTTGGCCCAGACCACGAACACATCGGCGATCGGTGAATTCGAGATCCACATCTTGCTACCGGTCAGGGCATAGCCGCCGCCGACCTTCTTTGCACGCGTGATCATCGAGCCGGGGTCGGAGCCGTGGTCGGGTTCGGTCAGGCCGAAGCAGCCAATGAATTCGCCGGTGGCCAGTTTCGGCAGGAAGCGCTGGCGCTGTTCTTCGGTGCCGAATTCAAAAATCGGTGTCATGACCAGCGATGATTGCACGCTCATCATGGAGCGATAGCCGGAATCCACCCGTTCGATTTCACGCGCGATCAAACCGTACGAGACATAGTTCAGTGCCGGGCCGCCGTACTGCTCGGGAATGGTGGGGCCGAGCAGGCCGAGTTCACCCATCTCGCGAAAAATCGAGGCGTCCATTTTTTCGTGGCGAAACGCTTCGAGAATGCGCGGCTGCAGTTTGTCCTGACAGTAGGCGCGCGTGGCGTCGCGCACCATGCGTTCGTCGTCGCTGAGTTGGGCGTCGAGCAGCAGCGGGTCATCCCACTGGAATTGGGCCGATTTTTTCATGTCATCCTCCGAAGTTTGGACTACGCGTTGTCATTGGTTTTTTGTGACGCCTGGCGCTTGCCGTGGTGCGGTCAACGACCGCTGCGTCGATACAGTCTAAAGCGTTCATCGCGATCCGATGGGCGACGGCCTTCCCACAACATCTTCCATTCGGCGCTGCCGTTGTAAGGCTTGAAAAGCATCACGTCGTTACGTTTCTGATTACTGTCCTGCAGCAGCAGGAAGTCGCACGGACCGTCGGCGAAACGCGAAAAATTGACCTGGCCGAAATACGCGAAGCTGGCACGCTGGCTCGGTCCGATGTTGGTGTCGACGCATTCGGACGAGCGCGGCAATTTCAGGGCAATTTGCTGCGCGACGCCGGCATAGCTCTTGCCGTAATTGATCCATGGCAGCCATAGCGTCATCAGCAGCAGCCAGCACAGGATCACCCCGGCCGAGGACAACACCACCGCACGCCACAATACCGACGGCTGCCGTGACAGGCGCCACTGCACCACCGCGATCCAGCCGGCCGTGGCGCACGCGGCCACGATCACCGCCAGCAGGTTGAACTCGGGCTTGAAGCCAGGCGCGAGCTTGAACGCATTGCGCGCCAGTTGCGCCGGCCAGCCGGTCTGCTTGGCGATCCAGCCAATCCAGATGAACGCGGCGCAGGTCGACAGCGTCATCACCGAAAACCAGTCGACCGCATTGATGGCGCCGCGCTTCATGGTCGGTAGCCCGAATGCGGCAAGCATGGCCAGCGGTGGCAGCAGCGGCAACAGGATGCCTTCGACATGATTCGGATTGATCAGCGCCAGCAAGACGAAGACCGCGACAAAACTCAGCGGCAGGGCGATGTGCAAGGCATTTTTCTGCTGGCGCCATGCGTACACGGCCCAGCCGGCAAACGGCCAGGCCGGCCAGGTGAACCAGATGCCGTACTTGAAGAAGTATTTCAGGCTGTCGAGCGATGGCGCCGCGATCTGCGCCAGGTTCCAGTCGAGCCAGAGTGGCGTTGGCGAGCTGCCGAACGGTTGCATCAGGTTGGCCAGCAGCGGCCAGCTGCCGGCGACGATCAGCCCGGCCGGCAGGGTCATGCCGGCCAGCAGTTTGAGCAGGCCGCGGTGCTGCCAGGCTGCCAGCACCAGCAAACTCACGAAGATCCCGGCGGGGACGACCCATCCGCGCGTCAGGGCCAGCAATCCCAGCGTCGCGCCGAGCGACAGTGCGGTGCGCCAGGAGGGCAGGTCGATCAGCCGCGCGCTGGCGTACAGGGCTGCTGCCACCAGCGACACCTGCAGTGCTTCGGTGCTGGTCTCATGACTGTGCAATAACAGGCCAAGGCTGCCGAGATAAATCAGCAGGGCGCCATCGGCCAGGGTGCGGCCGTAATCCTTTGCTTCGGGTTGTCCGCCGAAGGCCAGCTTCAAGGGTTGCGCTTCGCTGCGGCGACCCAGCAGGAAGGTCGCGTACCAGACCGACAACGAGCCAAGCAGGAAAAATCCGACGGTCGCCACGCGTGCCGCCATGGGATCGCCGAGCAGCCAGCCGAACAGCTTGATGCACAAGGCGCCGATCCAGAACGTCAGCGGGCCCTTGTCGGCCATCGGCAGGCCGACGATATTCGGCCACAGCCAGTCGGCCAGGCTGCCATGCGCCATGGTCCACATGATGCCGAAGCCGGCGGCGTCGTCGGTCTTCCACGGGTCACGTCCGATCAGGCCCGGCAGGATGTACAGAAAACACAGCGCGAACAGGGCCAGACGTGGCAGTGCGCGGGTGGCGGAGGCGGGCAGGCGAACTGGCTTCATCAAGGTTTTGAGGGTGGCATGGCGCCGTCACTGGAATGGCACTTATTGTGCCGTAAAAAAACGGCAACATGGTTTAAACAGATAGACGCAGGAAACAAAAAAGGCAGCCAAGGCTGCCTTTTGATCGTGCTGAACCAGAATTAATCCTGGGCGATCTGGGTTTTCGAACCAACGCTGCCGAACTTCTGGCGGAATTTCTCGACGCGACCGGCGGTATCGACGATCTTGTGCTTGCCGGTGTAGAACGGGTGCGACTCGGAGGACACCTCGATCTTCACGAGTGGGTATTGCTTGCCTTCGAATTCAGCCATCTCGCGGGTCTGAACGGTCGAGCGGGTAACGAATTTGAAATCGCAGGACAGATCGTGGATCAGTACTTCGCGATAATTTGGGTGAATGCCGTCTTTCATTTGAAGCCTCAGTAGTGTTAGGTAGCCAATCGCCACTTCGTCGGTCGCCGTGCTTCTTGACCCGATTGATGATCACTTGCCTTGGAATGGAGCTCGAATTATACAAGAATTTGTAGTCGCAGCATGGAAAAAGGCGCGTCTCGCAACGCGCCTTTTGTCTTCCGTCAGCAACGCTTATGAATTGCCGCGCCGCATCATGTCGAAGAATTCACCGTTGTTCTTGGTGGCCTTCATCTTGTCGAGAATGAATTCCATCGCTTCGATTTCATCCATGCTGTAGAGCAGCTTGCGCAACACCCAGATTTTTTGCAGTTGGTCAGGTTTGATCAACAGCTCTTCGCGGCGGGTGCCGGACTTGTTCAAATTGATGGCGGGATAGACGCGCTTCTCGGCGAGGCGACGTTCCAGATGCACTTCCATGTTGCCGGTACCCTTGAATTCTTCAAAGATCACGTCATCCATGCGGCTGCCGGTTTCGATCAGGGCGGTCGCGATAATCGTCAGCGAACCGCCTTCTTCGATGTTGCGGGCTGCGCCAAAGAAGCGCTTCGGACGCTGCAACGCATTGGCGTCGACACCACCGGTCAGTACCTTGCCGGAAGCCGGGATCACCGTGTTGTAGGCGCGTGCAAGGCGGGTGATCGAGTCGAGAAGGATCACCACGTCTTTTTTCATTTCGACCAGGCGCTTGGCTTTTTCCAGCACCATCTCGGCGACCTGCACGTGGCGGGTGGCCGGTTCGTCAAAGGTCGAGGCAACCACTTCGCCGCGCACCGAGCGCTGCATTTCGGTAACTTCCTCAGGCCGTTCGTCGATCAGCAGCACGATCAGCGTGCAGTCCGGGTGATTGGCGGTGATCGCGTGCGCCATGTGTTGGAGGATCACCGACTTGCCGGATTTTGGTGATGCCACCAGCAAGCCGCGCTGGCCCTTGCCGATCGGCGCGATCATGTCGATGATGCGGCCGGTGATGTTTTCCTGGCCGTTCATCTCGCGCTCGAGCTTCAGCGGCTCGTTCGGATGCAATGGCGTCAGGTTTTCAAACAGGATCCGATGTTTCGAGGCTTCCGGCGATTCGCCATTGACCTTGTCGACCTTGACCAGGGCGAAGTAGCGTTCGCCGTCTTTTGGCGTGCGGACTTCCCCTTCGATCGAGTCGCCGGTATGCAGGTTGAAGCGGCGGATCTGGGACGGCGAAATGTAGATGTCGTCGGTCGAGGCCATGTAGCTGGCATCAGGCGAGCGCAGAAAGCCGAAGCCGTCCGGCAGCACTTCGAGTGCGCCATCGCCAAAAATCTGTTCGCCGGTCTTGGCACGTTTTTTCAGGATCGCAAACATCAGTTCCTGTTTGCGCAGGCGGGCGGCGTTGTCGATATCAAGGCCGATGGCCATTTCAAGCAGGGCGGAAACGTGTAACGCCTTGAGTTCGGATAAGTGCATGGTCATTATTTTGAATTAATTTTGAGTGTCCCGGGACGGGGAGGGCGATGGGGGAGGGAGCTGCGTGGTGGTAATCAGGTAAAAGGCGACGCTACGGGCGCAGCGTCGCTGTTGGTATCAGATATTGCTGTCGATGAACGAGGTCAGCTGGCCTTTGGCCAGGGCGCCGACTTTCTGCGCTGCCGGGACACCGTTCTTGAACAGGATCAGGGTTGGAATGCCACGGATGCCGAACTTGGCCGGAACGGCCTGGTTGGCGTCGACATCCATTTTTGCAACCTGCAGTTTGCCATCGTATTCCTTGGCGATTTCTTCAAGGATGGGCGCAATCGATTTGCACGGACCACACCACTCGGCCCAAAAGTCGACCAGTACTGGCTTGTCAGATTTCAGGACGTCGACTTCAAAAGAAGCGTCGGAGATGTGTTTGATGTTTTCGCTCATGATTTCCTCGAAGGGAGGGGTAAGGGTTGAATCAACGCTGCGGCTTTGGGGCGTCTGACAAAGTGCGCCTGGCGGCATTAACACGCCATGCCAGATCCATTTTGTCGGACGCTCCTGGAACCAGTTATCTTGTGCTCGCCACAACGGTGCCGTTTAACAACGATCACGTTGTTACCATAGTGACATGGCGACGTTTGCATTGAAATCAAGGTGGTCGGCAGGTGCCAAACAAAGACCTGCAGCGGGAAAGTGAGGAAATAATACCTGATTTTCCCGGGCTGCGCGTTGTGTGCAACGAACTCCCGGCAGCGGCGCTGCAAATGCTCCGTCACGCTGCGTGATAATGTCTGGCTCCCATGATGCTATCTCAGGCTTCCATTTCATGTTGCGTTCCCCCGAATTGATTCCTCCATCGCCGCAGTTCTGGCCGGCGGTGGCCAAACTGCTGTTGCCGTTGCTGCGGCAGGAGCCCGCGGTTGCGGGTCTGGATTTCTCCGCGGTGCGCGTCGTGGTGCCGACGCTGGAGCATGCACGGCGGCTGAAGTTGGCGTTGTCGCAGCATTTGGGTGTTGCTTTTGCGCCACCAATCATTGCAACCCTGACCGCCTGGCTGGACTTGCAGCCGCCGCACGCTGACGGAATTGCCGGTGACAGTGAGCGCCTGATGGCGTTGTATGCCGAGCTGCGCCAGCACGCCTGGCTGAAGAAATTATTTACGGCGCGCCGCAATACGGACTTGCTGCCGCTGGCGCAAACCCTGTTGGCGTTGTCGGACGAGCTGACGCAAAGCCTGCTGCCAACCCTTCGGCAGCAACCGGATCAACTCGATCAGCGCTGGCACGACGCGCTGGCTTGCCTGACGCCGTCGGCGCGCAATGTGCTGTCCGATGAGAGCCAGCTGGTCTGGAGCATCTGGAAAAGCCAACTCGATGGCCGTGACAATGGCGTGGCGCGGTTCGCGCAGTTGCAGGCGCTGGCAGCGCGCGCCAGCGTGCCGATGGTATGGATTTCACCGGTCGATCCGGACCCTTTCGAGCAGGCCTTCCTGAGCGCCTATGGCGAGCGCCAGACAGTCACGCCACTGCTGCTCGATTGGCGCGCGGCGGCGCCGGTGCTGCTGGCGGCGTGGGGTGAACTGGTCGACGATGCGGCGCCAGTCGCAGCACCTGCGGCACTTGACAACGTGGTGCTGTATCCGGCCACCAGCCTGGAAGACGAAGCGCTGCGCGGGGCGCAAACGGTGATTGACTGGATCGTTGCCGGCAACACCAGCATCGCGATCATTGCCCAGGATCGGGTGGTGGCGCGGCGCATTCGCGCGCTGCTCGAACGCGCTGAGGTGCTGGTGGCCGACGAAACCGGATGGAAGCTGTCGACCACGCGTGCCGCCTCGGCAATTGCCGCGTGGTTCGAGCTGGTGACCTCGCGCGCCGAAACCGGCGCCCTGCTTGATTTGCTGAAGTCGCCGTTTTTTCCGGTCGACAGCGACAGCGTGATGCAGATCGAGCTGGCGCTGCTGCGCGCCAATGTGGCGGGCGGCTGGGAAGCCGTCGCGCTGGCCCTGCCGCAACAACGCGGCCTGATTGCCGAACTGCGCGCGCAGGCCGGCAAGTTCCAGCGCAATCGCAGCCTGTGCGACTGGATTGCCACCAGCCGCGAGGTGTTCGATGCACTCGGGATGCGTGCCGCGCTGGCTGCGGATGTCGCTGGCGAGCAGGTTCTCGCAATGTTTGATCAACTGGAGGCAGAATGCGGCGAGCTGGTGCAACTGTTTTCGTTTGCCGAGTGGCGCGCGCTGATCAACCTGCAACTGGAAGCGACGCCGTTCGTGGCGCCGCAATCCGATAAACGGGTCGTCATGCTGCCCTTGAATGGCGCACGCCTGCGCACCTTCGACGCGGTGCTGATGGTGGGCGTCGATGCCGCCCATTTGCCGTCGCAGCCGGTCGAGACCCTGTTCTTTGCCAATGCGGTGCGGCGCGAACTGGCGCTGGCCACGCGCGAGTCGCGCCAGCGCCAGCAGCTGCGCGATTTTGCCGAGCTGTTGGGCAGCGGCAGCCCGATCGTGCTGTCGTGGCAGTCCTTCGTCAATGGCGAGCCGAACGCCGCCAGTCCGTGGATCGAACGCCTGCAACTGGCGCTGGCGCGCCACGCATTGCCGCCGCTGGCGCATCAGCAAACGGCCCTCGCGCAGCAAGCACTGACGCCCCGTCTGCCAACGATGCCGATGCCATCGGCGCCGGCGCTGGTGCCGCGCAAATTATCGGCCAGCGGCTACAACAGCCTGGTCGCATGCCCTTACCAGTTTTTTGCCACCCGCATGCTCGGCCTGAGCGCGCTCGATACGCTGTCCGAGCTGCCGGAAAAGCGCGATTACGGCGACTGGCTGCATCAGATACTGGCCAGTTATCACGCCCGTGTCAGTGCGGAAGACACACCCGCATCGCAGCGGCCGGAGTTGCTGGCCGAGATTTCCGAACAGATTTTTCAGCAGGAGCTGGAACGCACCGCGGCGGCGCTGGGTTACTACGTGCGCTGGAAAAAAGTCATGCCAGCCTATCTGGCCTGGGCCGACGAACGTGTGGCACAGGGCTGGCAATTCATGATTGGCGAGCAGCAGATGGAGCGGGTATTGCGCTGGCCGGACGGCGAACTGCGTCTGCACGGGCGGGTCGACCGGATCGATCAGCATGCCGACGGCGCGCGCGCGGTACTCGATTACAAGACCAAGAATGTGGCGGCATTGCGGACAAAACTGAAACAGGGTGAAGACCATCAACTGCCGTTTTACGGACTGCTGGCCGAGTCGCGCATGGACGCCGGTCATTATGTCGCGCTGGAGCTGACCGGCCAGAAAACGGGCGACGTCGCCGCGTCCGATTATCTGCAATGGCAGGATGCGCTGGAGCAGCGTATCGCTGCGCAGATGCAGGCAATCGCCGCCGGCGCGCCGCTGCCTGCCAACGGTATCGACACCGTCTGCCAGTATTGTGAAGTGCGCGGGTTGTGCCGCAAGGGCGCCTGGTGATGGCGCGCGCGTACGACATCAACGGCGCGGATGCGACCGCCGCAGCATTCATTGGCGCGGCCTGCGATCCGCAGCGGTCGGTCGTGGTCGAGGCCTGTGCCGGCAGCGGCAAGACCTGGTTGCTGGTGGCGCGCATGTTGCGCCTGCTGCTGGCGGGCACCGCGCCGTCCGAAATGCTGGCGATTACGTTTACGCGCAAGGCGGCGCAGGAGATGCGCGAGCGGCTGATGCAGCTGTTGCAGCAACTGGCGCTCGCGCCGGAGCCGGAAGTCCTGCAATTGTTGCGCGAGCGCGGGATTGCCGAACACGATCTTGCGGCATTGATGCCAGTCGCGCGTGGTCTGTACGAAGCCGTGCTGGGCAGCGCCAACGCGCTGTCGATCGATACCTTCCACAGCTGGTTCGCGCGCCTGATCCGATTGGCGCCGCTGGCGTCCGGCGTGCCGCATGGTTTCACCCTGACCGAAGCGACCGGCGAGCTGAGCCAGGATGCCTACAGCCGCTTTCTGCAAAGTCTTAATGATGCCGAACACGCTGACGTGCGCGCCGCGTTACAGGCTCTGTATGAGCAGGTTGGCGACTGGAATACCAAGCGCCTGCTCGACGCCTTCGTCAGCAAGCGTGCCGAATGGTGGGCCGCCTCGCAACAGGGCCAGCCACTCGACTGGCTGACCGCATTGTGTGGCGAGGACGGACGCTGCGACGCACGGCTGTCGCTGTGGCAGGACGCGGTACTGGTCAAGCGCCTGCAAACGCTGGCGTGGTTGCTCGGCCAGGGCACGCAGCGCAACCAGGATCGGGCCGTCGCGCTGGAGTCCGCGTTGAGCGACGCGCCATCGCTGGACGGATTCATGCAAATCCATGCCCAGTTCTGGGATGACAGCGGCAAGCCGCGCGGCAACGATCATCGGCGCGGCAAGCTGTTCAAGGCCATCGAAGAAAACCTCGGCGAAAACAGTGGCGAAACCTTCGAGCGCGAGTTTGCCGCGCTGGGTGCGGCACTGGCGCAGCTGCAGCGGCGCAGTTTTGAAACCAACGTGATTGCGATGAACGCCGCCTTGTTCAAGGTCGGCAGTGCCTACCTGGATTGCTATCAGGCGGTCAAGGCCGAGCAACGCGTGTTCGATTTCGCCGATCTGGAATGGCAGGCCTGGCGCGTGCTCAGCAACGACGAGCATGCTGCTTACCTGCAAAGCCGGCTGGACGCCCGCTACAAGCATATTTTGCTGGATGAATTCCAGGACACCAATCCGCTGCAATGGAGCATCGTGCGTGCCTGGCTGAGCGCCTATGGCGCCGATGCCGCCGCGCCCAGCGTGTTCATCGTGGGCGATCCGAAGCAATCGATCTATCGCTTTCGACGGGCCGAACCGCGCGTCTTCCGGGCCGCGCGCGACATGCTGGCCGAGCAGGGCGCGGCGGTCCTGCAGACCAACCAGACCCGACGCAATGCGCCCGAGATCATTGCCCTGCTCAATGCCAGCTTTGACGCCAATCCGATCTACTCGGCGCAGACCACGCTGGCGACCCGCGCCGGCACGCTGTGGCGCTTGCCGCTGATCGAGACCGGCGCCGGCGTTGCGGCGTCGTCGGGGCTCGTGCTGCGGGATTCGCTGGTCAGCGCGCTCGATGAGCAGGACGATGCGCGCCGCCATGACGAGGGACGCGCCGTGGCGGTGGCGATCACGCGCGCGCGGCTGGAACTGGCTGCCAGCAATGGCGCGCCGGTGCGCTGGTCGGACGTCATGCTGCTGGTGAAAAAACGGGCGCATCTGGGCGCCTATGAAACTGCGCTGCGCGAGGCCGGCATTCCGTTTGCGTCGAATCGGCGCGGCGGCTTGCTGGAATCGCTGGAAATCGGCGACCTGATCGCCTTGTTGAGTTTTCTGATTGCGCCCGGCGACAACCGGGCCCTGGCGCATGTGTTGAAGTCGCCGATCATCGGCGCCGATGACGATCTGCTGATCCTGCTGGCGCAGCAAACCGGCGGCAACTGGTGGCAACGTTTGCTGACGCTGGGCGGACAGGGCGTGATGGCGGCAGAGGTGCAGCGCTTGCAGCATTGGCTCGCGCTTGCGCCGTCGCTGCCGGTGCATGATTTGCTCGACCGGATCTTGCATGAGGGCCAGTTGGTGCAACGGTACGCCGCATCGGCGTCAGCATTGGAGCGGGCGCAGGTGATCGGCAATCTGGAGGCCTTTACTGCGCTGGCACTGAATCTGGACGCCGGGCGCTATCCCGGTCTGCCGAAATTCATCGACGCCTTGCGCGCCTTGCTCGGCGCCAGCCAGAGCGATGCGCCGGATGCCGCCGATGTCGATGCCGCGCTCGATGCCGTACGGATTCTGACGATCCACAGCGCCAAGGGCCTTGAGGCCGATATCGTGGTGCTGCTCGACGCCAATCACAGCGAGCCGTCGCGCGACGATGTCGGCATCCTGTGCGAGTGGCCGCAACAGGCGGCGGCGCCGACGCATTTCTCGGCCTTTGGCAGGAATGCCGAACGCGGCGCAGCACGCGACGCCTTGTTCGCCGAGGAAGAACAGTTCCGCACGCAGGAGGACTGGAACCTGTTGTACGTGGCGCTCACGCGCGCACGTCAGTTATTGATTGTCAGTGGCGTGGCCGGTGCGCACGCGACGATCGTGCCCGACAGCTGGTACGACCGCTTGCAACAGATTGAGGAAGTCGACTTCGATCCGGCCGAGGCAACGCCGCAGTCGCAGCAGCAGGCCGGTTTCGTCTGGCCGCTGTTCGCGCCGCCGGTGCTGGCTGCGCCGGCGCAGCCAGTGGTTGTCGTCAACACGCCGGAAATCGAGGAAGGCATTGCCCTGCATGCACTGCTGGAACGACTGACGGCGTCGGCCGATTGGCCGGTCGTGGTCCCGTCGGCAGCCATCATCGCGCGCTGGCTCGGCTGTTTGCCTGCACGTGCCGTCACGGTGCGGGCACAGGCAATGACCATCTTGCAAACCCCGGCGCTGGCGCGCTTCTTCGATCCGCAGGAGTTGCTGTTTGCGCGCAATGAAATGGAGTTGATGCATGACGGCGAGCTGCTGCGCTTTGACCGCATCGTGCAGTTGCCGGACGGATTGTGGATTCTGGATTACAAACGCCGCTTGCTGGCCAGCGAACGGACCGATTATGCGGCGCAGCTGGCGCGCTATCGCCTGGCCGCGCAGGCGGTGTTTGTCGGTCAGGCGATCCGCACCGCGATCATCACCGTCGATGGCGGTTTCGAAGAATTTCAGGTTGATGCTGTTCAGTTGACTGCCGGATCGTCGTAAAATCAAGCGCCACCGCAGCTTGACTGCACCCTTATCAACACCGCCTCCAGGACTTACGCATGCAGAATACCGTTCACTTCATCCTGCAGGGCAAGGGCGGCATCGGCAAGACGCTGGTGTCGACCATTCTGGCGCAGTGGATGAAAACCCGGGTCAGCGACACCGTGCGTTGCTATGACACGGACCAGGAGAACACCACCTTCTCGCGCTATCGGGCGATGAACGTCAAGCATGTACCGGTGATGACCGATGCCCGCACCATCGACCCCAAGCGCTTCGACGCGCTGATGGTCGATCTGCTTGAATCCGACGGCAACTGCGTCATCGACAATGGCGCCAACACCTTTTCGCCGCTGATGGCCTACCTGATCGAAAATGACGCCTTTGCGCTGCTGGAAGAGTCTGGCCGCCATGTCTACATCCACACCATCGTGGGCGGCGGCGACACGCTGCACGACACCGCATCGGGTTTTGTCTCGACCGCGCAATCGACCTCGGCGCCGATCATCCTGTGGCAGAACGAACATTTCGGCTTGTTGCAAACGCCGTCCGGCAAACTGTTTGCTGAATCCTCGACCTTCCACGATTTCTCCGCGCGGGTCCGTGGCCAGGTGCGACTGGCGCTGCGTAACTCGGACACCTTCGGGGCCGACATCAAGAAAATGAACACCGCGCGCATGACGCTCGATGAAGTGCTCGCCAGCGACAAATTCAACGTCATGGAAAAACAGCGCATCAAGACCGTGTATCGCGATATCTTCGATCAACTCGATACGGTGCAATGGTAGGAGCGCGCGCATGAAAACCATGGACCTGAACCTGTTGCGCACCGCCGTGTTCGAAAAGACCGGCATCAAGGTCGATACGCAGGACCCGATTTTCGCGCTGGTCGCATTGCACGAAACGGTACTGGCCGATTCGATCGCGCATCAGCTCAATGCAGTCGACGAAGCCACCGCGCGGTTGCAGCAACAGACCACCGAGCTGCTGGCTGCCGGTGAATTTCTGAAGGCATTGCTGATCGCGTCCGGGCACAGCGTCGAGGGTGTGCAAGTGAGCACCGACGCACCGGTCGCTGCGGCGGCAGCGGGACGCATGTGGGGCATTGAACGGCGCTGGATCATCGCCGGCGCTTGCGTGGCTGGCCTGAGTGCGTTGCTGACCCTGGTCGGAGTGGCGTTGTTCAGGCTGGTATGATGCGTGTCGCCCGATTCGATTGACGCAGATTCGACTGCCCAACTATAGTGATCAGATGACTTCAGATTTCACCCAATTATCCGAAAAGATCAACCTGCTGGCTGAGCTCACGCGCGCCTTGCGCCGCGAGAACGATGACTTGCGCAAACAGGCCGCCGCTCTCGCCAGCGAGAATGCAGAGCTGGCGCAGCGCATGGCACAGGCCCACGAGCGGGTCGCCGCGTTGATGGACAGTCTGCCGGCCGAGCCGGAAATCGAAGCAAAAGACGTCGAGGAATCCGCATGATCCAGCTTCAGGTAACCATCATGGGCCAGCCGTATACGCTGGCCTGCAAGGCCGATGAACAGGTCGCATTGCAGGCCGCCTGCGATTACCTCGATGCGCGCATGTGCACTATCCGCGATGCCGGCCGCATCAAGGGCAATGACCGGATCGCCGTGATGGCGGCACTCGGGATCGCGGCCGAATTGCTGTCGACCAAAGCCCCGGCAGGACCGCTGTCCGAGCTCAGCATGGCCGAGGTCAAGCTGCAGATCAGCAGCATGCACACAGTGCTCGATGCTGCTCTTGCGCCGCAGGAAAATCTGTTCTGAACCGCGTCTTTCACATCGCGAGATGGATTGAATAAAAGAACGCAAAAGGTTTGACAGAGGAGTCGATCGGAGTAGACTTTGATTTCCCTGCAGTGTTTGCGATTGCCATATATTCCTTGAACCATTTATGTGCATCGGCCGCGGAATTTTGTTTGATGGGCGTGCGCGTCGCTAGTCCGATGAACCCGAAATTGAACTAACTGTGGCCACCTTGAACCGTTTGGTTCGGGATGCCGGCAAAGCGGCACCAGCGGGGTTTTATTCTGAAGCGGTTGCATGAAGATGCAGCCGTTTTTTTTCGTTCGCGGCGCTTGATCTGGAAAGCAATTACCTCCCATGGCTTACTGGTTAATGAAATCCGAACCGACCGAATCGAGTATCGACGATGTGCTGGCCGCGCCGGATCAAACGGTCGCATGGTTCGGCATCCGCAATTACCAGGCGCGCAATTTCATGCGCGACGCAATGCGGGTCGGCGATGGCGTACTGTTCTATCACTCCAGCTGTCCGAAGCCGGGCATCGTCGGGTTGGCCGAAATCGTCAGCACGCCCTATCCGGATGCAACCCAATTCGATCCGCAGAGTCATTACTTCGATCCGAAAGCCAGCCCCGAACAACCGCGCTGGGTGATGGTCGACGTCAAGGCCCTGCGCGCGGTGCCGCTGATTCCGCTGGCGACCCTGCGCGCCGCGCCGGAACTGGCCGACATGCCGTTGCTGCAAAAAGGCAACCGGCTATCGATCACTCGCGTGGCGCCGGCCGAATGGCGCTGGATCAACCAGCACCTGATCGCGCCGCCCGCTTGAGCTATCGAGTACGTGGTTGCGACGGCCTGGCACGGTAGGCGAGCAGCAGCAGCACAATCCCCAGCACGATCATCGGCACTGACAGCATCTGGCCCGCTGAAATGGTGATCGGACCAAGCGTGACGTCATAGTCCGGCGTGCGGAAGTATTCGGTGAAGAAGCGCGCACATCCATACCCCAGTGCGAACAGACCGCTGACAGCCAGTCGCGGACGCGGTTTGCGCGCATACAGCCACAGCACGATGAACAGCAGCAGTCCGTCCACCAGCGCCTGATAGATCGGCGACGGATGGCGCGGCAGGTTGTCGACGTTCGGCCAGATCATTGCCCACGGCAGCGTCGCATCGGCCACGCGGCCGGGCAATTCGGCATTGATGAAGTTGCCGATTCGGCCGAACGCATAGCCCAGCGGCACCATGGGTGCGATGAAATCCATCACATCCATCCAGTCGCGCCCGCGCTTCTTGCTCCACAGCGCCATCGCCAGCAGCACGCCGAGGAAGCCGCCATGGAACGACATGCCGCCTTTCCAGACCATCAGAATTTCGAGCGGGTGGCTGAAATACCAGTCCGGGTGATAGAACAGCACTTCGCCCAGGCGGCCGCCAATCACGACGCCCAGCACGCCGTAAAACAGCATGTCGTCGAGATCCTCCCTGGTCCATCCCATGACGGCGATATGCGCCTGCTTGATGCGCAGGCGGCCCAGCACGATGAACTGCATGAAGGCTGCCAGGTACATCAGGCCGTACCAGCGGATCGCAATCGGACCGAGGTGCAGCGCTATCGGGTCAGGCATTGGGTGAATCAGCATTTATTTTTTCTTTCGTAATAATTCGATGAAAGCGTGCAGCACCGGCGAGGGGTTGTCGCGCCGCCAGGCCAGTCCGGTCTCGACCAACGGCGTCTTGCCGCGCAGGGTTTTGTATTCGACGCCAGGGCGTTTCAAATTCGACACCGATTGTGGCACAAGGGCGATGCCCATGCCGGCCGAAACGAGCCCGACGATCGTTTGCATCTGGATCGCTTCCTGGCCGATGCGCGGCGTCAATCCGGCCTCGTGGAAGGTGGCCAGGATCGCATCATGAAAAGCCGGCGCGATCCGGCGCGGAAAAATAATCAGCGGCAGATCTGCCACCGCCTTGAGTGCGACCGCGCCCTTGCCGGCCAGGGCTGGCAATCCCTTTGGCGCAGCCAGGATCAGCGATTCCGACAGGACTGGCAGCCAGGCGATTTCGGTGCGCGATTTTTCCGGCAACGGCGGAATCAGCAAGCCGACGTCGATCCGTCCCTGCGCCAGGTCGTCGAGCTGCACATCGGTGGTGGCTTCGCGCAATTCGATCTGCACCTGCGGGTAATGTTCGCGAAATTCGCGCAGGAATGCCGGCAGCACGCTGTAATCGGCGGTAGAGACGAATGCCAGTGCCAGTCGGCCTGAGGCACCGCTGGCGGCTTGCCGCACCAGTTCCGGCAGCGCATGCGCCTGCGCCAGCAGGCGGCGCGCTTCGGTCAGTAGCGCCGTGCCGGCCGGCGTCAAGGCGACGCTGCGATTGGACCGGACGAACAAGGCATGACCGAGCGTGCTTTCGAGCGCCTGGATGGTTTGCGACAGCGGTGGCTGCGTCATGTGCAGTCGCACGGCCGCACGGCCGAAGTGAAGCTCTTCGGCAACGGCGACGAAGTAACGCAACGGGCGCAGTTCAATCATATGCAAAACCTCTCAATCTTGCGTGAATCATATATTTGACAGTACGCGATGCGCAAGGCAAGGTAGCGTTTTTATTCGCATCTGGAGAACATGATGACGTTCAATCGCCGCTCGAAAAACATCACGCAGGGCATTTCGCGCAGCCCGAACCGTTCGATGTACTACGCCATGGGTTATGAAAAGGCCGACTTCGACAAACCGATGGTGGGCATTGCGAATGGTCATTCGACCATCACCCCGTGCAATTCCGGGCTGCAGAAGCTGGCCGATATCGCGATCCGGACCATCAAGGAAGCCGGCGCCAATTCGCAAGTATTTGGTACGCCGACGATTTCCGATGGCATGTCGATGGGCACCGAAGGCATGAAGTACTCGCTGATTTCGCGCGAAGTCATTGCCGACTGCATCGAGACCGCGGTCAACGGGCAGTGGATGGACGGCTGCGTGGTCATCGGCGGCTGCGACAAGAATATGCCGGGCGGCATGATCGCCATGGCCCGCACCAACGTGCCGAGCATTTATGTCTACGGCGGCACCATCAAGCCGGGCAACTGGAAGGGCAAGGACCTGACCATCGTCTCGGCCTTCGAAGCGGTCGGTGAATTTTCCGCCGGGCGCATGTCGCAGGAAGATTTCGATGGCATCGAGCGCAATGCCTGTCCGTCGTCAGGATCGTGCGGCGGCATGTACACCGCCAACACCATGTCGTCGTCCTTCGAAGCACTTGGCATGTCGCTGCTGTTTTCCTCCACCATGGCCAATCCCGACGACGAGAAAACCGGCTCCGCGGCAGAGTCGTCGCGCGTGCTGGTCGAAGCCATCAAGCGGGACCTGAAACCGCGCGACATCATTACCCGCAAATCGATTGAAAACGCCGTGTCGGTGATCATGGCCACGGGTGGCTCGACCAACGCCGTGCTGCATTTCCTGGCGATTGCGCACGCAGCGGAAGTCGAATGGACCATCGACGATTTCGAAATGGTCCGGCGCAAGGTGCCGGTCATCTGCGACCTCAAGCCGTCGGGCAAGTATGTCGCGACCGACCTGCACAAGGCGGGCGGTATTCCGCAAGTGATGAAGCTGTTGCTCAACGCCGGGCTGTTGCATGGCGACTGCATGACCATCACCGGGCGCACCATGGCCGAGGAACTGGCCGATGTGCCGGATGTGCCACGGGCCGACCAGGATGTGATCCACACGATCGAAACAGCGCTCTACAAGCAGGGGCACCTGGCCATCCTGAAGGGCAATTTGTCGCCGGAAGGCTGCGTCGCCAAAATCACCGGCCTGAAAAATCCTGTCATCACGGGACCGGCGCGGGTGTTTGAAGACGAGTATTCGGCCATGGAGGCGATTCTGGCCGATCAGATCAAGCCGGGTGACGTGCTGGTCATGCGCTATCTCGGCCCAAAAGGCGGACCGGGCATGCCGGAAATGCTGGCGCCGACTGCGGCCTTGATCGGCAAGGGATTGGGCGAGTCGGTCGGCCTGATTACCGACGGCCGTTTTTCAGGCGGGACCTGGGGCATGGTGGTGGGTCACGTGTCACCGGAAGCCTTCGAAGGCGGGACGATCGCGCTGGTGCACGAAGGCGATTCAGTGACGATCGACGCGCGTCAATTGCTGATCCAGCTGAATGTGCCGGACGAGGAAATCGCACGGCGACGTGCCGGTTGGAAGGCGCCAGCGCCGCGCTATACGCGCGGGGTGTTGTCGAAGTTTGCCGCCTTGACATCGTCGGCCAGCAAGGGCGCTGTCACCGGGTGATGCCGTAGGGTCAGCGACGGCTGCCGGGTTTTTTCTCGAAAGCCTTCTTGACGCGGGCGTCGCGCGCCTTGTCCATCTCATCGTGGGCACGGCGCTTGTCGAGCCCGAGCATCCGTTCGAAGAACTCGAACCACAGGAACGCCACGCCAAACAGGCCGGCGATCCACCACCACGACAGATTGGCGACCGGCCCGATTTCAAAATATCGCAGTAGCGACAGGACGACGATGAGGATGATGATGGGCATGGGAGTTTCCTTTTCCTCGCAAGAATAGTGTTAAAGAAAGTAACGGTCAACCAAACCCGTCAACCGGGCATGTTACGTGGCGTTGTTGGCTCCATCCGGGTACAGGCGGATTGACCGAATCACGGTAGAATCTGCACCACCCCTCACATGGAGATCTTGATGAAACGTTCCCTTTTGGTGTGTTTTGCATTGGCGGCCTTGGCATCCAATGCAGCTTTCGCAAGTCTTGAACTCGCCAAGGCAAAGAACTGCATGGCGTGCCATGCGGTGGCGACCAAAGTTGTCGGCCCGGCGTACAAAGACGTCGCGGCAAAGTACGCGGGACAAAAGGATGCGGAAGACAAGCTGACCCAAAAAGTGCTCAAGGGTGGCAGCGGCGCTTGGGGTGCGGTGCCAATGCCGGCCAATGCGCAGGTCAACGAAGCTGAAGCGCGCACGCTGGTGAAATGGGTGCTGCAGCAGAAGTAATCGCATCGACATGGATTGAAAAAAAACCGCCGGGTGTATTCCACCGGCGGTTTTTTTATGGGCGCAAGGACGTCTTTATCGACCGACACCGTAGGGCGCGTATTGCACCGGCACCCAGGCATAGCCACTGCCTTCGGCGCGAATCTGCCCAATGCCTGGGAAGGGTAGATGCGCACCGGCCACCAGGGTCTGTTGTTGCGCCGCCTCGCTGAAGATTTTTTTACGCATTGGAATTGCCTTTGCACTATCGACATCAAAGGCGATGGCGATGCCCGGACGCGGAAACTGCATCGCATAACTGTGGATCAGATCGCCCAGGATCAGCAAATTCTGGTCCCTTGAACTGATCTTGTAGCTGGTATGTCCGGGCGTATGGCCTGGCGTCGGGACTGCGGCGATGCCGGGCGCGATCGTTTCATTGCCGGTGAAGGGCTTGAATTTGCCCGCGTCAATATAGGGTTGAACCGATTCACGCGCCATCTTGAAAAATCCCTGGGCGTCTTTCGGTGCCTTTGCGGCAACGGCTTCGCTCATCCAGAAATCGGATTCGGCCTTGGCGGTGCGCAGCGTTGCGTTCGGAAAGGCCAGTTTGCCGTCGGCGCTGATCAGGCCGCAGGCATGGTCCGGATGCAGGTGGGTAATTACCACCGTATCGATCTGGCTGGCGTCATAGCCGGCCGCCTTGAGACTTTCCGGAAGTGCGCCCAGCGTCGGGCCGAAACATTTTGCCGAGCCTGTGTCGACCAGAACGAGGCTGGTGCCAGTATTGATCAGGTATGCGTTGACAGCACTTTGAAAACCTTTTTTGTTGACGAAAGCGCGCGCCAGCAGCTTCTGCATTTCCTGTGGCGTGGTGTTTTTGAACAGGCCTTGTTCGGCTTCGAAATAGCCGTCATACAGGGCCGTAATCTCGAAATCTCCCAGCGCCATCCGGTAGAAGCCGGGTACCTGGGTTTTCAGTTGCGCCGGGCTCGCTGCGATGGAGGAAATCGGTGCAAGCAGGGTGCCGAGTGTGGCGCTGGCAAGTGCCAGGGACAACAGGGTACGTTTGGCCAAATGACGGGTGGTTCGATGCATGGTTAGGGTCCTCGAAAGCGATTGATCGAAAAGTACTGAAAGTGGCAAAGGCCGGATAACAGCGCACAGCATAGGCGATCATGCAAAGTTGTGCTGGCGACCACTTTCAGAACGCGATCAACGTCCGAGCGTCGGGAATTTGGCAAAGCCGCTGTCGATCAGGATGAATTCCCCGGTGGTCTTGGCCGCGCCATTGCACAGCCAAAAGCAGGCGTCGGCAACGTCTTCCGGCTGGATCGTGGCGGCCAGCGGCGTCACGTTCTGGAAGTGGGCGCGACTGGCCTCGTAGCGTTCGGCACCGAGCCCTTGCTGCAACCACGGGGTTTCGACCATGCCAGGACCGACCGCATTGACCCGGATCGCCGGCGCCAGCGCGCGTGCCATGCCAAACGTCATCGCGTTCAATGCGCCTTTCGACGCCATGTAGGCAATGCTGGACCCGGTTCCCATCACGGAAGCCACCGATGACACATTGACGATGCCGGCGCCGGGATTGCGCATCATCAGGGGCGCGAAAGCGCGAATCATCTGATAGGCGCCAATCACGTTGACGGCATAGATATCCTGGAAATCCTGCGCGGACAATCCCTCGAGATCCTTGGCCGCGACGAATTTGGTGGTGCCGGCATTGTTGACCAGCGCATCGGCGCGCCCCCATTTGGCATCGACAGCCGCTGCCAGCGCGCGACAATCGGCATCCTTCGAGACATCGGCCTGCACCACGATGACCGCTGCGCCAAGCGCGCGACATGCTTCGGCAACCACTTCTGCGGGCGCCGGGTTGCGGGAATAGTTGATGACGACATCGTAGCCGTTGCGGGCAAAAAGGATGGCGGTGGCGGCGCCGATGCCGGAGGACGAACCAGTAATGACCGCTACTTTTTTGGACATGAGAACTTTCAGTAAATCAGGCACGAAAAAAAAGCGCCACGACCCGAAGGGCGTGGCGCTTCATGCAACAACAGCTGTCTTTACTTGGTGACTGCGAGCAGAACGCGTTTGCCGGCCTTGTATGTGTACAGGGTCAGTGTGCCGTCCTTGATATCGCCCTTGTCATCAAATGCGATATTGCCGGTAACACCCTTGTGCTGGATCTTCGACAGCACTGGCGCATATTTGGCCGGGTCGGCGGAACCGGCCTTGACCATTGCATCGACCATGGTCATGACCGAGTCATAGACGTACGGTGCGTAGATCTGCACATCGATGCCAAACTTCTTCTTGTAGGCTGCCTTGAAGTCGTCCATGCCTTTTTTCTGTGCGTCTTCAACACCACCGGCTTCAGCGCAGACGACTTGATTGTCGGCCATGCCATCGCCTGCCAGTGTTGCCAATGCCTCGGAGCAGATACCATCGCCGCCCATGAACTTGGCATTGATGCCGAGTTGTTTCATCTGACGCAGCATCGGACCTGCAACCGCATCCATGCCGCCGAAGAACACAACGTCAGGGTTCTTTGCTTTGATCGAGGTCAGAATCGCATTGAAGTCAGTTGCCTTGTCAGTCGTGTATTGCGTGGCAACGATTTCGACGCTTGGCGATTTGCCTTTGGCGCCTTTGATGAATTCCTCTGCGACGCCCTGGCCGTAGGCGGTACGGTCATCGATGACCGCAATTTTCTTGCCCTTCAGGATCTGCACTGCATAGCGACCCAGCGTGCCACCCAGTTGACCGTCATTGGCCACCACGCGGAAGGCGGTCTTGAAGCCTTGTTGCGTGTATTTTGGATTGGTGGCGGATGGCGAGATTTGCGGGATACCGGCTTCGTAATAGATTTTCGAGGCAGGGATGGTGGTGCCGGAGTTCAGGTGACCGATCACGCCATTGACTTTGGCATCGACCAGTTTCTGTGCGACTGCGGTACCTTGCTTTGGATCAGCTGCGTCATCTTCTGTCAGCAGTTCGAATTTGACTTTCTTGCCGCCGATCGTGACGCCCTTGGCATTGAGTTCATCGATTGCCATTTTCGCGCCATTTTCATTGTCTTTGCCCAGATGCGCAATGGCACCCGAGATTGGACCAACGTGACCGATTTTGACGACCTGTTCCTGTGCTGCGGCGGATCCTGCCAATGCAAAGGCAATCGCGCCAGCCAATGGAATCATTTTTGTCTTGAACTGCATAAATAGCCTCCTGAGGATTGAAAAAAAACAAGGTTACTGCAACACTCCCTGATTCAGATTTCTGAACAAGGATGACGGTACAACACTAACAACCTGCTCGCATAGCGTTTTTCTGCGGTTTTTTTATCATTTACGCAATTTTTATATGTCCAAATTTTATGTCCTCGACAAAGTCGATCGCAAGCTGCTGAACCTGCTGCAAAAGGACAACCAGACGCCGACCAGAACGCTTGCCGAGAAGGTGCATATTTCGCAGCCAACCTGCCTGCGCCGACTGCGTGAGTTGCGTGCTGCCGGCATCATCAGCGCCGATGTCGCGATGGTCGATCCGTTCGCGCTGGGGTACGGCATGCTGGCTTTCCTCGAGGTCTCGCTGACCAATCAATCCGACGAGCACATGCAGGAATTCGAGGCGCGCATGGGCAAGGAAAGCGAGGTCATGCAATGCTACTTTGTCTCCGGCGACTTTGACTATTTCCTGGTGGTGCATGTGATCGATATGGACGGCTATTACCAGTTTGTGCGACGGGTCATTTCCGGCTCCGGCAACGTGCGCCATTTTCAATCCCGTTTCCCGATGAAGCGCGCCAAGTTTGCCACGCGTATTGCCTTTGATGAAAAAGCGACTGAAATTCAGGTCCGTTCCAGCAAATGAAAACCGCCTTATGCATCCCACAACGCGCGGGTCCGCGCCTGGATGACAAAACCCGGCGCCAGCACTGATGCGGCCTGCAGCGGCAAATCGCGCTGCAAGCCGCGCCCCACAACGAAAATTGAGGCCGGTAAGTAGTTTCACTTAACGGCCTCGATTCATGTGACTTTAAACAACAGTCGTCGTGCAGGGATGTCAGGCGCCTGCCGGCAGTACCCTGGCTGGTGTTGCCTTCGTGCTGCGCGGCATGCCGGTGAAGGCGAAGTCGACGTCCGGCTGACGGCCGGAAATGATGTCAGCGATGGCGCGACCCGAACCGCAACCCATGGTCCATCCGAGCGTGCCGTGTCCGGTATTGAGGAACAGGTTGCTGAACTTGGTTTTGCCTATGTAGGGCACGTTCGACGGTGTCAGTGGGCGCAATCCGGTCCAGTACACCGGATTGTCAAAGTCACAGGCGTCCGGGAACAGTTCGCGGGTGCGGCGCGTGATGGCTTCGCAGCGTGTGGTATTCAAATCGCGGCCGTAGCCATTCAATTCGCAGGTGCCCGCTACGCGCAGGCGGTCGCCGAGTCGCGAAACCACCAGTTTGTAGCCATCGTCGGTGAGTGAAACCGATGGGGCGACGTCCGGATTGGTGATCGCGTAGGTGGCCGAATAACCCTTGCCCGGATAGATCATCAGATCGATGCCCAGCGGCTTGACCAGCGGCACCGAGAAGCTGCCCAGCGCCATTACGAAGGCGTCGGCGCGCAGCACTTCATGACGGCCATGCTCATTGATGATTTCGACGCCGCTGATTTTGGCGGAGGCGCCGGTGCCTTCGGTCAGCAAGCGGGTGATTTGTGTGTTGAACTGAAACTTGACGCCGGCTTCTTCGGATTTCCTGGCCAGTCCGGTGGTGAATTTGTAGATATCGCCGGATTCATCGCTGGCGGTAAAGTCGCCGCCGACGATCTTGTCGCGGATGCGCGCCAGTGCCGGCTCGATGCGCACGACTTCGTCCGCGCCGATCGAATCACGCTGGCAACCCAGGTCACGCATCAGTTTCGCGGCAGGCAGGGACTCTTCGAAATCCTTGTGGTCGGTGTAGAAGTGCAGGATGCCGCGCGTCAGGCAGTCGTAATCGACGCCGGTTTCGGCGCGCACGGCTTGCAGCGTTTGCCGGCTGTATTCGGAAATCGCGACGATCTGGCGGATGTTATCGGCGGTGCGGCCCGGGGTGCATTCGCGCAGGAAGTTGATACCCCAGCGCCATTGCAGCCATTCCGGGCGGAAGCGATACAGCAATGGCGCATCTTCCTTGCCCAGCCACTTGAGCACTTTCATTGGCGCGGCCGGATTGGCCCATGGCTCGGCGTGCGAGACGGAAATCTGGCAGCCATTGGCGAAACTGGTTTCCTGGGCGGCGCCCGGTTGACGATCAATCACGGTGACATCATGGCCTGCCTTGTTTAAAAACCAGGCGGATGCAGTGCCGATGATCCCTGAACCCAATACGATAACTTTCATGACAGTCTCCCATTTTCGATACCGAATTGTAGGAAGTTACCGATGGATCAGGTGTGCAAAGATGCGGCTTAAATATTCGTAAAACAACGTATTCTGAAAAGTATGTCGATTAATCAAAGAATTTCAGCTAATCCTTTGATTTATGCAAACGCAGAATTTCTTGCGCAACCGCGCGCGCAATCACGTCTTCCAGTGTCCTGTGCAAGCCGGTGCGAATCTCCTGCGCCAGGCCCTCGACCGCAACCTGCAACACGTCGGCGAGGCTGTCGCGGACGCGCTGTTCCAGCACGAAATCGATCCGGCCCAGCACCTGGCGGGTAATGCGTTCGCTGATCTGCGCCTGCATTTGTTCCCATTCCACCTCGTTCAATTGCGGTAGGGCAGGCGTGTCGGGCGGCGCTTCGGCAACCACCAGCAGTTCGGGAATGTCGAAGTCGACGCTGAAGGTCGGCGCTGGCGCGGGCGGTCGTTCAATTGCCGCAGGCGTCAGCACTTCCGTAAGCAGTGGAATGCCATTGTCGGCGGAGTGGTTCATGATTTGTCGGCGACAGAGTGGGTCAGCGGATAGCCGCGTTGCTGGTAAAACCGGTAACGGTCGCGGCCGCCGGCGATGTCATCGGCATCTGTCGAGACAATTTCGAACAGCCGTTCGAAGCGGGCGAAATGCGGCGGCGTCTGCATCCCGAGGTTGATCAGGATCTGATGGTGCGGCAATGCGTCATTGGAGGCGTCGGCAAGAATCACCGGGGTCTGGTTTGCCAGCGCATCATCGGCCAGCACGTGCGGGACGAAATCGAGTTCGGAGAACGTCCATAACGCGGCATCGAGCGCTGCCAGCTGGACGCGGTCCCCGACCAGCACGATCTGACAGTCGGCCGCGCGCGCCTTGCGCACCAGGCGGCAGGCGTAGCTGATCTTGTCCGGAATGTTGCTGTGAAAATCAATCCTGGTCATTGCAACTGGCTCAGAAACGAAAGCCGGCGGGCGCCTCGACCGCAGGCGCCTTGACCGCCGCAGCCGGGGCGGGCTGGGCATTTTCCCTGGCGAGCTTGACGGCGACCGGCGCCGCTGCGGTGGCGGCGGCATTGCGGTAGGCAGTGGGCAGTACGCTGTTTTCCGGATAGCCGGCAGCGCTTAGCGCCGTATTGACGGCACCGGCTTCAAAACCGATCTGCTTGACCCGGCCGATGAGCAGCATTGGTATCGTGCCATTGCCGCCGGCCTGTTTCAGGCGTTCGGCGTCGGCACTGGTGGTCACGGTCTTTTCAGCGAACGGAATGCCGCGTTTGGTCAGCAATGCGCGCGCGTCGTCGCAGGCCGGGCAGGCCGCTGTGGTGTACAGCGTGACGGGGCTGGCCTTGGCGCTTTGTGCCAGTTCATACGGCAACGGGCTGGTCGCTTCGGGGGCGCTGCCAACCTCCTTGCTTTCGACCCGTTTGACCGATGCCGGCGGTGGCGTATCGGTGTAATTGACTTTGCCGTCGGCGCCGACCCATTTATACATTTGCTGGGCCGATACGCTGGCACTGCCAAGCAGCAGAAGAACAGACACTAGCTTGTGGATGCGTTTCATTCCGACTCTCCTGATCAACTTGCGGTGTCAGCCATGCCGCTGTGGCGCAGCAGGGCATCGATGGTCGGTTCGCGACCACGAAATGCCTTGAACGAATCGAGCGCCGTGCGCGAGCCGCCGACCGACAGCACCTCACGCAGGAAGCGTTCACCGGCCGCGCTGTAACCAGCGTCGCCCTCTGTTGCGCGCGCTTCCTCGAAGGCGCCATAGGCATCGGCTGACAGCACTTCCGCCCATTTATAACTATAGTAACCCGCAGCATAGCCGCCGGCGAAGATGTGGCTGAACGAATGCTGGAAGCGATTGAAGTCCGGCGGCACCAGCACCGCGACCTGCGTGCGCACCTGGGCGATCAGGGCGTTGACGGCATCCGCATCGGTGGCGTCGAAGTCATGATGCAGCAGCATGTCGAACAGCGAGAATTCCACTTGCCGCAGCGTCTGCAGGCCCGACTGGAAATTCTTCGCCGCGGTCATCTTGTCAAACAGGGCGCGCGGCAAGGCGGCACCCGTATCGACATGCGCGGTCATGTGTTCCAGCACATCCCATTCCCAGCAAAAATTCTCCATGAATTGCGATGGCAGTTCCACCGCATCCCATTCGACGCCGGAGATCCCCGAGACGCCGATTTCATCGACCTGCGTGAGCATGTGATGCAGGCCGTGGCCAAACTCGTGGAACAGCGTGATGACTTCGTCGTGGGTGAAGAACGCCGGCTTCAGCACGCCGTCCATCAGCGTCGGCTCGGTGAAATTGCAGGTCAGGTACGCCACCGGCGTCTGCACCTGGGTGCCGGTGCGGCGACGACTGCGGGCGTCATCCATCCAGGCGCCGCCGCGCTTGCCATTGCGTGCATAGAAATCGAGATAGAACTGGCCGAGCAGGGCGCCATTGCGCTCGATGCGGAAAAATTTGACATCGGGATGCCAGACCGGGGCGTGGTCCGGTTTGATCTCGACCGAGAACAGATTCTGCACCAGGCGGAATAACCCTGCGGTGACTTTGGATTGCGGAAAATACTGTTTGACCTCCTGCTCCGAAAACGCATAGCGTTGCTCGCGCAGTTTTTCGGAGGCGTACGCCACGTCCCACGATTCCAGCTGGAGCAGGTCCAGCTCGCTGCGTGCAAAGCTGCGCAATTCCTCCAGATCCTGTTCAGCAAACGGGCGCGCCCGTTGTCCCAGATCACGCAGGAAATCGATCACCTGCTGTGGCGTATGCGCCATTTTTGCGACCAGCGAGACCTCGGCGTAATTGGCATAGCCGAGCAGTTGCGCTTCCTCGCGGCGCAGGCGCAGCAGATCGAGAATGTTCTGCGTATTGTCCCACTCCGGTTTGGCGCCCAGTTCGGAGGCCTTGGTGACATTGGCGCGATAGACCTGCTCGCGCAGCGCGCGGTTGTCGGCGTATTGCAGGATCGGATAGAACGACGGGAAGTGCAGCGTGAACTTGTAGCCGGGCTTGCCATCCTTCTCGGCCGCGGCGCGGGCTGCGTCCTTGACGTCCTGCGGCAATCCCGCCAGCTCGGCCTCGGTGGCGATCAGCAAGGCGTAGTCATTGGTCGCGTCGAGTACGTTCTCGGAGAAGCGCGTTGAAATTTCGGCGTGCTGTTCCTGGATCTCGGCGAAGCGCGGCTTGAGCTCGGCCGGCAACTCGGCGCCGCCGAGGCGGAAATCGCGCACGGCGTTATCGATGATCTTTTGCCGTGCCGGCGTCAGGCTGGCGAAATCGGCGCGTTCGCGCAGTGCCTTGTACTTGTCGAACAGCGCCAGATTCTGCCCCAGCGCGGTCCAGAACTCGGTGACTTTCGGTTGATTCTCGTTGTACGCGGCGCGTAGCTCCGGCGTGTCCATGACACCGTTCAAGTGGCTGACGATGCCCCAGGCGCGCCCGAGTTTTTCCGTCGCCAGATCAAGCGGCTCGACGAAGTTGTCCCATGTGATTTCGGTCATGGGCGCTTCCAGTCGCTGCACCACGGTACTGCATTCGGCGATCAGGCTCTCGATCGCCGGTGTGACGTCAGCGGGTGTGAAGGCATCGAAGCGCGGCAGATCGGAAAAGTCGAGCAGGGGATTGGCAGTAATGGCAGACATGAGGTCAGATCCTTTCAGCGGATTCGAGGGTATTGACCAGCAACATCGTGATGGTCATCGGTCCGACGCCACCCGGCACCGGGGTGATCCACCCGGCCACCTGTTGCACGGCGCTGAAATCAACATCGCCGCAGAGCTTGCCCTGGTCGTCGCGATTCATGCCAACGTCGATCACGATGGCGCCGGGTTTCACCATGTCGGCGGTCAGGGTATTGCGGCGGCCGACGGCGGCGACCACGATGTCGGCCTGGCGCGTGTGCAGCGCCAGATCCGGTGTGTTGCTATGACAGATGGTGACGGTAGCGTTGGCTTGCAAGAGCAGCAGCGCCATCGGTTTGCCGACGGTATTGCTGCGTCCGATGACGACAGCGTGCTTGCCCTTGATCGGCACGCCGGTGCTCTCGATCATCTTCATGCAGCCGTACGGTGTGCAGGGGCGAAAGCCGGGCAGGCCGGTCATCAACTCGCCGGCGCTGAGCACCGAAAAGCCATCGACATCCTTGCGCGTCGAGATGGCTTCGATGACCTTGTTGGCATCGATATGTTTTGGCAGCGGCATCTGCACCAGGATGCCGTGAATCGCCGGATCGCGATTGAGCGCATCGATGCGTGCCAGCAGATCGGCCTGTGCCATCGTGGCATCGTATTTCTCCAGCACCGAATGAAAGCCGGCGTCACCGCAGGCCTTGACCTTGTTGCGTACGTAGACCTGGCTGGCCGGGTCTTCGCCGACCAGGATGACAGCAAGGCCGGGTTGCTTGCCTTGCGCGGTCAGGGCGGCGGCGCGGCGCGCAATGTCCTCGCGCAAATGTTGGGAGAGCTGGGTTCCGCTGATCAATTGGGCTGGCATGGGGAGTGATTTCAGTAAGCGATGAATCCGGGATTATAAGGCCCGCTGCCGTGACAGAGGGCCCGCGTCACAGCGAATTCTGTGCCTCCCGGAAATGACGCCGCGCAGCATTATTCCGCATTATGGGAAGTGCTACCGCTATTTGAAAAATACGAAAACTGCTGCTAAAATCCGCTGGAACAAATATCCGTCGCAGCCAAACTGTTGCAGAATGCCCAGTGACGCGACACGTCAATGCAGCCAAAAAAACAGGAGACAACGCATGTCAGCCCAGCTTGATCAAGTCATGGCGCAAGCCGCCAACGATCCCGATGTGATTGAAACCAAGGAGTGGCTCGACGCACTCGAAGCCGTCATTGAAAACGAAGGGCCGGAGCGCGCGCACTATCTGATGGAGCGCATGGTCGATCTGGCGCGGCGACGCGGCGCGCACATCCCGTTCTCCAGCAACACCGCTTACGTCAACACCATCCCCAATCATCTGGGCGCGCACTGCCCCGGCAATCTCGAATTCGAAGAACGGCTGCGCTCGTGGATGCGCTGGAATGCCATGGCCATGGTGGTGAAAACCAACCGCGCCGACGGCGACCTCGGCGGCCACATCTCCAGTTTCGCCTCGCTGGCGAATATGCTGGGCATCGGCTTCAACCATTTCTGGCACGCCCCGACCGAAGACCATGGCGGCGACCTGCTGTATTTGCAAGGGCATTCGTCGCCCGGCATTTACGCCCGCGCGTTTCTTGAAGGCCGACTGTCCGAAGAACAGATGCTCAACTTCCGCCGCGAAGTCGATGGCAACGGCCTGTCGTCGTACCCGCATCCAAAGCTGATGCCGGAGTTCTGGCAATTCCCGACCGTGTCGATGGGCCTCGGCCCGCTGATGGCAATCTATCAGGCCCGCTTTCTCAAATACTTGCATGCCCGCGCGATCGCCAAGACCGATAACCGCAAGGTCTGGGTCTTCTGCGGCGACGGCGAAATGGACGAGCCCGAGTCGATGGGTGCGATCGGCATGGCCGGGCGCGAAATGCTGGACAACCTGGTGATGGTGGTGAACTGCAACCTGCAGCGACTCGACGGGCCGGTGCGCGGCAACGGCAAGATCATCCAGGAACTGGAAGCTGATTTCCGTGGCGCGGGCTGGAACGTGATCAAGGTAATCTGGGGTCCGGGCTGGGACGAATTGCTGGCCAGGGACAAGGACGGCATCCTGCAACGCGTGATGATGGAAACCGTCGACGGCGAATACCAGAACTACAAGGCCAAGGACGGCGCTTACGTGCGCAAGAATTTCTTCGGCAAGCATCCGAAGCTGCTCGAAATGGTCGCCAACATGACCGATGACGACATCTGGCGCCTGACCCGTGGCGGCCATGATCCGCACAAGATTTACGCCGGCTTCAAGATCGCCCAGGAACACAAGGGTCAGCCGACCGTCTTGCTGGTCAAGACCGTCAAGGGTTTTGGCATGGGCAAATCGGGCGAGGCGCGCAACACCGCGCATCAAACCAAGAAACTCGACGACGAAGCCATCCGCGAAATGCGCGACCGCTTCGCCATTCCGATTGCCGACGATGAACTGGCCGCCGTGCCGTTCTTCAAGCCATCGGATGATTCGCCGGAAATGAAATACCTGCACGAACGCCGCCAGGCACTCGGTGGTTATTTGCCGCAGCGCCGGATGAAGGCCGACGAAACCATGCTCGTGCCGGAACTGTCCGCGTTCAAGGCCGTGCTGGATGCGACAGCCGAGGGTCGCGAGATCTCGACCACGCAGGCCTATGTGCGAATTATCTCGATCCTGCTGCGCGACCCCACGCTGGGTCCGCGCGTGGTCCCGATCCTGGTCGACGAGGCGCGCACCTTCGGCATGGAGGGCCTGTTCCGCCAGATCGGCATCTTCAATCAGCAAGGCCAGTTGTACGAACCGGTCGACAAGGACCAGGTCAGCTACTACCGCGAAGACAAGGCCGGCCAGATCCTGCAGGAAGGCATCAACGAAGCGGGCGCGATGAGTTCATGGATCGCTGCGGCGACCTCGTACTCGACCAACAACCGCATCATGCTGCCGTTCTACACCTTCTACTCGATGTTCGGCCTGCAACGCATTGGCGATCTGGCCTGGGCCGCCGGCGACATGCGTGCGCGCGGCTTCCTACTGGGTGGCACCGCTGGGCGCACCACATTGAATGGCGAAGGCCTGCAACATGAAGATGGCCACAGCCATGTGCTGGCGTCGACGATTCCGAACTGCCTGCCGTACGATCCGACCTTCGCCCACGAAGTCGCGGTAATCATGCATGACGGCTTGAAGCGCATGATCGAGCAGCAGGAAGACGTGTTCTATTACATCACCCTGATGAATGAGAATTACAGCCACCCGGGCCTGCAGGAAGGCCAGGAAGCCAACATTCTGAAAGGCCTGTATCTGCTCAAGAAGGGCAAGCAGGACACCAAATTGCGTGTGCAACTGATGGGCTCCGGCACCATCCTGCGCGAGGCCATCGCCGCCGTCGATCTGCTGCAGGACGACTGGGGCATCGGCGCCGATGTCTGGTCGGCGCCCTCCTTCACGCTGCTGGCGCGTGACGGCCAGGATGTCGAGCGCTGGAACATGCTGCATCCGACCGAGACCGCGCGCGCTGCGCACATCACGCAGTCGCTGCAGGATTCGCAGGGTCCGATCGTGGTGGCTACCGACTACATGCGCACCTTCGCCGAACAGGTGCGCGCCTTCGTGCCGAAGGGTCGCAGCTACAAGGTGCTCGGCACCGATGGCTTCGGTCGTTCAGATTCACGTGTCAAACTGCGTGAGTTCTTCGAGGTCAATCGTTATTTCGTGACGGTGGCCGCACTCAAGTCGCTGGCTGATGAAGGTGCGATTGCCACGTCCATCGTCGCGCAGGCTATTGCCAAGTACGGTATCAATCCGGAAAAAGCGAATCCGGTCACCCTGTAATCAACCACGATCAATCTTCCCTGATCGTCAGCCCGCCGTTCGCCCTGCAGCTTGAGGGTGGCGGCAGCGGTTCGGCGATCGGAAACACGGAGCCAGCGCCATGAGTTTGAGTGAAATTAATGTCCCCGATATCGGTGACTTCAAGGAAGTCGAGATCATCGAATTGATGGTCAAGGTCGGTGACACGGTCAAGGTTGACCAGTCGCTGATTACGGTCGAGTCCGACAAGGCCAGCATGGAAATCCCGTCCAGCCAGGCGGGTGTGATCAAGGAATTGAAAGTCAAGGTTGGCGACAAGGTCGCCAAAGGGTCGCTGATCCTGATTCTGGAAACCAGTGCCGCGGCAGCGCCGGCGGGAGCAACCGACGCCGCTCCGGCCGCGCCGGCGGCAGCACCCGCTGCGCCGGCAGCCGCACCCGCTGCAGCGGCGGCGGCACCTGCTGCAGCGGCGGCAGCGCCGGAACCGGCCAAGCCAGCTGCGGCTGCACCGGCACCGGCGCCGGACGGCAAGGTGGCCCACGCGTCGCCATCGATTCGCAAATTTGCGCGCGAACTCGGTGTCGATCTCGCCAGGGTTGGCGGTACCGGTCCGAAAGGACGCATCCTGCAGGAAGATGTGCAGAATTTCGTCAAGGCGGCAATCGCCGGTGGTAGCGCCGGCGCGGCGCCACGCAATGGTTCCGGCACGGGTCTGAATCTGCTGGCCTGGCCATCGCTGGATTTTGCCAAATTCGGCAGCACCGAATTGCTGCCGCTGTCGCGCATCAAGAAACTCAGCGGGCCGAACCTGCATCGCAACTGGGTCATGATTCCGCACGTGACGCAGTTCGACGACGCCGATGTCACCGAGCTGGAAGAGTTCCGCAAAACCTCCAATACCGCCCTGGCCAAGTCCGGCGTCAAGCTGACCATGCTGGCATTCGTCATCAAGGCCAGCGTCGCGGCCCTGAAGAAATTCCCGGCGTTTAATGCGTCGCTGGATGCCAGCGGTGAAAACCTGATTCTCAAGCAGTACTACAACATCGGCTTCGCCGCCGACACGCCGAACGGCTTGATGGTCCCGGTGATCAAGGACGTCGACAAGAAGGGCCTGATCCAGATCGCCACCGAAATGGCCGAGCTGTCGAGCCAGGCGCGCGACGGAAAGCTCAAGGGCCCGGACATGCAGGGCGCGAGCTTCACGATCTCATCGCTTGGCGGCATCGGCGGCACCTACTTCACGCCAATCATCAATGCGCCGGAAGTCGCCATTCTCGGCCTGTCGAAGTCGTCGATCCGTCCGGTCTGGGATGGCAAGCAGTTCCAGCCGCGACTGATCATGGGCACGTCGCTGTCGTACGATCACCGCGTCATCGACGGCGCCATGGGCGCACGCTTCTCGGTGTATCTGACCGAGGCACTGGCCGATTTGCGCCGCACGCTGCTGTAATTGGTCGCAACCGGACGCCCGCCCGGCAATGAGAAAATGGCCGCGACCATTTTCTCGTCGCCCGCCGGCAACCGACAGACCTGATGGAGCTTTCCCATGACTACCTGTGTCGTTGTAAAGAAAGACAAGCAAATCGCCATCGCCTGCGATTCGCTGGTGACGTTTGGCGATACGCGGCTGTCGAACGCCTATGAAGCCAACAACAAGATTTTCCAGATCGGCGATTCGTACGTCACGGTGGCGGGTACCGCTGCGCATTTTCCGGTGATGCGCAAACTGCTCAGCGAGATGGGTGAAGACTGCAAGCTGCACACGCGTGACCAGGTGTTCGAAACGTTCACCAAAGTGCACCAGCTGCTGAAGGAGAATTTTTTCCTCAATACCAAGGAGGATGAGGACGACCCGTACGAGTCCTCCCAGATCACCTCGCTGGTGGCCAATCCGCACGGCATTTTTGGGGTGTATTCGTACCGCGAAGTGTTCAGTTTCGATCGCTTCTGGGGGATTGGCAGCGGTCGCAATTTTGCCCTGGGTGCGATGTACGCGGTGTACGACCAGATTGGCAGTGCGCGTGAGATCGCCGAAGTCGGCGTGCGCGCCGGCGCCGAATTCGACAAGAGTTCATCGGCGCCGTTTCAGATTTACAGTTTTGCGATGCAGTGATTGCAGGCCGCTGCAAGTTATCCCCGATGCAAGTAACCCCATAGCGCAGTAACCGTTCGCCGATGCGCGAACGCTGACAACGGAGCCAGAAGCCATGAGTTTGATCGACGTGAACGTGCCTGATATCGGTGATCTGAAGGAAGTGGAAGTCATTGAAGTGCTGGTCAAGGCGGGCGACACCGTCAAGGTCGACCAGTCGCTGGTGACGGTCGAGTCTGACAAGGCCAGCATGGAAATTCCATCCAGCCATGCCGGCGTCATCAAGGAACTGAAGGTCAAGACCGGTGACAAGGTGGGCATGGGCTCGCTGCTGCTGGTGCTGGAGGCGGCCGAGGCTGGTGCAGCTGCACCTGCCGCCGCTGCGCCTGCCGCTGCTGCGCCAGCACCTGCTGCAACCGCAGCACCTGCTGCAACCGCAGCTGCTGCCGCACCGGCGCCAGGCGCGCCCGCAGCGCCGGCCGCCGCCAGCTTTGCCGACAAAGCCGATATCGAATGCGACACGCTGGTGCTGGGCGCCGGGCCGGGTGGCTACACGGCCGCATTCCGGGCGGCCGACCTCGGCCAGAAGGTCGTGATGATCGAGCGCTACCCGACCCTGGGCGGCGTCTGCCTGAACGTTGGCTGCATTCCTTCCAAGGCATTGCTGCACGCCGCCAAGGTGATTACGGAAGCGGAGGAGATGTCGCACTTCGGCATCAAGATGTCGGCGCCCGAGATCGAGCTCGATACGCTGCGCGGCTGGAAAGACGGCGTCGTCAAGAAACTGACCGGCGGCCTGACCAGCCTGGCCAAGGCGCGCAAGGTGCAGGTCATCGAAGGCCGCGGTGTGTTCAGTTCGGCCAACACCGTGACGGTGGAAACCAGCGATGGCAGCAAGGTGGTCGCCTTCAAGAACGCGATCATTGCGGCCGGCTCATCGGTGGCAAAGATCCCGGGTTTTCCGTACGACGACAAACGGGTGGTCGATTCGACCGGCGCGCTGGAACTGCGCCAGATCCCGGGCAGCATGCTGGTCATTGGCGGCGGCATCATCGGGCTCGAAATGGCCTGCGTCTATGACGCACTGGGCACGAAGATCACCGTGGTCGAATTCGCCGACGGCCTGATCCCGGCGGCCGATCGCGACCTCGTCAAGCCGCTGCAAAAGCGCATCGAAAAGCGCTATGCCGCGATCCACCTGAAAACCAAGGTCACCAAGCTGGAAGCCCGGCCCGACGGCTTGCTGGCAACCTTCGAAGGCGACAATGCGCCGAAGGATGCGCAACTGTTCGACATGGTCCTCATGGCAGTCGGCCGCCGCCCGAACGGCAAGGATGTCGGTGCAGAGCTGGCCGGCGTGACCGTCAATGAACGCGGCTTCATCCCGGTCGACAAGCAGCAGCGCACCAACGTCGCCCACATTTTCGCGATCGGCGACATCTGCGGCGACCCGATGCTGGCGCACAAGGCGACCAATGAAGCCAAGGTGGCCGCTGAAGTCATTGCCGGCCACAAGGTGCAGTTCGACGCGCTGACGATTCCCTCGGTGGCGTACACCGATCCTGAACTGGCATGGATGGGCGTGACCGAGGCCGAAGCCAAGGCGCAGGGGATCGCATTTGAAAAGGTCAATTTCCCGTGGGCCGCCAGTGGTCGTGCCCAAGCCGTCGGCCGCGACGAGGGCGTGACCAAGTTGCTGTGGGATCCGGCGACCAAGCGACTGATCGGCGCCGGCATCGTTGGCGTGAACGCCGGTGAGCTGATTGCCGAGCTGGTGCTGGCGATGGAAATGGGCGCTGATCTGGAGGATATCGCACTCACCGTGCATGCCCATCCGACGCTGTCGGAGACGCCGATGTTTGCCGCTGAAATGGCGCTTGGAACCATTACCGATCTGTACATACCGCCAAAGAAGTAGTGGCGCCCGGGGCGATTGATGCGGAGCGCTGACGCATGTCCCCGGGATTCGGCGTGAATGCTGTTGCGGCAGGGTGGACTGCGCGGCAGCGCCGTGGCGTGATGCCGCTGGTGGTGATCATCGGATTGCATCTGCTGCTGATCGGCCTGCTCATCGAGGCGTCGCGCCGTCAGCCGGTCCGCGAGGCCGTGGGCCAGGTGATGACCATGCTGCTGCCGGAGGCCGCACCGCCGCTACCGGAACGGGCCGCGGCGGCGCAGCGGCGCACGCCAGTGACGATGGTCCGGGCGGTAACGCAGGATCACCCTGCAAGCGTGACGGCGGAGCCACGCAACCAGGCAACACCTGCTGAGCCCGAGTCCGCCACGACGACGCTGCCGCCGCCATTGCCGGCCAGCGACCTGGCCACCAGCGCCTTGCGCAGTGTTGGCAAGATCGACCGCGACCTGCGCAACGAATTCCGCCACCTGCCCGAGCGCGCGCCCGATTCGGTGACGTCAAGGCTGGCGCAAGGCATTGCCGCCGCCGGTGTGGTGCATCGCTTGATGCCGAGCATGCAGGAGCGGGTGCTGGCGGACGGCCGGCGCGTCACCAAAGTCACGTCGTCGTCGGGAACCTATTGCGTCACGCAGGAGGGCGCCGGCGCCAATGACGGGCTGGATCGCGTACAGAATGGCAATCACATGAAAGCGACCAATTGCGGCAACCTGTTCGATTGAGCGCACTGGAACACGATCTTTTCAATTAATGACGCAACATCGGCGGTGGATTTCTTGCGGACATTGATCTTAATCATTACTGTTGAAGCAATTCGCTTGCAATCTGGATCAAATTGACTTGAAAGGTTCGCCAACGTGAATTCCGCCAATTCCCGCCCGATTTCCGGGCTGCCCAATCCAGAGTTTGCCGGGTCGCCGACCGTGCTGATTATTGACGACCAGAGTGTCGGTCGTCTGATTCTTGGCGAAGTGATCAAGGGGATCGACAGCAACATCCATATCCTGGCGTGCTCGAATCCGCTGGAGGCCATCAATCACGCCCGGGCGACCTCGATCGACCTGGTCCTGACCGATTTCAAGATGCCGCAACTTGACGGCATCGAAACCATTCAACGCCTGCGTGCGCTGTTTACATATGAACAATTGCCGATCGTGATGATTACTGTCATCACTGATCGCGAGTTACGTAATCGCGCCTTCGAGGCCGGCGCAACGGATTTTCTGATGCGGCCGTTCGATCCACTCGAATGCCGCGCCCGCTGCCGCAATTTGCTCAATCTGCGGCGGCAATACCTGATCAACCAGTATCACGTGCAGGCTTTTGAAGCGCGCGTCGAACAGGCCACCCGGGCCCTGCGCGCACGCGATGCCGACCTCGCGCGTCGGCAGGAGGCGCTCGCCAGCGCGCAATCCGGGTTGCAGACCCGCTGCGTGCCGCACTATGCGGGGCTGATCGCGCAACAGCTTGGCTTGCCCGCAGACGAAGTCGACACCATCGTCCTGGCCGCGCCCATGCACCATGCCGACAGCATGGCGATTCCCGACGTGATTCTGCGCAACCCCGAGCGGGCAGCGGATTTTCTGCAAGTGGTCGCCAACATCGCCACCTTTCAATTCGAGAAGTTTGACGGAAGCGGTTATCCGGCCGGTTTGCGCGGGCAAATGATTCCGCTGGCAGCGCGCATCGTTGCGCTGGTCGATGTATTTGACGCGCTCACGGCGCCGCAACCGCACCATGTCGCATGGTCGTGGGCGCGCGCGCTGAACTTTGTGGTCGAGCAAAGGGGCCGGCATTTCGATCCCGCTCTGGTCGACCTGTTTTTGCGTCACGCCGATGCGGCCGAACGGATCTACCAGCAACATTGGGGCAGCGAGCCGCCCGGTGCGCCAAAGCTTTCCTCCATCCCGTAAGCTGTCCCGCCTCAGGCAGGCCAGTAGCCCAGTCGCTTCATCCATCCGGCTATCGCTTGCTGATTTTCGCCGCCGGTCTCGTGCGTGCCCTGCATCGCCGGTTTTTCCCCCGTCAGGCGGTGCTGGCCGAGCTTGAACTTTCCTTCCAGTTGATCGACCCGCATCGTGAAGCCAACGATGGCGCCGAGCATGGCTGTGCGCCGCTCGTTGTCCATCTGGTCGAATTGGGCCTGATAGCCGGGCTCGTTGTGTGCGATCAAGGCGCTCAGGATGGCCAGTTTGCCCGCATCGGAATGGTCGATCACCACGTTGCCACGGGCATGCACGGCGATGTAATTCCAGGTCGGGACCATATTTGCGTCCTCATAGAGCGTGGGCGAAACATACGTGTGCGGCCCATGAAAAATCACCAGGGCAGCAGGGTCCGACAGCATTGCCTGCCAGTGCGGATTGGCACGCGCGACATGGCCAGCGATGGTGGTGACGCCATCGGCCATGCTCACCAGCAGCGGCACATGCGCGGCGAACGGCGCGCCATCGATGGTCGAGATCAGTGTTGCAAAATCGTGGCGCCGCATGACATCCAGCAGCACCGCCGGATCGGATTGGACGAAGTGTTTTGGGATGTACATTGGATTCCTTATCGGCGCGCTTTAGTGCCCAAGCATGCGCAACACATCGGAGAGCATCGCCAGCATCTGGTCAATCTCGGCGTGGCTCACATTCAACGCCGGCATGAAACGCAGCAGATCCGGGCGCGGCGAATTGAGCAGCAGGCCGACCGGTTCCAGCTTGCGCGCGGCTTCGACGATTTGCGGACCGATGTCCTTACCCAATTGCAGCGCACGCAGCAAGCCTTCGCCGCGTTCGCCCTGCAGTCCATGGCGTTCGCTCAAGGCCAGCAGACCCTGGCGCAGCCATTCGCCGCGTTCGCGTACCGTTGGCAGAAAATCGGGCGCCAGCAGGGTCTCGATCACTGCCACGCCAACCGCTGTCATCAGCGGATTGCCGTTATAGGTGCCGCCTTGCTCGCCAGGTTCGAAGCAGGCGATCTCCTCGCGGCACAGCAGCGCAGCCAGTGGCACGCCGCCGCCGATGCCTTTGCCCAGCGTCATGATGTCCGGCTCGATGTGCGAGAGCTGGTAGGCAAACAGCGTCCCGGTGCGACCCATGCCGCTCTGGACTTCGTCGACGATCAGCAGGATGCCGCGCTCCCGGGTCAGCGCGCGCAACGCTTGCATGAATTCCCGCGTGGCCGGGATTACGCCGCCTTCGCCTTGCACCGGTTCCAGCATCACGGCGACGGTATGGTTGTTGATGAGGCGTTCGACACTGGCAATGTCATTGAGCTCGGCCTTCGGGAATCCCGCGACTTGCGGCGCATACATCGTGTCCCAGCCGGGTTTGCCGCTGGCCGACATGGTCGCCAGCGTGCGGCCATGAAAGCTGTGATCGAACGTGATGATTTCAAAGCGATTGGCACCGTCGGCATGCGGAAATTTCCTGCCGTATTTGCGGGCCAGCTTGATTGCGCCCTCATTGGCTTCGGCGCCGCTGCTGGCGAAAAACACGCGGTCGAAACAGGAGTTGGCGGTCAACAGATTGGCCAGCGCAATCGATGGTGCGTTGAAAAACGCCGGCGACGGATTGAGCAGTTTTTTCGATTGCACGGCCAGCGCATCGCTGATGCAGGCCGGCGCGTGACCGAGGCAGTTGACCGCCCAGCCCTGCAGGTAGTCGAGATAGCGCTTGCCGGTGCTGTCGGTGAGCCACATGCCGTGGCCTTCGGTGAAGACGATGTCGGGCCGGTTCGTGATGAACATCAGCGCGTTGGTGTCGGCGTGGTTATATTCCATGTGCAGCGGCTCCGGGTGAAAAGCAGGGCGAAAAAAAAGCCACAGGGTCGGCCTGTGGCTGCGAGATTAGCGAACACTCACCTGCACGGCTTGCCTGAAGAGGGCAGCTGGGACCGGCGTCGCGCGTGTTGTGGTGTCATGTGCATCGCTTGATCGTAGAGCCTTTTGCGCAGTGCGTCAAAATATTTTTAGACATTGTCGAGATCGGCCTGGCTGGTGAACGCATCGGCAAAAAATTCCTCCGCCGGCAAGTGGCACGCGTTGACAAAGTCGCGCCGGGCCGCGTCGACCATGACCGGCACGCCGCAGGCATACACCTGGTAGGCGCTCAGGTCGGGCAGATCGGCCATGACCGCCTGGTGGACCAGGCCGGTGCGGCCATGCCACTGATCCTGTGGCTCGGCATGCGAGATCACCGGTACGTAGCGGAACCAGGGCAGGGTGTGCGCCCACTCCTCGCACAGCGCCTGCATGTACAGGTCCTGCGGCCGTCGACCGCCCCAGTACAGCACCATGGCGCGGCCGGTGTTATCTTCGATGGCCTGCTCGATGATCGCCTTGATCGGGGCGAAGCCGGTGCCCGAGGCCAGCAGCACGACCGGGCGCGCCGAGTCGTCGCGCAGGAAGAAAGTGCCGAGCGGTCCCTCGAGGCGCAGGATCTCTCGCTCTTTCATGGTGTTGAAGACATGGTCGGTAAACAGGCCGCCGCGCAGGTGCCGCACATGCAGCGTGATCTGATCGCTCAGGTGCGGCGCGCCGGCCATGCTGTAGCTGCGCCGCTTGCCGTCCTTGAGCAGGAACTCGATGTACTGGCCGGCGCGGAACTTGAGTTTCTCGCTGGCCGGCAATTGCAGCGTGAGCACGATCACATCATCGGTCAGCCGTTCGATCGCCGCCACCCGTGACGGCATTTTCTTGACGGGAAATTCTTCGGTGCCGGCGACTTCGCGCACTTCGATGTGCAGGTCGGTCTGCGGGATGGCGCAGCAAAACAGCGCGGCGCCCTCCAGCTCCTCGGCCGGCGACATGGCCTTGACCTGATGCGCTCCGTGCACCACCGTGCCGCCAAGGACCTTGCCGCGGCAGCTGCCACAGGCGCCATTTTTGCAGCCGTAGGGCAGGCCGATACCGGCACGCAATGCGGCGCTCAATACTGTTTCATCGCTATCGCAAGTGAAATGCCGACCGCTGGGGGCAACCGTAATCTGGAAAGTCATACAATTCCGAACATGAAAAAAAGTTTGCATCTCAAAAAATGGCATCGCCCGCGTCTGCTGATCGTTGGCTGCGGCGATGTCGGCATGCGCCTGTTGCCGTTGTTGCGCGAGCGCTTTCGCGTTTTCGCCGTCACCAGCGCGCCAGCGCGTTGCGCCGAGCTGCGTGCAGCCGGTGCAATTCCCATCGTGGCCAACCTGGATTTGCCACACAGCCTGGCGCGACTGGCCCGGCTGGCACCGCTGGTGGTGCATCTCGCGCCACCGCAAGCCGATGGCGATCACGACCGCCGCACACGCAATTTGTGCGCCATTTTACCCGAGCGCACGAGCGTGGTTTATGTCAGCACCAGCGGCGTGTATGGCGACTGCGGCGGTGCTGTGATCGACGAAACCCGTGCGGTCGCGCCGGCCAGTGCCCGGGCAAGGCGCCGGGTCGATGCCGAAAACGTGCTGCGCGGCTGGGCGCGCAGGCGTGCCGGACGATTGGCGATCCTGCGGGTGCCGGGAATTTACGCCCATGACCGCCTGCCACTGGAGCGCCTGAGCAAAGGCACGCCGGCGTTGCAAGACGCCGATGACGTGTTCACCAATCACATTCATGCCGATGATCTGGCGCGCATCATTGCTACCACGCTATATCGAATCCAGCCGAATCGGGTGTATCACACCGCGGATGACTCCAACATGAAAATGGGCGACTACTTCGACGCCGTTGCTGATGCGTTCAAGCTGCCGCGGCCGCCACGCCTGTCGCGTGCGGCATTACAATCGCAAGTGTCGCCGCTGCTGCTGTCGTTCATGTCCGAGTCGCGTCGCATGAGCAACCGGCGCATGAAGCTGGAGTTGGGCGTGCAATTGCGCTACCCGACTGTGGCGACGGTATTGGGCACGATGTGATCGGCTGTGTTCGCCAACGCACGGTATTCAATTGGTTATCTGGCACGATGACATTGTTACTTCATCCACGACTTGCAACCTAGGGGATTCCCATGAAAAACATCACGACCGCTGTCATCGGCGCCGCACTGCTGTGCGCCACCTCGCTCTCTTTCGCCGCCAGCCATACTGCTGCGCCAATGGCAGATGCGCCAGCCGGAGCACCGCCAATGGGCGCCAAGGCGGTCGGCGAACACAGGCCGATGCATCATCATCACGGAATGGAAATGCAGGGCATGATGAAAGAAATGGACACCAACGGCGATGGCCTGATTTCAAAAGAAGAGTTCATGAAATTCCATGAAACACGATTCGATGCCATGCCGAAAAACAAGGATGGCATGGTTGATCCAAAGATGTTGGGGCCGCAAAGAGCGCCTTCGAACAAGAAGCCGGCCGCGACAGAACCAAAGAAATAAACCGCCTCCGATAGCCGGGCGGTGCACTGAAAAAGACAGGTTGATCCTGTCTTTTTTCGTTGCAGGCGCCGTTTGCTTACATGGACTTACAAAACCGAATGCGTTCTGGCCGGTCGCTTGTGGTTTGATGTCGGAGCCATCAGGAATAGCCAACGTCATTCAAGGATTTTCAGATGCAACTGCGTTCTGCTCCCCGCTCCATTCGACTCCTGTCACTCGGCCTGGCGGTGTCGCTCGCAGCCTGCGCTCCCATTGCTCCGGTTACCTCCACCCAGCACGCCGAGACCGTCAAGGTACTCAATCGGGTGACATGGGGCATCAATGGCGCGGCGTTGCAACGGGCCGAAGCAGTCGGTCTTGAGCAATACCTGCAGCAGCAGCTCCATCCAGCGTCGACGTTGCTTCCGGGGCCAATCCAGGCGCAGATTGCGGCCATGACGATCAGCCAGCGCCCGCTTGCCGAACTGGTGCTCGAGCTCGAACAAACCCGCAAGCGCGCTGACGCCATCGCCATCGACGACGATAAAAAAAGCGCGCAACAAAACTATCAGCAGGAACTCAACCGGCTCGCCCGCGAAGCCGCTACGCGGTCGCTGCTGCGCGACCTGTACTCGCCCAATCAGTTGCAGGAACAATTGACCTGGTTCTGGATGAACCACTTCAATGTGCATCAGGGCAAACACAACCTGCGAGCGATGGTGGGCGATTTTGAAGAGACGGCGATTCGGCCGCATGCACTGGGCAAGTTCCGCGACCTGCTTGCCGCGACCGTGCATCATCCCGCCATGTTGCGCTACCTCGACAACGAACAGAACGCCGCGAATCACATCAACGAAAACTACGCGCGCGAGCTGATGGAGCTGCACACGCTGGGCGTCAACGGCGGCTACGCGCAACGGGATGTGCAGGAACTGGCGCGGATTCTGACTGGCGTCGGCGTCAATCTCGGAGCGCCTGCGCCGAACGTCAAGCGTGAGCTGCAAGCGCAGTACGTCCATCAGGGCCTGTTCGAATTCAACCCCAACCGGCATGATTACGGCAGCAAACAGTTTCTCGGAAAGTCCATGCAGGGCCGTGGCCTGGCCGAGGTGGACGAAGCGATCGACCGGCTGAGCCGTCATCCGGCCACGGCCCGGTTCATCAGCCGCAAGCTGGCGCAGTATTTTGTCGCGGATGAACCGCCGGCCGCACTGGTCGAGCGCATGGCGCAAACCTTTCAGCGCACCGATGGCGATATTGCCGCCACCATGGATGCGCTGCTCAAGTCGGCGGAATTCTCCGCCTCGCTGGGCCATCAGTTCAAGGACCCGGTGCACTATGTCGTCTCGATAGTGCGGCTGGCCTACGACGAGAAACCGATTTTAAATGCGGGCCCGATGCTGGGTTGGCTCAACCGCATGGCCGAGCCGTTGTACGGGCATCAGACGCCGGATGGTTATCCGATGACCGAGAGCGCCTGGGCCAGTCCCGGCCAGATGACGACGCGATTTGAAATTGCCAGGGCAATTGGTTCCGGCAGCGCCGGACTGTTCAAGACTGACGGGCCGCAACCGGTTGAGCGGGCCGCGTTTCCGCAGCTGGCCAACGCGCTGTTTTACCAGCATTTGCAAAAAGGCCTGAGCCCAGCCACCCGACAGGCACTCGACCAGGCTGCCTCGCCGCAGGAATGGAATACATTTTTGCTGTCGTCGCCCGACTGGATGTACCGCTGAATGTACCGCTGAAAAAAAGGAATCAACATGGATCGCCGAACGTTTCTCAATGCACTTGCGGCCGCACCGCTGGTGTCGGTTGCGGGTGGTCTGTGGGCGACGCCCGCCACTGATGCACGCTTGCTGGTGGTGTTTTTGCGCGGCGGTTACGACGCCGCCAATGTCGTGGTGCCGGTAGCGAGTCCGTTTTATTACGAGGCGCGTCCGAACATCGCCATCGCCAAACCGAGTGACGATCTGCGCAGTGCGCTGTCGCTCAACAGCGACTGGGGTTTGCACCCGGCGCTGCGCGACAGCATTCATCCGATGTTCAAGGCGGGAGAGGTTGCCTTCATCCCCTTTGCCGGCACCGATGACATCTCGCGCAGCCATTTCGAAACGCAGGACACGATCGAACTGGGACAGCCGGCAACGGGCACCCGCAATTACCGCTCCGGATTCCTGAACCGGCTCGCCGCGACGCTCAATGGCACCAATGGGATGGCGTTTACGGACCAGTTGCCGCTGATTTTCCAGGGGCAGGTTGCGGTGCCAAACACGGCGCTGAAGTCGATTGGCAAGCCGGGCATTGATGTGCGGCAGAGCAAAATGATCGCCAGCATGTACGCCGGTACGCCGCTGGCGCAACAGGTCACCGAAGGGTTTGTCGTGCGCGATGACGTGATGCGGGAAGTGGCCGGCGAAATGGAAGCCGCCAACCGCAATGCCATCACCACCAAAGGCTTCGAACTGGAAGCACGACGCATTGCCCGGCTCATGAAAGAGAAATACAACATCGGTTTCGTCGATGTCGGCGGCTGGGACACCCATGTCGGCGAGGGCGGCGCGACAGGCTATCTGGCCGGTCGGCTGGAGGAACTCGGGCGCGGACTGGCGGGTTTCGCGCAGGAGATGGGGCCGGAGTGGCGCAATACGGTCACGGTGGTTGTCAGCGAGTTTGGCAGGACCTTTCGTGAAAACGGCAACCGTGGCACCGACCATGGCCACGGCTCGGTCTACTGGGTGCTGGGTGGCGGCATTCGCGGCGGGCAGATCCTCGGCGAGCAAATGCGCATTGAGCAGACCACCCTGTTCCAGAATCGCGATTACCCGGTCATGAACGAATACCGTGCGCTGCTGGGCGGCTTGTTTGCGCGCCAGTACGGGCTCAACAGCGGCCAGGTCGAGCGCATTTTTGCCGGCGTCAAGGCGCGCGACATCGGCTTGATTTGAACCGGAATGGCAGCTTCGCCGCTCGTTATTGCTGCGACAAGCAGTTCCGTCGCGATGAGTTGTCGGCTACCCATGGTGACGCTGGCTGTCCGCAGGAAGCCTGCCACGTCGAATTAACAGTCGCATCACACGACTGTCACAAATGGCCATTACAATCTTGTTGTCCTAAAACAAGTATTTCTATACAGTAATTTTGTGCGGGGCGAATTCGTTCGACTTTCCGTACGTCGATGCCATCAACTTCGAGACACAATGCCCTTCGCAAAATGCATTCGTGCGCGACCGGGCCAGTACCGACGGGAGCGCGATCCAGCCGGCCCTCGACCATGCCATGCCGGTCATCGAGGCAATCCATTGCAGCGACAGGGTAGTGCACCCCGGCGCTGATGATCTGGCCAGGTGGTGGACGCTGCGGCTGGCATCAACTCTGTGGCCGTGTTTGCCGTCGGGTGCCGCCGTACTTCCGGACATTTATCTTTTTAAAGGAAATCCCTTTGTTCAAACCTCTGTTTTTTCTGACTTGCGTTCTGCTCGCCGGTACCGGCCAGGCCGTCGAAATCAGCGGTGCCGGATCCACTGCCGCTGCTCCGCTGTACACCAAATGGGCCGCCGAATACGCCAGGAAAACCGGCGTCACGCTGGCGTACCAAGGCGTCGGATCCTCTGCCGGGATCAAGAAGATCAAGGAAAGCACAGTGGATTTTGGCGCCAGTGATGCGCCCATGGCAGGTGATGGCTTGAAAGCGGCAAACCTGATCGATTTTCCGACCGTGATTTCCGGCGTGGTGCCATTCGTGAATCTGCCGGGCATTGGTCGCGGCGATCTTCGCCTGACTTCGGCGATCCTGGTTGGCATCTATTCCGGCACGATCCTGCGCTGGGATGATGATGCCATCCTCGCCGCCAACCCAACCCTCGCTTTGCCGAAGATTGCCATTGTGCCGGTCGGCCGTTCCGACGGCTCAGGCACCACCTTTACATTGACTGATTTCATGACCCGGGTGAGCCCGCAGTGGAAGCAGAAATACGGCACCAAGTCGACCATTGCCTGGCCGTCGAACGTGGTGGCGGTGAAAGGCTCCGGCGAAGTCGTCGCGACGGCAAAGAAAACCGTCGGTGCGATTGGCTATGTCGACTACGGATATGTGATCGAGCACGATTTGAATTTTGTCCAGATGAAGAATCACGATGGCGCGTTTGTGCGCCCCAACGCGAACTCGTTTCGGGCCGCGCTGGCGCAAAGCGGCTGGGAAAAGACCGGCAATTTTGAGGAAATGTTGACGGACAAGCCCGGCGTCGCGAGCTGGCCGATTACCGGCGGCACCTATGTCTTCGTGCCGCGCGTCACGGCGCAACCGGAGCGCACCAAGGCGGCATTGCAGTTTTTTGTGTGGGCGTTCCTGAAGGGTGACGACATCGCCAACAGCCTTGATTACGTGCGCTTGCCGGATCGGGTGCAGGGTCGCGTGTTTCATGAGATCTCAAGCGTGGTCGACAGCAAGGGGCAGCGTCTTGCGCTATCCCTGGTCGTGAACTAGCGCGCCTTCCAGACGAAAAAAAAGACAGGCTATGCCTGTCTTTTTTTGTTCCAGCCATAGTGGCTGGATTGGTTCTCAATTACTTGCCAGTTGCGGCTTTGACTTCTGCCTTGCCTTCGGCTTTGGTCGTGTTGGTGTCAATTTTGGCTTTCATTTTGTCGGCGTTGGCATCAACTTTTGCGTTCGCTGTTTTTTCATCGGCTTTGACTACGGCCTTGTCAGCTTTGGCGTCGGCTTTGGCGTCTGTCTTGTCGGCCTTGGCGTCAGCTTTTGGCTTGTCAGCCGGACTTGCGGCGGCTACGTCTGCTTTGGCTTCAGCTTTTGCTTTTGCTGCTTTGGCGCGTGCTTTCGATTTTTTTGCGTGCGACTTTGCTTCGGTTTTGGCAACGGATGCATCTGCTTTCGCATCGGTTTTGACTTCGGCAGCAACGGCGCTGGTGTTGGCCTTGTCAGCCTTGGCTTCGGCTTTTACGACAGCCGGGGTTGCAGGAGCGGCAGGAGCGGCAGGTGCAGCAGCTTGTGCGAAAACTGAAGTAGCGAACAAACCAGCGATCAGGGCAGCGAGTAACTTATTCATGGTATTTCCTTTGCGTTGAGAGCAGCTGGAATAGCTTGCCTTGGGACCAGTAACGCCGCCCTTTGAATGTCGTTGACCCTGTTGACGAATATGCGCACATCAAGTGTGAGCAGGTGTAAGTGAAACGACCAGCAATCGAAACGGGGCCGACCTGCATTCCAGCCGATTCTCCGCCAGGAATACATGCGATTGAAGTCCCTCCCAAACCAGCATTGGCTGCGAATGGGCCGGTATTTATCCGCGCCGACCTGAATTCCACCGGAGTGACTCAGACGGTCGCGCAGCTGAAGCAATTGCAGCAGCGATTCGTCCGATATCTGCTTACGCCACCCTGCCGCCATCGTTCAGGGCCCAGCGCGGGCTTGGCCGGATCGAGCCGCTTCGGCCGTCCGCCCATGCGCCGCGGGCAGCCCGGCCTTGGCGGCGTCCAGCCGCTCGACCAGCTCAATCAGGTTCTTAAGCGACCGCCCCAGCCGGTCCAGCCGCCAGATGACCACCGTTTCGCCGGCGCGCAACATGCTCATGAGTGCGGCCAGCCGGGTGCTCATTGTGGATTGTCGCTGTGCTTGAGATGCCCGCCGCACGCAGGAATCGATCTTTTGCTTTCATCCCGCACCCCGCACCCTCGACCGCATTTGCATGCCTAGATTTGCCATTCCAAAATCGGCTCTGCATGCCCTGAAGAGAGACTTACTTCTAAAAAGACTGCCGATAGCAAACGCTGTCCCCGTCTCAGCAGGTGAAGTTTCCATGGCGAATTTTGATGATATTGACGAAAAAATTTCCAACTTGCCGTCTTAACAAGAAAAGCCGGCGAATTTTCTTCATAAAAAAACCACAAAAAATGATTTACGCGAATATGCTTTATTGCTTTAAGTAAATCATGATAATCTGCAAAAAATCGTTATTCAGCAAAAACACGATAGGGAATAGTTCCATGGCCAAGATAAGCGATGACACGATTTTCACTACCCGAGCTGCTGCCGAGTTGCTGGTCGTCACTGTAAGCACTGCACAGCAGTGGGTCGAGCGCGGTGCGAGCCCTTCATGGACAACGCCAGGGGGCGCCGTCGAGTCCGTGCGAGTGATGTTAAGCACGTGATAGACCAGAAAGCCGCCGCCGAAGTCGTGAGGCCGGGGCGCGAAGACAACTTACCTGCGGGCAGGGTTGACCTCTCAGCCCGTACCTCGCAACCCGACAACTTTTAGAGTGAAGGAAATATCATGTTCAAGCGTTTGTTTTTTCTAGCCTGCGCGCTGCTTGCTGGCGTCGGCCATGCGGCCGAAATCAACGGCGCCGGCTCGCGAGCCGCCGCGCTCCTGTACACCAAATGGGCTGCCGAGTACGGCAAGAAAACCGGCATCACGCTGGCCTATCAAGGCATTGGATCCAATTCCGGAATCAAGAAGATCAAGGACGCTGCAGTCGATTTTGGCGCGTGTGATGCACCGATGTCCGTCGCGGAGTTAAAAGCGGCAAACTTGATGGATTTCCCGACGGTGATATCAGGTGTCGTGCCGTTCGTGAATCTGCCGGGTGTTGCTCGCGGTGAGTTGCGACTGACACCTGACATCCTGACCGGTATCTACACCGGCGTCATCCTGCGTTGGGACGCCGCCGCCATCGTCGCTGCCAACCCGACGCTGACACTGCCAAAGATTGCCATCGTGCCGATTGGCCGTTCCGACGGCTCCGGCACCACCTTTACGCTTACCGACTTCCTGACCAAGGTGAGTCCACAGTGGAAGCAGAAATTCGGCACCAATTCGATCATTCCGTGGCCGTCGAATGTGGTGGCCGTCAATGGTTCGGGCGAAGTGGTCGCGACCACCAAAAAAACCGTCGGTGCAATTGGCTATGCGGACTATGCGTATGTGGTCGAGTTCGACCTGAATTATGTGCAGCTGAAAAACCATGACGGCGCGTTCGTGCGGCCCAACGCGAATTCGTTTCGCGCCGCACTGGCGCAAAGCGGGTGGGGGAAGACCGGAAATTTTGAGGAGATGTTGACCGACAAACCGGGTCCCGGGAGTTGGCCGATTACCGCAGGCACCTACGTCGTTGTGCCCCGCGTTACCGCGCAACCGGAGCGCACCGCGGCAGCATTGCAGTTTTTCGTCTGGGCATTTCTGAAAGGCGACGAGATCGCCAATGGCCTCGTTTATGTACGCTTGCCGGATCGGGTTCAGGGTCGCGTGTTCCACGAGATCTCGAGTGTGGTCGATAGCAAAGGGCAGCGTCTGCCAATATCGCTGTACGTCAACTAGTTCGTCAGTGTTGCTCTGTTTCAGCCTGGCTGGATGGGCAACGCAATGCTTCACCGGTTGCGCAGGTGGCGTTTGCTTTGGATCCGTGTGCGGGCCGGGGAGCCCCGGTCAATTCATGCGCCGGTTGAAGCCAGAAGGGCGCCATCTCAGCCGGTGTCGATTTTTTCTCCGGGAAGTCGGCGTCGTGCGCGCTGGCGTTGGGCGTGATGCACTAAAGGCGGTCCGGGGCGATCCGCAGTTGCATCATCCGTTCAGCATGGCACTGGCATTGCTGATCGGTCGACGCAGGGCAGCGCTGGCGCCAAAGGGCAGGGTTCAGGTCAGAGAAGACGTAACCTTCAGGACTTCATCCGCGGTCGTCACTCCATCGATGACCTTGAGGGCGCCGGCGACCCGCAGCGGTTTCATGCCATCGCGAATGCTCTGCAGTTTCAATGCATGGATGTCGCTTTCGGCCTTGATCATCTTTGAAAACGGCTGCGAGACAGTCAGCAGTTCGTAGAGTCCGGTACGGCCGCGAAATCCGGTGTGGCGGCATTCCGGACAACCGACCGGCCGATACACTGCAGCCGGCTTCGGAATGGTGAAGCCTTCGGTCATGCTGTCCCAGACATCGTCCGACACCTCGCCATCGGCGCTCTTGCATTGATCGCACAGGGTGCGCACCAGTCGTTGCGCCATGATGCCGATGAGCGTGCTTTCGAGCAGGTAGTACGGCACACCGAGTTCTAGTAACCGCATGACGGCCGACGGGGCATCGTTGGTATGCAGTGTCGACAGCACCAGATGGCCGGTCAGCGCGGCTTGGATCGCCATCTCGGCGGTTTCCAGGTCGCGGATCTCGCCGACCATGATGATGTCCGGATCCTGCCGCATCAAGGCCCGCACGCCGTCGGCGAAAGTCAGGTCGATGCCGTGCTGGATCTGCATCTGGTTGAAGGACGGCTCGACCATTTCGATCGGATCTTCGACCGTGCAGACATTGACCTCGGAGGTGGCCAGCGCCTTGAGCGTGGTGTACAGGGTCGTCGTCTTGCCGGAACCGGTCGGGCCGGTGACGAGGATGATGCCGTGTGCGCGCTTGGTCAGGTTGTCCCAGCGTTCGGCGTCGTCGGTGGGAAAGCCGAGCTCCGGCAAGGTCTTGACGACCACTTCGGGATCGAATATCCGCATCACCATCTTTTCGCCGAACACCGTCGGCAAGGTCGACAGCCGCAACTCGATTTCCTGTCCCTGCGGCGTGCGGATCTTGATGCGGCCATCCAGCGGACGGCGCTTTTCGATCACGTCCATGCGGCCGAGCAGCTTGATGCGCGCGGTCATTGCGATCATCACCGTGGCCGGCACCTGATAGACCTGATGCAGGATGCCGTCGATGCGAAACCGGATCGCGCTGAAATCGCGTTTTGGCTCGAGATGGATATCGGACGCGCGCTGCTCGAATGCGTACTGCCACAGCCAGTCGACAATGTTAATGATGTGCTGGTCGTTGGCATCGACCTGGCGGTTGCCGATGCCGAGCTCGACCAGTTGCTCGAAATTGTTGCGGCTGGCGACGTCCTGGCCATTGCTCTTGTGCGCGCCCTTGATCGACTTCGCCAGCGTAAAGAACTGCGACGTGTATTGCACGATATCGAGCGGACTGGCAATCACCAGCTTGATGTGGCGGCGCGTGATCTTGGCAATCTCGGCTTCCCATTCGGTAGCGAACGGTTCGGCGGTGGCCACCAGCAGTTCGGTCGCACTCATCTCGATGGGCAGGATATGGAAGCGTGCCGCATAGCTGGCCGACATCACGTCAGCCACCTTGGTGAAATCGATTTTCAGCGGATCAATCCGATAGAACGGCAACTGCACCTTGGCCGCCATCCACTCGGTCAGGATATCGATCGTCAGCAGCCGCTTCGGCGCGATCGCGGAGACCAGTTTTGACTGGGCTACCGCAGTCAGCGGATGCATCGTCAGCGGTGCATTGCGCATGATGCCCAGCGCAGCGGTATAGCAGGTCTTGACTTCGTCTTTCGGAACCATGCCGTCGGCCAGCAGCCAGGTAAAAATCTGCTGGAGATCGACGAATTTGGCGGGCGCCTTGATACTTTGGATCCGATTGGCTGGCATGGCAGGGTGGCATTTCCGGAGAAGATGATTTCAGGCAAGCGTAGCAGGTAGCCGCGGATTTGGTAAGCGCTGGTTGTCGTCAACGGGACGCGGGTGTTGCGCAGCTTGCGCAGTCTCAAGACTCGACCCACTCCTTGATGCCGTTAACCCAACTCTTGGCGGGCATGCGCGTGGTTGCAACGACCCCGGCGGCCAATGCGTACAGCTCGGCAAAGTCGAGCGTGGGACGCCGCTTGAAGGCCAGACAGACGACATTGCCTTCATGGACTTCAGGCAGGCAGATCACGTCGTCGAAGGCAAAGCGTATCGCTTTCAGATTGCGGTTGAAGCTCGGATGGTCACCGAACAGATTGACGGTCATGATGCCGTCCGGGCGCAGGCAGGCAGCGCAGGACGCATAGAACTCGGCCGACTCCAGCACCGGTCCTTTTGCCGTGGCGTCGTACAGGTCGACCAGCAGCGCATCGATCGACTCGAGATTGAGCGGATCATTGACGAAATCGGCCGCGTCCATTTCGCGCACGCCGAGACGGTCATCGTCCGGCGGCAGTTTGAACATCGTGTGGCAGATTGCGATCACCGAGGGATTCAGTTCCACGGCGGTCACCCGCGCTTCGGGAAAATGGCGATAGCAGAACTTGGTGAGTGCAGCGGTGCCGAGGCCGAGTTGCACCAGATGCGCGGGCGCGTCGATGAACAGCATCCACGCCATCATCTGTTGCGCGTATTCGAGTTCGATCCAGTCCGGCTTGCGCAGGCGCATGGCCCCTTGAACCCATTCGGTGCCGAAGTGCAGGAAGCGCACGCCATCCTGTTCCGACAGGGTCACCGGGGCGTACTTGATTTTGCGGGCCGGCTTGGCCGCGAGTGCGACCACCGGCTTCTTGCCGGGGCCGTCCATATGGTTGGCCTTGGCTTCGATGGATTTGCGTTTGATCAGCATGGATGTCCGGGGGAAATCAGGCAATGATACCGCGCCAGTGCACCAGCTTCTGTGCGAACGACAATTGCGCGTACGCCGGTGACGACGATGGCAGCGTGATCGTGTCAAAGCCGGCGGCGTGAAAGCGCGCTGCAAATTTGGCGGAGGTCTTGCCATTGAAGCAGACCCGATGCAGCTGCGGGCACTGCTGCCGCAGCAGCGCGAAGTCATTTGGCCGGGCATTGCGAATGGCACTGTCGAGGCTGCCGTTGCGCTGGCAACCGTCGATCACGTCCCACAGTCCGATGCGATGGTCGAGCAGCACCTGCAGGCGTTGCGCGTACGGCAGTGTCGTGAGTGCCTGTTCAAGTACCGCCGCCAGCAGCGGCCAGAACTGGTTGCGCGGATGGGCATAGTACTGGCCCGCAGCGAGCGACGCGACACCGGGAAAACTGCCCAGGATCAGAATGCGGGTGTTGGTGTCGAGCACCGGGGGAAAGCCGCCCAGTAATGGGCCGGAAGCAGGATCGGTCATGCGCCGATTATAGGCAGGGCGCTGCATCGCCGTACATGTCGCCGTACATGTCGCCGTGTATGGCGCACGTGTTTGCATGCTGCCGCATGTAGGGCAAGTAATGAGTTGTAAGAACCGGCGTGGCGCCGGCCGCATGCGGCGATAGTACGCAGGTAGTTTTCATTCTCCTCTTCGGTCCATCCGATGGATGGTTATCGCCCACGACGCCTTCGGCCCGTGGGCTTTTTTTTGTGCGCATGGAACTGACGGCGGGGGCGGACGATCAAGCCGGGCCGGCATGGAGTTACACTTGCCCGCACCACGTTTGAACAAGGTTCGCCATGCCCGTCCTGTTTTTGCGCCGACTTACCGGCACTGTGCGCACGCGCCGCGCCAACCGCCAGCTAGGCGCCGTGCTGGCTTTTGTGGCCGGTGCGGTCAATGCCGGCGGGTTTCTGGCGATCCGGCAATACACCTCGCACATGACCGGGGTGGTGTCGTCGATCGCCGATGAGCTGGTGCTGGGGAACATGACGCTGGTCTTCACCGGCTTTTGCGCGCTGGTGGCGTTCATGACTGGCGCCGCCACCACGGCCATCCTGATCAACTGGGCGCGCCACCGGCAAATGGCCAGCGAATATGCGATGTCGCTGGCGCTGGAAGCGGTCCTGCTGCTGCTGTTCGGCATGCTGGGGGCGAATCTGGAGTCGTATTTTTACGTGATCTTTCCCGCCACGGTGATTTTGCTGTGTTTCATCATGGGTCTGCAAAACGCCATTGTCACCAAACTCTCGCGCGCCGAGATCCGTACCACCCACGTGACCGGCCTGGTCACTGACCTTGGCATCGAGCTGGGCAAACTGATTTACTGGAATCGCAGCAAACGCGAGGATGTCGAGCACTTCGTCATGGCCGACCGCGACAAGCTGGCGATCCACGGTACGATCCTTGCGATGTTTTTCTTCGGCGGCGTGGTCGGCGCCTATGGCTTCAAGAGCCTGGGTTTCAGCGCGACCTTGCCGCTGGCAGTCGCCTTGCTGGTGATGGCGGCGATTCCGATGTTCGATGATCTGGCGCTGCGCTGGCGACGACGTCCAGGCTGACGCACCATGCCGACCAAATCTGCTCTACCATCCCTGAATAACAACATTCAAGGAGAACCCGCATGGAACAGGTCACCCATTCGCAGCGCAGTGTCGATGTGTTGATCGGCAAGTACGCTGAAAGCCATCTCAATCCCGTCAATGAAGTGATTCATGTCATCTGCGTCCCGGCCATCGTGCTGTCGGTGACGGGCTTGTTGTGGGCCATTCATCCCTTGCTGGCAATGGGCGCGACGGTCGTGTCGCTGATTTATTACATCAGCCTGTCGACCCGGCTGGCGGCCGGCATGCTGGTCATGCTGGCAGCGATGCTGGGCCTGTTGTCTCTGCTGCCGGCGGCGCTGGTCTTGCCACTGTCGGGCGCGGTGTTTGTCATTGCCTGGATCGGACAATTCATCGGACACAAGATTGAAGGCAAGAAGCCGTCGTTCCTGGACGATCTGCGGTTTCTGCTGATCGGGCCGTTGTTCGTGCTCGGCCTGCTGTATCGCCGCTGCGGACTGGGATACTGAATGGCGGCGCGGATTGCCGTCTTTGGCAGTGGTTCGATCGGGGCGTATGTCGGCGGCGCGCTACTGCACGCGGGCGCGGCGGTGACGCTGATTGGCCGTGCCCGCATGCAGCAACGCATCGCCGAGCATGGGTTGGTACTGACCGATTTGCAGCAACGGCGCATTCGGCTTGCGCCGGACCAGGTGCCGTATCGCACCGACCCCGAGGCCTTGGCCGATGCTGACCTGATACTGGTCACCGTCAAGAGCAGCGATACCGTGCAGGCGGCGCAGGCGATCGGCCAGCATGCCAGGCCGGGCGCGCTGGTGCTGAGTCTGCAGAATGGCATCGGTAACGCCACCACGTTGCAGCAGCTGTTGCCCGACCATGTGGTACTGGGCGGCATGGTGCCGTTCAACGTGGTGCAAACCGACGATGGCCGGCTGCACCGTGGCACCCAGGGCGAGCTGATGGTAGAGGCGTCGCCGCTGCTTGATCCGTGGAGCACCGCGTTCGCGACCGCCCACCTGCCGCTGATCGCGCGCGACGATTTCGTTGCGGTCCAGTGGGGCAAGCTGCTGCTGAACCTGAACAACGCGATCAATGCCCTGTCTGGCCTGCCGCTCAAGACCCAGTTGTCGCAACGCGCCTTTCGCCGCTGCCTGGCGCTGCTGATCGACGAGGCATTGTCGGTGCTGGATGCGGCCGGCATCGAACCGGCGCAGGTCGCCAAAATCGCGCCGCGCCGGTTGCCGATTCTGTTGCGTTTGCCGGACTGGCTGTTCACGCGGATTGCGGCACAGATGCTGCGCATCGATCCGGAGGCGCGTTCATCCATGTGGGAAGATCTGCAGGCGGGCCGACGTACCGAAATCGATTATCTGAACGGCGCTGTCGTCGCGCTGGCGGCATCGCTGGGCACGACTGCGCCAGCCAATGCCCGGCTGGTGGAACTGGTGCGGCGGCGCGAAGCGGGCAACCGCACTGCGTTCGACGGCGTCTCGCTGTGGCACGCGTTGACTGCGGCGCCGGCATCGCGCTAGAACGCGGCGCTGTACTGGATGCTCAGGATATTCACGTCATTCTTGTAATTGCCGATCAGGGTGCCACCGACCGGTGGTTCGGCCTTGTTGATCGATGCATCCTTGACGAACAGATGGGCGTAACCGATATCGACTGCTGCGCCCGGCGACAGGGCGTACCGGCCGCCGAATGACAGCCAGGTGCGGTCTTCATCGGGAATGCGCGGGGTCCGGTAGGTATCCTTGACGGGTGATTCATCCCACGCCACACCGCCGCGCAACAGCCATCTGTCATCGAGCCGATAGTTCGCGGCAACGGCGACACGCAAGGTGTTTTGCCAGTTTTCCGGCGTCACGCTGGACGCCGCGCCATTGTCGAAATTGACGCGCAGTTCCTTGAAGCGGCTCCAGTGTGTCCAGGTAATGTCGGACATGATGGCCCAGCGCCGATCGAGTGCGCGGTAGCCGGACAGGCTGACCGTATCGGGCAGCTTGAGGTCGGCGCTGGCGCCGCTATCGGTAAACGTGGGCGAGGCTGCCAGCGGCGCCGGCAAACCGGTCGGCAGCGTATAGCGGGCATTGCCGCTCAGGTGATGGTCGATTTTGGCGCGATAGGCCATGCCAAACCGGGTATCCCGATCGGCTTCGAACAGCGCACCGAGATTGAAGCCATAGGCCCAGTCGTTGCCGTCGACCTTGACGCTGCCATCGCGCGCCTGCGGCAGAAAGCCGCCCGGTGCGCAGTTGGCCACACCCAGGCTGCCGATGCAGACCGTGCCAAAGTCAATCGCCCGCGAGATCGTCACATCGGCGTATTGCGCGCTGATGCCGACACCGAGCGACCATTGCGGCGTCAGACGCCAGGCCACGGTCGGATTGACATTGATGGTTTTCAGTTCCGAACGCAGCGCCTGGTAGCGGCCGACCCAGCCGGCATCGTACTCGGTCTTGAGACCGAACGGCGCCTGTAGCCCGACCCCGAAGCGCAGGCCCGACGCAAGGTCGGTGGCAAAGAACAGGGCAGGGACGGCCGACCAGTCGCCCGCATCGCCGCCATTGCCGCCGCTCCCCGGCGTGCCGATGGCCGAGGTCGAGCCATTGTTGCGAAATTCGGCGGAGGGACGAATGGCCGACACCGAAACGCTGGCCTGCCGTCCGGTAAAGCGCATCAATCCGGCCGGATTGTAGAAAATCGTGCTGGCATCCTCGGCCAGCGCGGCGCCGCCCGCGTGGGCATTGCCGAGGCTTCCTGCGCTCATTTCATTGAGCGCAAAACCGCCCGCGTACGCATCGCCTGTGACAAACATCGCACTACCGAGCATCAGAACGAGCGCAAGGAAATAGCGTGCCATGACGTCTCCTCATGAATGGTTTTATTGCCATTGTGGGAGGCGCCAGCGACATCGGATTTGACCCAACGCAGGGTGTGGCGCGCCGACGTAAAAATGGCACACGCCGCGTTCACGACGTGTGCCATCGATGCGCCGGGCAGGCCCGAATCAGCTGCTGGCGAGGCCCAGCAGCAAGGCGTTCAAGCGCTTGACGAACGAGGCCGGATCGGCCAGCGCGCCGCCTTCTGCCAGCATGGCCTGGTCGAACAGGATATTCGACCAGTCGTCGAATTTCACGTCGTCCTGTTTCAGGCGCTGCACCAGCGGATGATCCGGGTTGATTTCGAGGATCGGCTTGGAATCCGGCGCGTCCTGGCCAGCCGCCTTGAGCATGCGCATCAGATTGCCGGACAGTTCATGCTCGTCGGCCACCAGGCAGGCCGGCGAATCGGTCAGACGGAAGGTCACACGCACGTCCTTGGCCTTGTCGGCCAAGGTGGCCTTCATCTTCTCGACCAGATCCTTGTATTGGACTTCGGTCTCCTCGTGCTGCTTTTTCTCGGCCTCGTCTTCCAGTTGGCCGAGATCCAGTCCGCCCTTGGCCACCGAGGCCAGATCCTTGCCCTCGAATCCGGTCAGGAACGACAGCATCCACTCGTCGACGCGATCCGACAGCAGCAGCACTTCCACGCCTTTCTTGCGGAAGATCTCGAGATGCGGGCTGTTCTTCGCGGCCAGGTACGATTCGCCGGTGGCGTAGTAAATCTTGTCCTGTCCCTCTTTCATCCGTCCGATATAGTCGGCAAAGGAGGTGACCTGGGCGTCGCTGTCATTGTGGGTCGAGGCGAAGCGCAGCAGTTTGGCGATGCGATCCTTGTTGCCGGCGTCCTCGCCGATGCCCTCTTTCAGGACCTGGCCAAACTCTTTCCAGAACGTAGCGTATTTGTCTTTCTGCGCTGGCTCTTCACTGTTGGCCAGTTCCTCCAGCATCGACAGCACGCGCTTGGTCGACCCCTCGCGGATCACCTTGACGTCGCGCGACTCCTGCAACAGTTCGCGCGAGACGTTGAGCGGCAGGTCGTTCGAATCGATCACGCCCTTGGTGAAGCGCAAATAGACCGGCATCAGTTGCTCGGCGTCGTCCATGATGAAGACGCGCTTGACGTACAGCTTGATGCCGCCGCGCTTGTTGCGATCCCACAGGTCGAACGGTGCGCGGGCCGGAATGTACAGCAGTTGCGTGTACTCACTGCGGCCTTCGACGCGATTGTGGGTGTACGTCAGCGGTGCTTCGAAATCATGCGAGACATGCTTGTAAAACTCGGTGTACTGCTCCGGCGTGATCTCGTTCTTGTTGCGCGCCCACAGGGCGCTGGCCTGATTGATGGTCTCGAGCTCGTCCTTGAGGACGGTTTCTTTTTTCTCTTCGTCCCATTCCTCTTTCTGCATCTGGATTGGCAGCGAAATATGGTCCGAGTATTTGCGGATGATCGATTTCAGCTTCCAGTCCGACAGGAATTCGTCTTCGTCGGCGCGCAGATGCAGGGTGATGGTGGTGCCGCGTTCGGACTTGACGATGGCTTCGACGGTAAAGTCGCCGGCGCCCTCGGATTCCCAGCGCACCCCGTCGGTAGCCGGATGCCCGGCGCGGCGGGTGTCGACGGTGATGCGGTCGGCCACGATGAAGGCGGAATAAAAGCCCACGCCAAACTGGCCGATCAGTGCCGCATCCTGCTGCTGGTCACCGGACAGCTTCGAGAAAAATTCCTTGGTGCCGGATTTGGCAATCGTGCCGAGGTGTTCGATCGCCTCGTCGCGACTCATGCCGATGCCGTTGTCGGCAATCGTGATGGTGCGGGCGGTCTTGTCGAAGCTGACGCGAATTTTCAGGTCGGGGTCATTTTCGAACAGTTCGGTGTGGTTGATTGCCTCAAAACGCAATTTGTCGGCCGCATCCGATGCGTTCGAGATCAGCTCGCGCAGGAAAATTTCCTTGTTGGAATACAGCGAATGAATCATCAGCTGCAGCAGTTGCTTGACTTCGGCCTGGAAGCCCAGGGTTTGCTTTTCGGTTGTTGTCATTATTACCTCGGGGATGAGTGGAATTGGGGAACTGCCAGCTATGCATTGTGGGGCTGGACTGGCGGATTTCAAGGTCGCAGGAAACTTTGACCGGAAACGCGCCACTTGAACCCCCGCGCCAGTGTGGGGTGCCGCACCGACCCGCTATCGGGCGCGCCGTATCGTTCGAACTCAATTTCACCGACTGGAGACTGCGATGTCCTACGAAACGCGCGACACCTATGGCATTTATAAATCTACCCCTGGCGACGGCCCGGGGCCACGCCTGATGGGGGCGAACACCCTCATTGGCGACCACGTCCACAATCTCAAGGACGAACATCTGGGCGACATCAAGGAAATCATGCTCGACGTGCAGAGTGGCACCGTGGCCTATGCCGTGCTCTCAGCCGGCGGGTTTATGTCGATCGGCGAAAAACTGTATGCGGTGCCCTGGCGTGCGCTGAAGCTGGATACGGTCAACAAGCGTTTTACGCTGGATGTCGACATGGAACGGTTCGAGAATGCACCTGGGTTTGACGCCAATCACTGGCCGGACATGGCCGACCAGGTATGGATCGACGGCCACGAGTCGTACTACGCGGCCAAATAAACCGGCGTCTGGTTTGACGACGCCGTCCCACCCCATAACATCGAAGAGGCAATGATCATGACAAAATATCTGGCAGGCTGGATCGTTGGTTTTCCCGTGCTCGTGCTGTCGGCCGTCTACCTTCTGATGCATTGAAGCGTCGCCGGCTGCGGGATCATTGATCGGCCGGATAGCGCAAGCCAAACTGGGCGCGCATGGCGTCCATGCAATCGAGCAGCGCCACCGTCTGATCCAGCGAAATAACCGGGCTTTCCAGCAGTCCGCCACGCAGGCAACGCCCAACCTCGATGATTTCATGGGGGTAGCCGTTGCCGGTCGGCGGCAGCGCAACCGTGCGGACGTCGGCGCCCTGCAAGGCGATGGTCAGATGCTCGGCACGATTGAAGGGCCGGGCAATGCGCACATGGCCAAGCGGGCCCGAGATGGTAATTTGCCCCGGCGTGGTGGCGCGGAATGAACACAGGCACGACGACAATCCGCCTGCGCTGTGGCGCAGCGTGAACGCAGTTTGCTCGTCGACGCCTGTGGCGCCCAATTCGGCCATGGCGGTCGCTGCGGCAATCGGTCCAAGAAAATGCGCTGCCATCGACAGCGGGTAAATGCCCAAGTCCAGCAAGGCGCCCCCGCCGAGTGCCGAATTGACCAGTCGATGGTCGGCCGCGACATTGGCGACAAAGCCAAAATCGGCAAGCACGTTTTGCGGCGTGCCGATGATGCCGTCATCGATCAGGCGACGCGCCTCGACGATGCCGGGCAGAAAACGACTCCACATGGCTTCCATCAAGAACAGCTTGCGCTCACGTGCCAGCGCGACGACCGCGCGCGCTTCACGGGCATTCATGGTGAATGGCTTCTCGCACAGTACCGGCTTGTCCGCTTCCAGACACATCCTGACATTGGCAGCATGCATCGGGTGCGGCGTGGCGATGTACACCACGTCGATCTGCGGATCGTCCGCCAGTGCCTGATAGCTGCCATGGCAGCTGGCGACATCGAAGTCGCGGCCAAACGCCAGTGCGGTGTCGAGGTTGCGCGAGGCAACGGCCTGCAGATGCGCATCGGGCACGTCCCGCAATGCCTCGGCAAATTTGCGGGCAATGATGCCAGTGCCGAGGATGCCCCAGCGAATCGGTTGGTTCATGACATTATCTCCCGGATCAAGCCGCGCAGAAAAACGCGGTCAACCCGGAAGATACCCTGTCTGCTCAGGAACGCATTGAGTCCTGCGCGGATCGCTGCGACTTATCGATATTCGGCGGGATGTTCTGGTTGTGACGGAACAGGTTGGTGGGATCGTACCGATTCTTGACCTGTACCAGCCGCTGGTAGTTGCTGCCATAGGCGGCGTCAATGCGGCCGACTTCGTCTTCCGTCAGGAAAATTCACGTAGACACTGCCGCTGGCATAGGGCGCCGACGCGGTGAAGAACGCCCGTGCCCAATCGATGCATTTCTTGTCTTCGCCGGGCTCCATCCAGCGCGTATGCACATTCATCACGTACAGTGCGCCACGATGCGGATAGGCCGTCGCGTCCGACTTCGCGCGGCTGGCCTGGCCGCCCATCAGGCCAAGGAATATTTCACACTGCGGCGATGGCAGGGTGGCCGCATAGCTGATCACCGTGTCAATGGCTTCATCCGGCAGCTTGCTGAAGTTGTGCGATTTCCAGTAATTGCGCGCGCCCGGCGTGAGCAACGGATCAAACGCCTGTTGCCACGCCAGATACGGCATCGGCCCGACGTGCTCGCCGAGTGGGGTGCCAAATCCCTTGAGCGGAGCAATCAGCCGCATGCCCTCGTCAATGTCACCGGGATAGAACAGCGCCAGTATCATTACATCCTGGCCATGCACTTCGACAGGCAGGAATGGCAGCGGCGGCGCCTGCCGCAGCACCGCCCAGACGCTTAATCGGTCGGGCATCATGTTGACAAACTCGCGATATTGCGTGAGCACCTGCTTTGCCTGTGCATGGGGGAACACGATCAGGCCCGCCAGCACCTGCGGTCCGACCGCATGCAACGCGAATTCAAACAGGGTGACAACGCCGAAATTGCCGCCGCCGCCGCGCACCGCCCAGAACAAATCCGGATGCGAGCTGGCATCGACGCGCAGCAGTTCACCTTCGGCAGTCACGATCTCGGCGGCAAGCAGGTTGTCCACGGTGAGTCCGTGCAGACGACTGAGCCAGCCGAATCCGCCGCCCAGCGTCAGGCCGGCGACTCCGGTGGTGGAATTGATGCCCAGCGGGGTGGCCAGGCCGAATGCCTGCGCCTCGTGGTCGAAGTCATGCAGCGTGGCGCCGGCTTCGACGTAGCCACGGCGGGTGAGGGGGCTCACGCGCACCGATTTCATCAGTGACATGTCGACCATCAAGCCGCCATCGCACACTGCATTGCCGGCGATATTGTGGCCGCCACCGCGCACCGACAGAACCAGTTTTTGCTCCCGGGCGAATTTCACCGCGGCCACGACATCGGCGACACCGGCGCAGCGCACGATGAGCGCCGGTCGCCGGTCGATCATGGCATTCCAGACGCTGCGTGCCGTGTCATATCCGTCATCGCCGGGCTGCAACATCGTACCGCGCAGCATTGATTTGAAACTGTCGACAACTTGGGCAGACAAGTTATTCATGATCTCTCTCCGAAGCTTGGTTCAGTCTAGGACATGAGCCGGCATTCGGTTTGACGACAGTCAAGGATGGATGTATTTCGAGGCGTGCGCCCGCGGAATTCACGAGTGACTGGCGGCCGTCGTTCCATATAACAGGGTGGTCTGGTTCGGTTCCGCCACGATCACCGGAATCCTGATCGTCAGCACCATGCCGCGGCCTGCGGCGCTGGCAATGACGACCGACCCGGCCATCGCATGCAGGCGTTCTTCGATGCCGATCAGACCGAAGGAGTTGGCCTTTCGCTCCGATTCGCCCGGCAGGCCGATGCCGTCGTCGGCAATCTGCACCAGCAAGTCACCGCTGTTCCTGCGCACGGTGACTTCGACATGGCTGGCGTAGGCGTGCCGGATGATGTTGGTCAACGCTTCCTGCACGATCCGGAACAAGGCGGTGGCGCGTTGGTCGTCCATGTCGAGGTCGTCATCGTCGATGTCCAGGGCGCACCCGATGCCGCTGCGACGCGTGAATTCCTCAACCAGCCATTCAAGTCCGGCGTGCAGGCCAAGGTCGAGCACGGAGGGTCGCAGGTCATTGATCACGGCGCGGACGCTGTCGACAATGACATCGATCTGATTGAGTACCGATGCGAAGCGATCGGCCACCGGCTGGGTGGCGGCAAGCTGATGCGAGATCATCGATACATCCATGCGCAGCGCGATCAGGTTTTGTCCGAGATCATCATGAATGTCGCGCGCAATGCGTCTGCGCTCGGCCTCCCGGACACTTTCCTGATGGTCGGCCAGTTTGCGCAATTCCAGCCGTGACTGCAGCAGCACCTTCTCGACGTTCTTGCGTTCGGTAATGTCCTGCAAGGTGCCGCGCAGCCCGGTGATGTTCCCCAGGCGGTCGCGCACGGCTTCGGCGCGGGTGTTGACCCAGAGCGTATGGCCGTCGGCATGGCGCGCCGCCAGATCAAGGTCGTAGCCGATCCCGGTCGTGAAGGCGCGCAGCGCGCTGTCCCTGATTTTTTCCCAGGCGGCGCGCGGATAGATCGTATCCAGTTGTTGCTCGAACGGCGGCATCGCGCTCATGCCGAAAATGTTGTGGATTTCCTCGGAGGTCACTACGGCGCCACTGGCTGCGTCCCAGGTCCAGCTGCCCAGGCGTGCAACATTTTGCGCCCGGCGCAGCTCCCCTTCGCGTTCCTCGATGATGGCGTGCGATTGCAGCAGCGCCTGCGCCCGCAATGCGAGCAGCCGCGCTGCGTGATCCATCGCCCGCGCCAGATTGTCGGCTTCCAGGAAATGCACCTTGCCGGGCGGGATCGGACGATCTTCACCAAGGGCGTTGGCGGCCCGGATCAGCACCTTGACCGAGCGGGCAATCCGCGTCCCCAGCATGGCCGCCAGGCCAAGTCCAAGGCCCAGCAGGATTGCGATACTGGCGCCCAGCAGGGTGCTGGTGCGCGACAGTTCCGCTTCCAGTATCCGGATTGGAATGCCGATGGCAACGCCCCAGTGCGACACGGGCGCGCGGCTGTAGACGCTCAATACCGGGATGCCGTCCCGCGTGGTGGATTCGATGCTGCCTTCGGCGGACACGCGCATGCGTTGCGTAAGTTTCTGCACGCCCTGGGTGCCGACAAACTGCTCGGCTGCCGCGGAACGTGCCGCAATCGTCCCGCCGCGATCGAAAATCGCGACAATCCAGTCCGGTGGCAGTTGCTGATCATGGAGAATTTTGGTCAGTTGCTGCGATGGCACGCCAATGCTCAGGACGTAGGCGATCTTTCCTTCGGCCATGACCGGAACCGTGACATTGACCTTGGTTGTCCTTGTAATTGCGCCGATGTACATGCCCGACACCACCGGCAATCCGGTCGCCCGCACCTGATTGATCTGGGTCAGGTCGGTATAGCGCCGCAACGGCGAGCCATACGGCAGCAGGGTGTTGATGATTTGCTGGCCGTCGAGCTCGGCGACGATCACGCTCGAGCCGATATCGGACGCCGCCAGCAAAGCCCGGGCATCGCGATGGAACGATGCGAAATCGTGGGTTGCGAGCGCGTTTGAAAATGCCAGCGCCTGGGCCGCGCCCTGCACCTTGAGCAGTTGGCTGTCGACGCTCTGGGCCAGCGTGCGGGCGGTGTAGATCGTGGATTTTTCGAGCTGGATGCGGCCATCGTCGTACAACCGGAAGAACAGCAGCAAGGCGGCAATGATGCCGGGAACCAGGCACACCAGTACCAGCCCGATCAGCAACGCCCGCACCGGAATCAGTCCGGCGTGCGCTTGCTTCGATAATCTGGGCTGGGCTGCCATCAAATTCGCCATCGCATTACTTCATGCCGCCGCCGCAGGATCCGCGTGCGTGGTTAGTCAGAAAAGTTAATACTTGGTAAAAATCCATGGCCGATCATAGCCCACTGTTCATGCCCTGCGCCATCAAATTTCTTTGGGGCAGGCACCTGTCCAGGGTTTTTTCGTGGTGGTTTCCGGTTTCGCGCGGATCGCCGGTTCGCCTGCGTACCGCTGGCCCGCTGCACGCGGACGGCCGACGCCGTGATCCGCAGCGACGTGGCAGTTCCGGAACGGCGTGCCCGGGTCAGTGCTGCGCAGGGACAAGCCAATGCCACACTGGCGCATTTTCCGCACTGAAAGCAACCGGTGGCAAAGCGCTTTGTGCTAGCCTTCGGGACATGTACCAACGATTCTTTGGCCTAAAACAAATCCCCTTTTCGATCGCCCCCGATCCGCGCTATTTGTTCATGAGCGAGCGGCATCGCGAGGCGTTGGCGCACCTGTTGTACGGCCTGAACGGCGGCGGCGGTTTCGTGCTGCTGACCGGCGAAATCGGCGCCGGCAAGACCACCGTGTGCCGCCTGTTCCTGGAACAAATCCCGGCGCGCTGCAATGTCGCCTACATCTTTAATCCGAAGCAAACCGTCATCGAATTGCTGCAATCGATCTGCGACGAGTTCGGCGTGCGGGTGGCGCCGCGCGACAGCGGCGTGGCCACCGTCAAGGACTTCATTGATCCGCTCAACACCTACCTGCTGAAGACGCATGCGGTATTGCAGAACAACGTCCTGATCATTGATGAGGCGCAAAACCTGTCGGCCGACGTGCTGGAACAATTGCGACTGCTGACCAATCTCGAAACCAATGAGCGCAAGCTGCTGCAAATCATCCTGATCGGGCAACCCGAGCTGCGCACGATGCTGGCCAAGCCGGAACTGGAGCAATTGGCACAACGCGTCATCGCGCGCTTTCACCTCGATGCCCTGTCGGTCGACGAGACGGCGCTGTACATTGCGCACCGGCTTGCGGTGGCCGGCAGCAAAAGCGCGTCGCCCTTCAGCCGCAGCGCCATGCGCCGTATCCATCAGCGCGCGCGCGGCATACCGCGTCGCATCAACCTGCTCTGTGACCGCGCACTGCTGGGCGCGTACGCCGGCGGCAAGCAGGATGTCGATGCCCGCACGATCGAGACCGCAGCGCGCGAAGTATTCAGCTTCGATGTGCAGTCGCGCCTGATCGCCGGCGTGCCCTGGCACCAGTCGGTGGCGGGCGTGGTGGTGGGCGCATTGATTGTCGCGGGCGCCGTGCTGGCGCTGGAACGGCAACCTGTGACGTCACGGATCGCGCGGAAAACCCCGGCGGTAGTGGCGCCGCCCGTTGCCGAGCCAAAGCCGGCGCCGGTGGTGGCGCCTGCAACACCGCCCAAGCCGGTCGAGCCCATCGTCCTGAGCAGCGACGTGCGCGATCTGGCGACCGCCTATCGACGGCTCGGACGATTCTGGCAGCTGACAGTCGCTGGCACCGATCCGTGCCGGGCACTGCTCAAGCAGCAGGTGTACTGCTTCGTCAGCAGCAAGGGGCTGGATGAAATCCGCGAGCTTGACCGGCCGGTCATCCTGACCCTGCGCGACGACGAAAAGAAGGAGTACTACGCCCTGCTGGCCGGACTGGAGACCGACAACGCGCTACTGCAAATTGGCGGCGTCTATGAAAAAGTGACGCTGGCAGCGCTGGAACGGCGCTGGGCCGGCGAATACCACACCTTGTGGCGTGGCCCGGCCGGGTATCACAAGGAAGTCCGCACCGGTGACCGCGGCCCCGAAGTCGACTGGCTCGCGGCTCGGATTGCGACCATCAATGCGACAGCGGCGCCGGCGCCGGATCAGCCATACGGCGATGCCCTCGGCGCGAGCATCCGCCAGTTCCAGCAGAGCCAGGGATTGCAGGCCGATGGCATTGCCGGGCCAAAGACGTTCATGCGGCTGGCTGCCGCCGGTGGCGTGGCCGAGCCCCATTTGCAACGTGACACGCTCGCAGCCGATGCGACGACGGGAAAATAATTCATGTCCTACATTCTCGACGCCCTCAAGAAAGCCGACAGCGAGCGGCACCTCGGCGAGTTGCCCGGTCTTCACACCCAGCCGCAGCCGGGCCGGACAGCGCCGCACCAGGCCACCCTGTGGCAGCGCCGCGCGCTCTGGATCGTACTGGCGGGACTGGTTCTGGCGATCGCCGCACTGGCATGGCAGATGAACAGCCCGGTGTCCGCGCCGGTGCAGCTGGTTGCGGCCCGACCCATGCCGGCAGCGCCGCCGCTGGCCGCCAGCGTCGCCAATGAATTGCCGTTGCCACCACCCTTGCCCAAGTTGGCGCCGAGGCCGGAGCCGGTTGCCAGGCCGGTCGCGGTAGCAAGGGTCGCCGTCCCGGAGCCTGCCAGGAAGCCACCCGACACGAAGCCTGTCGACACGGCGCCGCAGTCCAGTGTCATCGCGATGGCCGACCTGCCCGACAACGTGCGGCGCGAGTTGCCGCCGCTGGCCGTTGGCGGCTCGATGTATTCCGACAATCCGGCCGACCGCATGCTGTTGCTCGACAAGCGGCTGGTGCACGAGGGCGATGAAATCGCGCCCGGACTGGTGCTGGAAAACCTGAAGCCGAAAGCGGCAACCCTGCGCTTCAAGGGATACCGGTTCCGGATCAGTTACTGAACGCCGCGCCGGATTCCTGCCCCGCCCAACTCCAGCAATGCCACCAGCACGACCGTGATCGCCAGCAAAGGCATCAGTGCGCACAGCGCCAGCAGCGCAATCCAGCCAGCCAACGGCACCGACGTCAATGTCCCCGGCAACCAGCGTGGCATGAGCGCCGCACCGGCACGCCAGCGCCCGAAAAAGATGACCCAGCCGGACGCCACCGAAAACAATACGCCGAGATCGAACAGCAGCAACAGCGCCTGATTCCACCAGCCGAATTCGCCGCGATGAAACGGAATGCCGATTGCCGTGGCCTTGCCGAACAGGGTTTGCTGATCCCATCCGGCGTAGTACAGCGTGGCGCCACTGAAGGCGTCAAGGCGCAAATCGAATTGACGCAGCGGCGCCCCGCGTGTGGTCGCATTGGCGCGCCAGACACCCTGCTTGTTTACGGGCGGCCGCAATTCGATCGCCACTTCCGGTGCGCGGGCGCGGGCGAGGTCGGCAGCCGCCTGCCACGTCAGGGGCGCGGCCGTTGGCGTCATACCGGATTGCAAATGACGCGGCGGCGGGGTTGGTCCCTGGCCGCTGAGGTCGCGCAGCGCGCGAATTTGACCGCCGGCATGTTCGCTCCAGGTCAGACCGGTGACAACGATCATCAGCGTCAGCAGCATGAGCGCCGCACCGATGAAACCATGCCATTGCTTCCATGCCGTTCGGCCCGTTGCCGACTTCTGCGGCATGCCGGTTTTGCCTGGTTGCGGCCACCACAGCAAGACGCCGGTCAGCAGCATGACCAGCAACACGCTGGCCGCCAGTTCGATGATCCAGCGCCAGCCATTGGTCTGCAGCAGGCGTGAATGCAGGTTCTTCGACCAGTTGCCGAAGCGCTCGTGTCGCGCCAGCTGTCCCGTGACGCGCGCGTTGGCCGGGTCCACGTACACCACCAGTGCACCTGCCTTCGGTGGCGTCGCGGCGTGACCTGCATGACCATCTGCCGCTGGCGCGAAGCTGACTGCGGTGGTGTCGCCGTCGGCAAACGCCGGCGCCACTGCTTGCAGCGTCGCACCGGGTGGCGCTGCCGCGACGGCGGCGGCAACCTGCCGGTCCAGCGCCAGCGGCACGCCGCCAACGGCCACATGATCGAGGTGGTCATACAGCACTGCTTCGATCTGTGGCGTGAACAGATACAGCAGGCCGGTCAATGCGGCGATGACCACCAGCGGCGTGGCGATCAAGGCCGACCACAGATGGATGCGCACCAGCAGGCTGTGTCGACGCGCGCGCAGCGAGGTCGTCAAGGTCGGTGTCGTCATCACAGGTCGAACCGCAATTCAGCCGCAAAACTGCGCTGCGGATACGGGTGGAAATTCCAGTACTGGTAGTTGTTCAGGTTGTCGATCCCGAACGACGCGGTCCACTGCCTGGCGATCTGATAGCGCACCCGCAGATCGGTGGTGAAGTATTTGCTGGCGCCCTGGTACGCAAAGCCATTCACGTCGGCGTTGTTGAGCGTCGAATACTGCGGGCCACTGTAACGTGCGCCGTACGTGGCGCTCCAGCGCTCGCCGAACCGATACGTCGCCACGGCAGTGGCACGCCATTCCGGCACGCGCGGCTGGTATTTGCCGATGGTGTCGCCGGGGACGCTGACGAAGCCGGCGTTGTCGCGAATGCGCGAATCGGCCCAGGTCACGCTGCCGGACAGGTCGAGGCCGCGCCGGATCACATCGGTGCCCGACAGCGCCATCTCAACCCCATTGGTCTTGATGCGACCGACGTTCTGCACCCGGCTGATATTGCTGTTGGCGGCCGGATCAAAGGTGGTTTGTGCATACAGCGAGTCGTGCACGTTCTCGGTAAAGAACGTCAGCCGCATGCGCGCATCGCCGAGATCCTTTTCGGCGGTCAGTTCGGTGGTCCAGGATTTTTCCGGCTTCAGGTTGGGGTCGTTGATGTACTGCGAATTGGTGGTCGAGGTCGCGCCATACAGTTCGCTCACCGTTGGCATGCGCACCGCGCGGCCGATCGACGCCTTGAACACGGTGTCGTCCGACCAGCGATACGACAGCGCGGCTTTCGGCGAGATGAAATTTTCCGAGCGGTCGGCGTAGCTGGTGTTGGCCGTGCTGGTGGCCGAAAAACGGGTGTAGCCATTGGACGCCGTCCAGTTTTCCAGCCGCACGCCGAACACGGCTTGCCACTGCGGCGTGATGGCCCAGCGGTCTTGCCCGTACAGGCTGCGCAACTGCGCCTTGCCGCCGACTTCATTGCTGAGCGTGCCGGCGCTGTCGCTGCGCCAGTCGCCGGCGATGTTCGATTTCAGGATATGCAGCCGGTAGTTCTCCTGCTGATAACCGAAGTCGACGATGTGCGCGCCCTTGACGCCGTCCGGTCGCCAGATGCCTTTCAGCGCCAGCGTGTTCCAGCCGGTGCCGTCCTGATCCTGGATGGTGCCGGCGCCGCCGCTGGTCGCTGCGGGCAGGGCAGTGGTAGCGGCGCGCAACTGGTCCCTGTTGTAGACATACACGCTGGCCGCGGCTTCCCAGTCGAAGGCGCCGCGCGTGGTCGATTTCAGCGACAGGCCGTGCATCACATGTTCCAGCGATTCATTGCTCAGATTGAAGTCGCTCGGCAGCAGCGTGTAGCCCTTGCCGTTGATGCTGACCGGACCGGCATACACCGGCGCGCCGGCGCTGTTGCGCAGGTAGGTTTGCGGACGGCCTTCGGAGGTGTTTTCCCAGACGCCGAGCGTGTAACTGGCGCGGATGGTCGGTGAAAAATCATAGGCCAGCTTGGCTTTGGCGTGATCCTGGACGGTGTGATATTCGGTCGCCGTGCCCAGCAGCAGCCAAGGCGTATTGGTGCGATCGAGCCCCGCCACCGCGCCAGTCACCTCTACCGAATTGGTCGCCGGCGCGCTGGTGCTGATGGCGCGGGTCGGAAAGGTCAATGGCTGGCCGTGGCTGTCGGTGCGGTTCACGTTCAGCCACCACGACCAGGCGCCGCTCCGGTCGCCCAGCGACGCGCTGCTCTGGTGGCCGTGATACGTGGTGTCGGTGTTGTACAGCTTGAAGGGCTGGCTGAAGGCGCTGACCTTGGCATGGGCTTCGAATTGCGTCGGCATGCGCGTGACATAGTCGACCACCGCGCCGACCGAGTTGCCCGGATAGGCCGCCGAGAACGGGCCGTACAGCACATCGACGCGCTCGATTTCTTCCGGCGTGACCAGGCCCCAGCGCGGCGCGTAGGTCGCGCCATTGCCGAGATAATTCGACAGCAGGATGCCATCCGCATACACCGCCGAACGCGCGCTGTTGCCGGTACCGGAGGCGCGGCTCGACAGCACCGCATGGTTGTAATCGCCGATGTAGCGCTTTCGGACCAGCAGGCTGGGGAAGTACTTCAGCGCGTCTTCGCTGTCGGTGGCGTTGATGGTTGCCTCGACCTGTTTGCCGGTGATGCCCTCCATCGTGGTGGGGATCTGCGACGGCAATGAACTGGGACGGCCGCTGGTGACGGTAACGCTGCCGAGCGATTTTTCGGGAGCGCTTTGCTGCGCAATGGCGTGGCTGGAGAACGCGGCCAGAATGGCCGCGGTAAGGGGGGTGATGCGATGATTCATGAGAATTCCGGCGTGAATTGACTGAGAAGTCTGATTGGGATGCGCCGTCATTACCCGCACCGGCAGGGCCGGACGGAATGACAGCAATCGGGGGCTAACTCAGGAAATCGACGGCGGTGCGCGCGACTGCGCGGCGGTCCACATGAACAGCGGACGGGGGGACTGATAGAACAGCGACGGGAACATCTCGGCGCTGGCCAGCAACGGCAGCACGAACAAATGGGTGGTCGGCAGGACCGTCATATCGGCATGCGCCAGGCAGAACGGGCAATGGCCGTGTTGCATCGACTGGTCGGACGGTGCGGCGGGATTGGTTTTTTGCGCGACGGCGCTGCTGATGAATTTGGTACCGGTGGTGGAGCAGATCTCCATCCACGCGTTATTGCCGCCCTTGGCAGCGGCCAGCACATGCGTCACGCTCGGCGCCAATGCCGCCAGCAGGATCGCGAAGCAGGCGATCCAGGCGGTCAGGTAGCGGAAGGGGGTGGGGCGGCGCATCGGCGGGAGTGTAGCATCGAGTGGGGCGTCGATGCCACTGGATTGCTTGTGCATAAGCCGACCTGGATGAACGCGGCGTTCAGATTTGGTTGTCCTTCAATAGCCCTGAATATCAACTTGCGGTGTGGGTGTAAAAGGCGTGAACTGGTCAAAAGCATTCATTCATAGGACTGACGCACCTCCGCGAGGAGTCAGTATTTCAATGCTATCTAGCAAGATTCCATGGTAAATTGACAGCTGGCGTTATAGACCAAGTTAGGCACCATCGAATACTTCAGGCGAGCATGTCAGAAACCCTCATCGTCGCGCTGATCACAGGTTATGTGTAGTGGTCTAATTTGTGCAGACACCTCGATAGGTGGGAAACTCCACCACCAGAGGAAAAATCAATGACAAAGCAACGCCGGCAATTCGACATCAGCCTGAAGCTGGAAGTCGTTCGTATGATCAAGGAACAAGGACTGACGACTACACAGGTCAGTCAGAGCATGGATATCGGCGAGACCGCGATTCGTCGCTGGATCAAGCAATATGACGCTGAGCAAAGCGGCCAGCGAGGCATCGGTAATCCGTTGACGGCAGACCAGCAGCGTATTCGCCAGTTGGAACATGAAAACCGTCAATTGCGAGGCGATGTCGATATTTTAAAAAAGGCCTCGGCCTTCTTTGCCCGGGAACTGAAGTGAGCTACGCGCTGATTTCACAACTGCAAAAGAAGGCCGTCCCCGTTGAGCAAAGTTGCCGGGTTTTGTCGGTCAGCCGCGCCGGCTATTACAGCGCCCAGTCCCGTCCTGCTAAACCACTTTTATGCAAGGTTGGCGTACATCTGAAGGCCGCTTTCACCGCCAGCCAGCAAAGCTACGGCAGCAGGCGCCTGGTCAGCGCCCTGGCGTCACAAGGCATTGATATTGGCCGCTACAAGGCACGCAGTCTGATGCGTCGGGCTGGCCTCAAGCCGGTCTGGAAGCGCAAGTTCGTTCACACCACCGACAGCAATCACACCCTGCCGATTGCCGAAAATATCTTGGCGCGGCAGTTCAATCCGGACGCGCCCAATATTGCCTTCGTGACCGACATTACCTATATTCGAACAGCTACTGGTTGGCTGTATCTGGCGATGGTACTCGACCTGTTCTCGCGCAAAGTAGTGGGCTGGGCGATGGCACCGAGCATGCCGGCCGAACTGGTCTGCAAGGCACTGCAGATGGCGATTCAGCAGCGCCGTCCAGCACCAGGATTAATCGTCCATAGCGACCGTGGCAGCCAATACGCCAGCAAGCAATACCAGGCACTCCTGACCGAGCAGGGCTTCATCTGCAGCATGAGCCGCCGAGCAAATTGCTGGGACAACGCAGTTGCAGAACGCTTCTTCCTGAACCTCAAAATGGAGCGGGTCTGGCAACGCACTTATGCCAATCAGGCGGAAGCTAAAAATGACGTTACCGACTACATCGTCGGCTTCTACAACTGCACCAGATTACATTCCGTATTGGGCAACCTGTCGCCCTCCGCCTTCGAACGGAAAATGACAGCAAAAAAACCTATCGCTATGTCTGAATTTACTTGACCACTACAATGTCATGCTTGTGGTCGCGGTCATAAACGCACTCGTCTCCGAGAGCTACAAGCGCTTTCGCGACGGAACTACAGTTGCCGCGAGCTTAGCGGGAGAGCTTGCATCCTACGAGGATGCTTGGCCATTGCTCTCTGATATCTTGAATTCAATCGTTAGCGCAACCGAACTCCAGAAGCCTAGCCTAGAGGCTTTGAGGCCGATCGAGCGTCCGAAGGACGTCGTGTACGAGAAGTCGATCGACAAGCTCGGGTTGCTCGGTGCACAGACCGCTGAAGGCGTGGTGTACGTCTACAGCAACATCAATGCGTTCAGAATTGCACTCGAGATAATCTCCCGCGATCACGCTTCGATGTCGAGAGAGGAACTTAAGAGTCGCTGCGTTGCGTGCAAGGCAGCTTTGGACCGAGCTGCCACGAGAGGCGAAGGGAGGGTGTCCGCGATTTTGTGTAATCGGGAAATCGATTAATGTTGCGGCATACGCTCATCGAACATGATGGTGAACCGATTCAAGGCGGCTTTCC